>NZ_ANBF01000124.1 GCF_000341025.1 Nocardiopsis salina YIM 90010 | reverse complement strand
GGCCCCGCCACACAGCAGGAACGCCTGCAGCGGCTCGTTCTGCTCGGCGGCATCGACGTGGAGGCCGGGTGGATCTCCTGGCTCTCCCGCGCCGTCGAGGAGCTGTCCGGGGAGTCACCGGAGAAGGGCGCATCGGGCGCGGGTTCCTGACGCTGCCGGGCCGCCCCTCGACGCCGACGTCGCCGCACGCGCCGTACAGGCGTTGGAACTCCCCGACCCGAAGCCCGCCCCGAGCGAGGCCGTGCACGAGGCCCTCGTGGTCGACGACGGCCGCACACGTGGCCGTGCGTACCGACGCACCGCTCGACACCGGAGCGCTGGACTCGGCGCCCGTGCTGAGGTCGGTCAACCCCCTGTTCCGGGGCTGAACAGCGGTCGGCCCCGGGACTCCTGCCCCGGGGCCGACCAGCGCCTCGCTCACGGACGCAGGGCCCGGACGACCTCGTCCGCGGCCCGCCGCCCGGAGGCCACGGCGCCGTCGAAGTAGCCGTTCCACTCCGTGGCGGTCTCGGTGCCCGCCCAGTGCAGGGCCGCGACCGGTGTGCGCAGGACGGACCCGAACGTCGTGCCCGCGCCGGTGGTCAGGTGGCCGGAGAAGCACCCGCGGGTCCACTCCTGTGCGAGCCAGTCGTACTCGATGAAGTCCTCCGGACTCAGGGCCTGCGCGCCGAAGAGCTCCGCCAGCCGTTCCAGCACCGCCGCCCGCCGGGAAGCCGCGTCGTGGCGGCGCAGTTCCACGGCCTCGTCACCGTAGGTGAACGCTGTCAGCACCGCCCTGGGCGCGCCGGGCGGGGTGTTGTCGACGGTCTCGGTGAGCAGCCCACCCGCGGAGGTGGAGATGCCCGAGAACCCCGCATCACGCCAGAACGGTTCCGCGTACACTGCGTGGACCTTGAGCGCCGTGCCCGTGGGAACCCTCTGCAGGGCACCGTCCTTGAGCGGGGGGAGAGGCGGGTCGTAGCGCAGCCGCCCCGCAAGCACCGGCGGGACAGCGACCACGACCCGGTCGGCACGATAGGCGTGCTCGGTGGTCTCCACCCGGGCACCGTCGTCGGAGTACTCGATGCGCAGGACCGGCTCGTTCAGGCGCAGCACCCCCTCGGGGAGATCGGCCCCCATCCGGTCGGCGATGACCTGGGCCCCGCCGACCACCCGGCTCTCCTGCGCTCCGCCCTCGTACCCGAGCAACGACTGCACACCGCCGGCGCTGACCAGGTAGAACAGGGTTTCCAGAACCGAGGTCTCAGTAGGGGAACCCGCCAGGAGCCCACCGGAGATCACCCGCGCCACGTACCGGGTGGCCACGTCCGAACGCCCGGTGGCGTCGAGCCAGGACGCGAACGTCATTCGATCCCACTGCCGCGCCTCCTCTGCCTCCCACGGGCTTTCCGGGGGAACTCGGTGGCACATCGCGTCCAGGGAACCGAGGAGTTCGGTGACCTCCGGGAGCAGGTCCTCGCGGCGGTCGCCGTCGAAGTCGTTGACGGGAGCGCCGTGCGCGGGAGTGGGGTAGATCTCCACTCCGTAGCGCTGCACGAGTTCGTTGATGCGCATCTGGGTGGGGCCGATCCACTGCCCACCCAGATCCAGTTGGGTGCCGTCGTCCAGGTAGCGCGTGAGTGCGCGTCCACCCACCCGCGGGCGGGCCTCGAGCAGTTGGACCGACAGGCCGGCGTCGGCCAGTGCGTGAGCGGCGCTGAGGCCGGCGAACCCTGCGCCGACCACGACGACGTCGTGGTGTTCGTACCGTCCGACCACTGTTACCCCCAAAGACGTGCGGAACGCGGCCTCACGGCCGGGTCTCCAGGGCGCCGATCCTCCCGCGCGAACATCCGCCTCCCGGTCGCCACACGCTGACCGGAAGAAGGAATGACCTCCATATATGCCCGTTATTAACCGATATCCGGGAGAGCCCGTTCCCGGCGCACGCCGAGCCCGGTTGTCCGGCGCAGGTGCGCCTCGTGGCCGGACCGGACCGAATCCTCGTCCTCCCAGTGCCACAGCCGCACCACCGACCGGCCGACCCAGAACAGTCCGCGGGCGACCATCGCGAACCCGGCGGCCGGCGCGAATCGCAGGTCGGCGAAGAGGATCACCATCAGCCCCGCCACACCACCGACCGCAGTCACCCGAGTGAGGGGGACACTGTCGCGCACACCCCACAATTGCCGTCCGACCGTGCTGACCTGTCCGTCCACGTCCCCTCCTCACCTGCCCGGAACTCCGCCGGGAACCGTTCCCGCCCCTCGGAACGGGTCGCCGGCCCTCACACCCATCGCGGCGAGCCGCTGCAGGTGCGCCTGGTGGCTGAATCGGTCCCGCAACACCTCCCACGCCTGTTCCACCTGGTGACGGCTGCGGTGGGGGTCGGCCACGAGCCAGTCGACGGCCTCACCCACACGCCCCGGGGGCGCATAGACGGCGGCCGAGCCGAAGAGCTCCTCGAACTTGGGCGGGAGCACCGTCGGCACCCCGGCAGCCATCGCCTCCAAGGGAGCACGGCCGAACGCCTCCAGCAGGTCCGAGGAGGTCTGGTAGACGTACACGTCCAGATCACGCAGGAACTCGGGGATCGGCATCGAGTCGTAGCGGTAGGTGACCCAACCCTCGGGCAGGCCGCCGAGCATCCGCCGCGGCACGGACGTCCCGCCCAGCACGTGGACCTCGCGCCCCTCCCCCGCGGGGTAGGCCGACATCAACAGCTCGGGCGTCTCCGGCCACTTGGACTCGTGGTCGCGCGAGTGACGTCCGATCCGCACCGCCCCGTCCGGCTCGCGCCCGCCCTCCCGGCGCCATTCGTCCAGGTCGATGATGTTGGTCCAGTCGTGGTCGGACAGGCGCACGGGACCGAGCTCGTCGCCGTGGTGCTCCAGGAGCGCGCGACGCACGAACGGGCTGATCGGGCACCACTCGTGATCGCCGATCCAGTCCTGGAGCACGCGGTGGGTCCCGGCGACGTCCCAGACCACCTCACCGGGGCCGTCGTCCCCGTAGTACCGGCAGGGGGTCTGGTTCACGATGAGCTTCGTGGCTCGGGGTGTGACGTGTGTGAGGTCCTTGCGCAGGCTCTCGATGCTCCGCGGGTGGCGCACGATCATCAGGTCGCAGGTCACCCGCTCGCCCGGGCGCACGTACCGCACACAGTCGCCGTCCACGAACCGGTTGAACTTGGAGTTGACCGGCCTGCCCGGTTTCTGGTTGTCGAACGGGTGGTGCAGCAGGCCCGTGCGCAACCCTCCCGCCACTTGGGCCGCCACCTCCTGGAGGTTGCTGCCCGTCGTCCCGCCCAGGTTGCAGAAGTCCGAGACCAAAAGGACGTCGACGTGGACGGGGCCGTCCGGCAGCGGCTCGGGGTGCACGGAGAGCCCTGGGGGCCGGGGGTCGGAGAGCAGGGCGGCGTGGCGCAGCGCTCCCGCGCGGTCGGTCTCACCGACCGACGCGTGCCGGTCAGCGGCCGCCGACAGCGCCGCTGCACGGGACTCCGGGGTGCGGGTCGGATCGGCGGAGAACTCTCGTAGTTCTGCCAGCGCGGTCGTGGAGAACCCGCCCCACAGGTGTCGGCGCATCCGATCGACCGCCTGTTGGTCGGCTCTGCCGCGGCCGCTGGCGGAACCGGACGTGGCCGCCGCGTGTTCCTCCCGGCGCAGCACGGCCANGAACAGGCTGGCCGCGGCGAGCGCGGGTCTCCCGCCGACGAGTACGACCAGCAGGGTCACACACACGGCGGACACGGCGAAAGCCGTCCGCATCGAGACGTGGCGGCGTATCCGCCGCCGGAGGTCGGCGAGCAGCGCTCGCGGATTCGGGGTCATCGTCGTCTCCCATCGAAGCATCGCGGCCGGACCACACGGTTCCTCACACAGGGCGCACAGCGCGGACCCCCACGTCGCCGAGCCGTCGCAGGTGCGCGTCGTAGCTGAACCGGTCCCGGACCACCTGTCGGGCGCGTTCGACACAGCGCGCGTGGTGTTCCCGATCGGTCATGAGCAGGTCGACCTCGGCCCCCACGCCCGAGGGTTCGGTGTAGATGCCGGCGTCACCGAAGAGCGGTTTGAACTGCCGGGGCAACACGGTCGGCAGACCGGCCGCCATCGCCTCCAGGGGCGATCGCCCGAAGGCCTCCACGTAGTCGGTGGAGGTGAAGTACACGTACACGTCGAGGTCGTGCAGGAAGTCCCGCGCCGGGACGCTGTCGAACGGGTGCACCGTCCAGTGGTCGGGCAACCCGCCGAGCAGGCGTTCCGGGCTCTCCGCACCGCCCAGTACCCGGTACTCGTAACCCTCGGCGGACGGGTAGGCGGCCTCCAGGAGCTCGCGGGTCTCGGGCCACTTGGACACGTGGTCGCGCGAATGCCGACCGATGCGCACCGTTCCGTCGAAGGGACGCGGCTCGGGGCGCGCCCACTCGTCCATGTCGATGATGTTGACCCAGTCCCAGGACGCGAGCGGCATGTCCGGGAGCTCGCCCAGGTGGTGGGCCACGAGCGCGTCTCGCACCGCCGGTCCGATCGGGTACCAAGTGTGCGGCCCGAAACGCTCCCGCAGGTTGCGGTGGACACGGGCGGTGTCCCAGATCTCCTCGCCGGCACCGTCCACTCCGTAGTACCGGTACGGGGGCTGGTTGATGATCAGCGCGGTGTGGGCTGCCTCCACCTCCGGGAGATCGTCGGCGATGACGTCGCAGACCTTCGGATGCCGGAAGATCAACAGGTCGCAGGTGATCCGGTCGCTCCAGTGCACGAGTTGGACGCGGTCCCCGTCCACCAGACGCAGGATCTTGGGGCTGATGGGCTTCCGGCGGTTCCATTCGGTGACGGGGTGGTGCAGCAGCCCCGTCCTCAGCCCGGCGCGGGTCTGCGCCTCGATCTCCTGCGCGTTGCTGCCCGTCGTCCCCCCGGGAAGACCGAAGTGCGAGACCATCAGCACGTCGAAGTGCAGGGTCTCCCCGCGATCACCCAGCACCGACCTCACCCGCTCGGAGCTCGGCGGTGACGAGTCGGTCAGCAGGGCCGAACGCCGGGCCTGCCGCGCGCGGTCCGCGTGGCCGGCGTGCTCATACCAGGCACCCAGGTCGTCGAGGGCGCGCGAGCGCCGTTCGAGCCCGTGGACGGCGTCGAGGGCGTACTCGCGCAGCCCCTCGCCCGCGGCCCCCGACTCCCCCTTCCACAGGCGGTGCTCCAGCTCGCGCAGGCGGTTCTCCGATTCCTGTTCCCTGCGGCGCTCCTCAGCACGGTGCCGGCGGCCGTGCTCCCGCACCCTGCGTTCGCGGCGCAGCGCGGCCAGTTCGGTGCCGAGCAGCCAGATCCCCGCGGCGGGGAAGAGGAATGCGGTCACCATGGCAACGGGTGTCGGAGCGACGAGGACGACAACGAGGGCCGCGGCCGCCACCGCCAGGAGCAATGCCTTCCTGGGGACCCTCCGGCGCAATCGAAGCGTTCGACGTCGGAGCCCGTCCGCCCATGTCAGAGCCATACTGTGACGCCCCCCATCATGGGTTACTGCCTTGAGTAATCGAACAAAAACCCACAGTAACCACTCGGGGCACAAAATTCACGATGACGGCACGGTGCCCGGAGCGGACACAAAAAAGCCGCCCCCGGCAGTGCCGGGGGCGGCTTGGTGGCGGTGGAGGAGGGATTCGAACCCTCGAAGGGTTGCCCCTTACCCGCTTTCGAGGCGGGCGCCATCGGCCACTAGGCGACTCCACCGAGAGGAACTCTACAGGATCCTGCGCCGTGCGAAAAATCGGGAGAGCAGACCGGAGCACTCGGCCGTCACGTCTTCCCCCACGAGGTCGGGCGGCAGCACCTCCGGCCGATGGTTCTGGCGGGGATCACGCACCGCGTCCCACACCGATCCGGCAGCCCCTGCCTTCTCGTCGCGCGCCCCGTAGACCAACCGGTCCACACGCGAGAGCACGGTCGCCCCCGCGCACATCGTGCAGGGCTCCAACGTCACGACCAGGGTGCACCCCGACAGACGCCACTCGCCCCGCACACGCGCCGCATCCCGCAACGCCAGGACCTCCGCGTGGGCCGTGGGATCGCCCGTCGCCTCGCGCTCGTTGCGACCGGTACCCAGGACCGCGCCGTCCGCACCCAGCACCACCGCGCCCACGGGGACGTCACCCGTCTCCAGCGCACGCTCACCTTCCAGCAGGGCCAGGCGCAAGGCGGCGTCGACGAGGTCCCGGTCCATCGCCTCAGAGCCTCATACCGTCCAGCAGGTCGGCGAACCCGGCCCGCTCGGCGACCACGGCCAACACATCGCTGGGCAGCACACCGCCGCCCGAAGCCAGGTCCCGCAGCTCGTCCTCGGTCACGCCGAGATCGGTGAGGAGGTCTCCGTCACCGTCGGGGACCGGGTTGGGACGCGAACCGGCGCTCTCGGACGGCGGCGGCGCACCCAGCCCGCCTGCCTCCGACAACACCGAGGCAACGGGATGATCGTGCACCACACGGGCATCGGAAAGATAGATCCGGGGTTCCTCTCCGCCGTCCTCGGCCCGGACGATCGCGAACCACTCGTCGTCGGCCTCAACCAGGAGGAGGGCCTCGTCACCGCCGCGGTCGACCGCGAAGTCGACCATGAGATCGGTGATGTCGTCGATCACGTCCGCTTCGTCGAGCTCGACCTCGGTACCCCGCCACACCTTCCCGTCCGGGGCGAAGATGGCTGCGAAGGTCGACACCGCGTGCACTCCTGTTCTGCCGGGGTGAACTCCAGGACTCCCTTACCCCATCCCATCAAGGACACGCTGGAAGGACTGGGCGAATCCCAACCGCTCGGCGACACTCGCCAAGACCTCGTCGGGGTACAGGTCGAGGTCGCCCGCAAGGGCGCCCAGCTCCATCTCGTCCAGGCCGAGATCGGCCACGATCGACAGGTCGCCCGCGGGCAGGACCTGGTCGAGGTCGTCGTCGTCGGGGACGTCGATCCCGAGTTCGTCCAGGACGTCGCGGGCCATCTCCCAGTCGACCGAGGCGGTCACGTCGGAGAGGAAGAGGGAGGTCTCCTCACCGTAGACCCGCACGATGATGAAGAAGTCGTCGCCGATCGAGACCAGACCGAGCGAGCCGCTGATGCTGGGTTGCTGACGCAGGGCGTGGATGAGCCCCTTGAGGTCCTGGGTGAGGGCGACAGGGAGCAGATCGACGTCCCAGTACTCCTCTTCCCTGTAGGCGACGGCGGCGAAATCGCCCGAATCGTCGTCACCATGATCGAGTACTGTCATCGCCACCCCAACCCGGCCGGTGCATCGGTGCGGACGACGGAACCCCGGATCGCCCCTGCGACAGCCATGGTAACGATCACCCCGCGCCTCCTGTCGTCCTTGTCCACAATCAGTGCTCGGCGGCGCCCGAACAGGGGTGGGCTCGTGCGCCCGCCCCCGTCCACAGGCCACCACCGGACCCGAAGGGTAAGGGGCGCGCGCTGCTGTCTGCCAGGGGGTGCGGACGATCGGTACGGGAGTGGTGCGACGCATGTGACCTCCGCGCTGCGACGGCGCGGACGGACCTCGCGTTTAGACTCGGGCACGCCCATTTCTCCCCAGCCACCGTCCCGTCAGCCCAGCTCAACCGGAGAATGCCTTGGAAACCCTGGTCGTCGACCACCCGTTGGTGGCGCACAAGCTGACCACCCTGCGCGACGTGCGGACCGACTCCCCGACCTTCCGGCGCCTCACCGACGAGCTGGTCACCCTGCTCGCCTACGAGGCCACCCGCGACGTACGAGTGAGCGAGGTCACCCTCGATACCCCGCTTACACGGGCGACCGGAACCCAGCTCACCCGCCCCACTCCCCTCGTCGTCCCGATCCTGCGCGCCGGCCTGGGCATGCTCGACGGCATGACCCGTCTACTGCCGACCGCCGAGGTCGGCTTCCTCGGCATGGCCCGCAACGAGGAGACTCTCCAGCCGGCCACCTACGCCGACCGCCTCCCTCAGGACCTGTCGGGCCGCCAGATCTACGTGCTCGACCCGATGCTGGCCACCGGCGGCACCCTCGCCGCGGCCCTGCAGCTGCTGGTCGAGCGCGGGGCCGACCACATCACCGCCCTCTGCCTGCTGGCCGCCCCCGAGGGCCTGACCGCCGTCGAGCAGCAGCTCGAGGAATCGCTCGACCCCGATCACGGAGCCACCCTGCGTGTGGTCNCTACATCGTCCCGGGCCTGGGCGACGCAGGCGACCGCCTGTACGGCTGCCACTGAGCCGACGGCCCCTCCTCGCTCCGAGCGCCCAGCGGTCACCCGTTGGGCGCTTTTTCGGTCCATTTTTCGGGCGCGTGAATGAAGGCCCGAAAGACGGGTAATGGCACACTGGTAACGTGCATCGACCCAGGTCGAAGCAGCGGGTCAACCAGACCGCAACCCCCTGCTGCATTAGCCGAATTCGATTCGAGATGGGAACGTAACAGACACGAGTGATCATGGTTGAGAACCGCCCTTAACAGGGCAAACCCGCCGGACCGAAAAGAACCCCACACAGCGCGTAGCCGAACCTCCTCCCCCGGGACCGACCGCACTTCGCAGCGGACGTTCAAGCAACCCTCCATGGGCTACGCACGGCCCCGAAGCGCATACGGTGCGCAACAAACCCCACAAGAGCCCCAAGGAGTGAGATGCCGGAGAACCCCTCCCCTTCGACGCCCCACATCTCCCGCGACTCGCATTTCGCCCCGGTGGTCCACCGGCTGGAATCGGAGTTCAACGGTGTGCACCACACGGCGACGGTGACCAGGTGCGTGAACGCCGCCCATCACGGAGCCCAGGACGTCACCGGGAACGCCACGCCCGAGCTGGTGGAACGCATCGCCCGCCAGCATCTGCAGGTTCTGGCCCTGGCCCTCAACGAACAGCGCTGACCTGCGCACACGGGTTACGGACCCTCTTTCACAGGGTTACCAGCAGCACCGGAAAAGGACAGTTTCGGCAAGCGTCGAACGTCCGACATAACGCCACGCCGATGGTGTAGCACTGGCTTTACGGGCACCATGGTCGGTGGAACAATCTCTGCTGGGCCAGTGGGCAGGTGGATTCCAAGGGGAGTCAGACGTGGCGAAGTTGAAGAAATGGGGCGGATACGCGCTCATCGCCTTTGTGGCGTTCTATCTGCTCACGCAGCCGGAGAGCGCCGCCGGGGTGATCCAGAGCGGCCTCGACGCGCTCATGGGCGGCGCGGAAGCGATGTCCCGCTTCGTCAACGCGCTGCTTCCTTAGGGCTGGTCGGCCGGCATGCGCCTCGTAGCGTCGAGTAACAGCGCACCTGCCTCGGTCAACCGCTACCTGCTCCCCCATGAGCAGGACGTGGTGACCATCCGCAGGCATCCTGCCGTGCTCATCGGGCCCATCAGCGTAGTGCTCGCCGCCCTGATCGTGGCCGGGATCCTCAGCAACACGGCGATCGCCGACAGCACGGCGAGCTTGGCCATCATCTGGTGGCTGTGGCTGCTGATCCTGGTGTGGTTCGTGTGGCGGGTGGCCGAGTGGTCGGTGGACTACTTCGTCATCACCTCGGCGAGGCTCCTGCTCACCACGGGCCTCATCACCCGGCAGGTGAACATGATGCCGCTCGGCAAGGTCACCGACATGCGCTTCGAGCGCACCCTGGTCGGCCGCTTCCTCGGCTACGGGACGTTCGTGATGGAGTCGGCCGGTCAGGACCAGGCTCTCAGCAAGATCAACTTCATCCCGTACCCGGAACAGCTCTACCTGGAGGTCGTGGGGCTCATCTTCAAGGAGTGAGGCCTTCCTCCACGCACGAGAGCGATGACGAGAGCACCCGCTGCGGCGGGTGCTCTCGTCGTTTCCGCACCGGTCGCACGGGTTCGCTCCTCGTTCACCTTCCGTTCACTTTGACTCGGATCCACCCGTGGAATCCCGGCTCTCACCGCCCGGGCGATTGACTCCAAGGTGAACGAAGGGTTAACTTAGATCATCTGACACGGAAACGAGAGGGGTCATCATGGCGCGCCGGACCGAACGTGCACCTCAGCCCACTCGCTCCCACTCCCGGCGAAGCACGCGCTCAGCCGCCACGACCCGCCGACTCTCCGGCCTGGGCAGCGGCCCCGCAGCCGTCCCGCAGCCCCGCGAGGACGCCGACCGCATCAGCTCAGGGCACCCGATCATGCACTGGGTCCTCGTGACCGACGAGAACGGGCGCACCCGCCCCGAGGCCCGCTGGTTCTGACACCCCCGCGGCCCGCACGGCGCTTCACCCGACAGCGGCCCACCACTCGCACAGGCCCCCGCCCGAACCGGGCGGGGGCCTGACGCGTATGTACAGACAGCGCTCCCGCATCGTTTTGTCGACAAATCAGCCCGTCGATTAATCGGGTTCCGGCTGTCTGAATACAGCCACCCGACCGCACAGCGACAGTGATCCTGCTCTCACGGGTCCGCCGGCATCCGGGCCGCGCGGGACACCTCGCGCAGAACTCGGCAGGAGGGGCTCCATCCGGCCCCGCACTTGCGGCCGCATTCGGTGTCCGAAACCTGCCCGGCCGCTCCCGCGCGGGCACGGCACGCTCCGGACCGCACCCGGAGGACACCGGCCGGCCCAGCCCGGAAATCCGGCCGCGAGGATCCACCGAGCACCGGCGGGAGCTCCTACATCCTGAGGCGCTCGTCGTGGCGCCATGTCGACGTAGCTCTTTGTCGACTTTTTGGTTCACACAAAAATCGACTTGTGGACGGACCGATATAACCGCAGGTGGTCCTGTGGTTACGGTGCTTCAGAGACCTGATGCCGTGGCGACACGTCGCTCCATCAGCCCGGCGCCATGTCGACAAAGCGGCTGTAGTGCCCCTGGAAGGCGACGGTGACGTCCGCGGTCGGACCGTTGCGGTGCTTGGCCACGATGATGTCCGCCTCGCCCGCGCGCGGTGACTCCTTGTCGTGCACGTCCTCGCGGTACAGCAGGATCACCATGTCGGCGTCCTGCTCGATGCTGCCCGATTCGCGAAGATCCGACACTTGTGGGCGTTTGTCGGTGCGTTGTTCAGGACCACGGTTGAGCTGTGAGAGTGCCACGACCGGAACCTCCAGCTCCTTGGCGAGGAGCTTGAGGGAACGCGACATCTCCGAGACCTCCTGCTGCCGGCTCTCCACCCGGCCGGAGGCGCTCATGAGCTGGAGGTAGTCGACGACGATGAGCTTGAGGTCGTGCTGCTGCTTGAGACGGCGCGCCTTGGCACGGATCTCCATCATCGACATGTTCGGGGAGTCGTCGATGAACAGGGGCGCGTTGGCCACCTCTCCCATGCGTCTGGCCAGCCGGGTCCAGTCGTCGTCGGTCATCAGACCGGACCGCATCGTGTGCAGCGGAACCCGCGCTTCGGCCGAGAGCAAGCGCATGACGATCTCGTTCCGCCCCATCTCCAGGCTGAAGAAGACCGAGGTCATGTCGTTCTTGATGGACGCCGCCCGAGCAAAGTCCAGGGCCAGTGTCGAGTTGTGCGTCGGAACCATCGACCGCGTCACGAGGAACAGGCGATCGGGGTGGTCCACCTGAATGCAACGGACCGGAACGCTCTGCACCGGCCGTACCTCGCGGATGAACCTGGATCCGGTCCGTGCGTACGAACTCCCTTCACCACGGACCCGATGTGCACGCTGTTTCGGCTCGATACCGAAGACCCCGGCCGTGGACCCGAAGGTGATCGTGTAGCAGGTCGAGGTGTGCTCGTTCCTTCCCTGCACGCTCTCGGTGGACATTCCGGTCCGGTGACCGAGGCTGTGTGCGAGTTCCCGGAAATCCTCGGCCAAGCGCCGGTCGCAGACGGCGAACTGGACGGATCCACTGGCGTTCACCGCCCCGCCAGTGTCCAGCAGCCCCGCGAGCAGGGCTCGTCGCTGGCCCTCAGAGGCCCGTAGGTACTGCTGAGGGATGTGCTTGTTCCCCAGCACCCCGAGCCCTCTGAGCAGGGCCTGCATACTCCCGTGATCCGTGATGCAGTCCCCGCACCGGGAGTAGCGCGCGAAACAGGGGTCACCGCAGTCGCACGCTGCGTGTGGGACCGGATCGGACCCGAAACCGGCCTTGCCCTCACAGGACTGACCACAACTGCGCACGTGCGGCAGCGCGGGCACGAACTTTCCGCACACGACGCAGGAACGCGGGGCGATCTCCCCCTGCTCCTCCGGCAGGAAGACGCCGTATGCGTGTCCGTCGGTGCCCACCGGTTTGGCCACCAGACCGGTGGCCTCGATATTGGTGATCACCTCGGGATCGACATCGGTGATCAGCGCCGCGGCAGAGTGTTCGCCACCGAGCCATGCCCCGAGTACGTAGGGAGGCACCGGAAGGTCCTGTTCAGGGAGCTGCAGAGGCCCAGTGCTCTCCACCGAGTGTTTGAGGGGGCGGTCTGCGGTCTCCAACCTCTGGGTACGGGCGATCTCCCGTGTCGTGCGGACCTCGGGGAGAGCTCGGGGTTCTCCGCCATCGGCCGCTCGCTCCTCCTGCGCAGCACGTCGCGACGCACGGGTGCGGGTCAGCCACAAGTGCTCCGCATCAGCGGTCACCACCGTGCCGTCGTCGAAGACGACCTCGTAGCACTCACGATCCGTCATCACCTCGGACGTGGCCACCACTTCGGTCGGACTCCCGTCCGAGGCCAGTACACGGTCCCCGGTCTGCACCTGGCCCATGGTCGTCCACCCGTCAGGGGTGGGCACTGGTGTGTCGAGTGCGAGTGCCTTGCCCACGGCCGGGCGGGCGGCGATGATCACCATCTGCCCGGGGTGGAGGCCGTTGGTGAGGGCGTCGAAGTCGGCGAAGCCTGTGGGGACACCGGTGAGGCTGCCGTCGTGGGCGCCGATCGCCTCGATCTCGTCGAGGGCGCCGGGCATGATGTCGGCGAGGGCGAGGTAATCCTCGCCGGTGTGCTTCTCTGCGACCCGGTAGATCTCGGCCTGGGCGTGGTCGACGAGGTCGTCGACCTCGCCGTCTCCGGTGTAGCCGATCTGCGCGATGCGGGTGCCCACCTCCACGAGGCGGCGCAGGATCGCCCGGTCGGAGACGATCTTGGCGTAGTAGCCGGCGTTGGCGGCGGTGGGGATCGCCTCGGTGAGGGTGTGCAGATAGGGGGCACCGCCCACCCGGGTGACCTCGCCGCGTTTGGTGAGCTCGGCGTTGACGGAGATGGCGTCGACGGGCTCACCACGGGAGAACAGGTCCACGACCGCGTCGTAGACGATCTGGTGTGCGGGCCGGTAGAAGTCGGCGGACCGGATGATCTCCACGACCTGCGTGATGGCGTCCTTCGACAGGAGCATGCCGCCCAGGACGCTCTGCTCCGCCTGGATGTCGTGGGGAGGGGTGCGCTCGTATCCGCGTTCCTCGGGTGGTTCCTCGGCGACGCTCACGGACTACTCCCCCAGAGACGATGACGACCTCTCCAGCATGCCCCATCCGGAGGTCCTCCCGGACCCCGGGACGAGCCTGTGGACAACCGCCTCCACCACCATGTCCCGGACTGCGTGGGACGTTGTGCACACAGGTTGTGCACATCACCTGTGGATAACTTTGCGAAGCCCCACTCATGACCTATTTGATCTGCGAAAACGTACTTCGTGACCTCCGGGTGCCAGATGCCTCACAGAGGGTCTTTCCACAGGTTGTCCACAGGCTTTCGCAGGCTTGTGGACAACTTCACCCATCCCCTCGAACGGGTGTCCGGTAATCTTGCCCCGTCATGCCCAGACTGCTCTCCGCCGCACCCTTCCGGCACCGCCACGACCGGGAGATCTTTGCACTCGCGGTCCCCACGTTCTTCGCGCTCATCAGTGAGCCGCTGTTCCTGCTCACCGACTCCGCCATCGTCGGCACCCTCGGCACACAGGCTCTCGGCGGGCTCGGGGTGGCCGGGCAGGTCCTGCTGACCCTGGCGGCCGTGTGCATCTTCCTCGCCTATGGGACCACCGCCGCGGTGGCTCGTAAGTTCGGGGCCGACGACATCCCCGGCGGGATGCGCGACGGGGTCGACGGTCTGTGGCTGGCCGCACTCCTCGGTATCGCCGCCATCGGGATCGGGTGGCCCCTGGGCCCGTATCTGATCGAGATGCTCGGCGCCTCGCCCGAGGTCGCACCCTACGCTCTGACCTATCTGCGCATCAGCCTGCTGAGCACTCCGTTCCTACTGATCATCATGGCCGGGACCGGGGTCCTGCGCGGCCTCCAGGACGCCCGCACCCCGCTCGTGGTAGCGGTCGCCTCATACGCGGGAAACGCCCTCCTGTGTGCGCTCTTCGTGCTCGTCATGGACTGGGGCATCGCCGGTTCGGCGTGGTCCTCGGTGATCGCGCAGGGGGCGGGGGCCTTCTGGTACGTGGCCACGATCGCCCGGTCGGCCCGCGGGCACGGGGTCTCCCTGGCGCCGAGCCTGTACGGCCTGCGCCGCTCGGCGACGGCCGGGTTCGCGCTGTTCCTGCGCAGCGTCTCCATGCGCGTGGTCGCACTGGTCACGACAGCGGTCGCCGCCCGTCTCGGAGACGAGTCGATCGCCGCTCACCAGGTCAGTTACAACATCTGGGCCCTGCTCGTCTTCGCCATGGACGCCGTGGCCATCGCGGGACAGTCCATCGTGGGCCGCTACCTCGGCGCCGGCGACGTCCGAGGCACCCGGAACTCGACCCGTCGCATGGTCGAGTGGGGTGTGATGGCGGGCCTGGTCTTCACCGTCGTGGTGCTCATGGTGCTGCCCTGGGCACCTGTCCCCTTCACCGACGACCCACACGTGTCCTCACTGATCATGGCCTCGTTGGTCGTGGTGGCGCTGATACAGCCGTTGAGTGGGGTGACGATGGTGCTGGACGGGGTCCTGATGGGGGCAGGGGACCAGCGTTACCTCGCGTGGGCGTCCCTGTGGACGATGCTGGCGTTCTTGCCTTTCGCGCTGGTCCTGCCGAGTGTGGCGGGGTCACAGCTGTGGGGGTTGGTCGGCCTGTGGGGGGCCTTCGCAGTGTGGATCCTGGCCCGTGCCCTCACCCTGGGGCTGAGGGCACGGGGCGGCGCTTGGCTGGTCACCGGGGCCGAGCGGCCCCGGTGACGGGTCACGCGACCGGTTCGCGCTGACCGATCGTCGGACCGTGGTAGTGGTCGGCAACCCGTTCGGCCTCCGGGCGCCCGGGGAACGACGGCAACTGTTCCGGGCGCAGGTCCAGGTCCACGGCCCCGTCGAGTTCGCTCCGCACGCTCGCCATCTTGCCCACGGTGTCGCTGCGCAGCTGAGGCAGCAGCGCATACAGCTCATCACCGGGGCAGTTGGTCGAGTTGTAGTCACGGTGTCCGACGATGGCCTCCTCCGGGTCCAGCCCGTACGCGGCACACAGCCAGGCACACGTGTCGGCGAGTGCGTCGAGGAGGTCTCCGGGCGGCGTGGCCGAGGTGTAGGTTCCCTCGTTCTCGATCCCGATGGTGTGGTCGTTGTGGTCGGCGGTGTGGGCACCGATCACGTGCGTTCCCTCGTCCACGGCGGACAGGGAGCCCTCACGGCCCTCCATGATGTGTCCGCCGCGGCTGATCGTGAACTGCTGTCCGGTGTCGGCCCACCCGTTGGTGTCCATGTGGAACTTCTGGATGGAGCGGGACAGAGCGGCCGCGTGCGAAGTCGAGGTGTCGGAGACGTTCCCGGTCGCGGTGTGGTGAACCACGATGTGTGTCGGTCCACCCGACCGCACGTCGATCGTCTCCCCAGGTGCTCGGGCGCCCCAGTCGGCCCGCGTGAACACCTTCGGCATCGCGGCGGCCCGGGCCTCGCGTGCGGTGGTCGTGCCCAGCCCTCCACCGAGCAGTACACCACCGGCGAGGAGCGCGGCCCCGCGGAGCATGGTCCTGCGGTCCAGTCTCTCTACGGCCATCGATGCTTCGTCCTCTCTGTGCGGGGCATCCGGGATGCCAACACAGAGAACACGATAGATTACCAACTGTGATCACACTTGGGCTTTCGGAGGGCGGCGTGTCCGTTTCAGGCGCAGACGAAAAAGGCCCCGCCCCGCGCGAGGCGGGACGGGGCCTTGGACGGTCGGCCGTGGCTAGACGCCGGAGACGTCCAGCTTGATGGTCGCGCTGACCTCGGGGTGGAGGCGCACGTCGACCTTGTGGGCGCCGACCGACTTGATCGCGTTCTTGATCTCGATACGGCGCTTGTCCAGCTCGGGGCCACCGGAGTCCTTGACGGCCTCGGCGACGTCACCGGCGGTGACCGAACCGAACAGACGGCCGCCCTGGCCGGCGCGCTGCTTCAGGCGCACGGTGAGCGACTCGACCTGGCCGGCGATCTGACGGGCCTCGTCCAGCGTGCGGATGTCGCGGGAGCGACGGGCGCGCTGGATGAGGTCGATCTGCTTCTGGCCGCCGCGGGTCCACTCGATGGCGAACCCACGGGGGAGCAGGTAGTTACGGCCGTAGCCGTCCCGCACCTCGACGACATCGCCGGGGGCTCCGAGACCGTTGACCTCGTGGGTCAGGATCAGCTTCACGACAAAAACCTCCCTCGGAGTTTCCCGGCTATCGGGTGCTGCTGGTGTAGGGCAGCAGGGCGACCTCACGCGCGTTCTTGATCGCGGTGGCCACGTCGCGCTGGTGCTGCGTGCAGTTACCGGTCACCCGGCGAGCACGGATCTTGCCGCGCTCGGAGATGAACTTACGGAGAAGCGTGGTGTCCTTGTAGTCGATGTAGGACTGCTTCTCCTGGCAGAAGATGCACACCTTCTTCTTGGGCTTGCGCGCTGCCGGCTTCGCCATCGTGGTGCTCCTTCGCAAGAGCCCCGGGTCGTTCCCGGGGATGGTCTATGACAAATGGATGGTGGCACGGTGCCAGTCGGACACCGGCCGGGGTGATACTCGGTGCTCGACCTCGGACTAGAACGGGGGCTCGTCGGAGAACCCGCCGCCGCCGAAGCCGCCGCCACCGCCGTTGGTCGCCCACGGGTCGTCGGCGGGAGCACCGCCGCGACCGCCCTGGGGTCCGCCGCCGAAGCCGCCTCCCTGGTTCCCGTAGCCGCCGCCCTGGGGCTGGCCGCCACCGAAACCGCCGCCTTGGCCGCCGAACCCGCCGCCGCCCGGACCGGCCGTCTTGGTCACCTTGGCGGTGGCACGGCGCAGGGCGGGGCCGACCTCGTCGACGTCGATCTCGAAGACAGTGCGCTTCTCACCCTCGCGGGTCTCGAAGGAACGCTGCTTGAGGCGCCCCTGGACGATGACACGCATGCCGCGCTGGAGGCTCTCCGCGACGTTCTCCGCGTACTGCCGCCAGACGGCGCAGGTGAGGAACATGGACTCTCCGTCCTTCCACTCACCCGCCTGACGGTCGAAGGTGCGAGGCGTCGAGGCCACTCGGAAGTTGGCGACCGCGGCTCCACTGGGCGTGAAGCGCAGTTCAGGGTCGTCGACGAGGTTGCCGACGAGCGTGATCTGGGTTTCGCCTGCCATGGATCGGCTCCGGTTCGAGATAGACGGATCAGGCGCTGGGGCCTGTTCCCCCGATCATCCGCGCCGGTGACGACAGAACGGAATGCTCGGAGGCAGGGGGTGTGGACAACCGCCGTCCTATGGGGACGGCCCGGGCCCTAGTGGACCTCGGGGCGGAGCACCTTGGTGCGCAGAACGGACTCGGCGATGCCGAGCTGGCGCTCCAGCTCCTTGACCGTGGCGGGCTCGGCGGTCAGGTCGACGACCGCGTAGATGCCCTCGGCGTTCTTGTCGATGTCGTAGGCGAGACGGCGCTTGCCCCAGATGTCGACCTTCTCGACCGAGCCACCGTCGTTGCGGACGATGCCGAGGAAGTTCTCCAGCGACGGGGCGACGGTGCGCTCGTCGAGGCTGGGCTCGAGGATGACCATGATTTCGTAACGACGCATGAGCGTGCGTTCCTCCTCTGGACTGTTGCGGCCATGGAATCTCCATGGCAGGAGGTCAGGTGCCCCGTTCCCGTCACCCGGACCGGGCCGGGGAGTGATCGGGGCTCTGAGCCGTACGGGAGCCAAGATTACCAGCAGCTCCGTACCACCCTGTCGGTGTCGATCCTCCCCTGTGGACAGCGAGAGGGGCCGGCGTCCGCGCTGTGCTGCGCGGTCGCCGGCCCCTCGTCACCGTGTCGGCATGTCGACCTGTCGGAAGATCGGCACATCGCGACGTCGACCTGTCGGTGTCACTCCCGCTGGGGCCTGACCAGGCTGCTGTCGCGCGTCTCCTCCTCCTCGTCCTCGGGGTTCGGGGGGAAGAGGCCGCCTTCGTCGTCGTCCTCGTCGTCCTCGTCCTCGTCCTGGCACTCGGGGTGACCCTCGAACCGCGGGTCGTCGCAGTCGATCTCCTCGGGCTCACAGTTGGGGTCGAGCGGGTGGCAGTCCTCCGGAGGCGTGGGCTCCTCGGTCGGTTCCTCCGTCGGCTCCTCGGTCGGCTCCTCCGTGGGCTCCTCCGTCGGCTCCGGCGTGGGCTCCGGGGTGGGCAGGAAGCTCTGGTCCTCACCGATGAACTGCGGTGGCGGGAACTCCTGGACCTCCTCGCCCTCCATCGCGGTCGTCATGAAGTCGTTCCAGACGTTCGCGGAGGTGGTGCCACCGAAGATCTCCATGTCGCCCTCGCCCCTGACTTGCAGCGGTTCGGCGCTGGCCCGGCTCAGGCTGACCGCGGTGGTCAGCTGCGGGGTGTACCCGACGAACCAGGCGGAGACGGCGTCGGACGAGGTACCGGTCTTGCCTGCGACGGGGCGGCCGTCGGGCAGCGCGGCGTTCTCCCCACCGCCGTTCTCCACGACCTGCGTCATGGCGTGGGTGGCGTCGGCGGTGACGTCGTTGTCGAGGACCTCGTTGCCGTTCTCGACCTCGTCGGCGTCGTTGGGTTCGATGACCTCGCCGTTCCGGTCACGGATCTCGGTGACCATGTGAGCCGGTTTCTGCTCGCCCTGCGCAGCGAAGGTGGCGTAGGCCGAGGCCATGTCCAGGGTGTTGACCTGGTGGGTGCCAAGGGCCACGAGCGGCCCCTGGACCGAGGTCTCGGTCCGAGCCGGGTTCACGCCCATCTCCACGGCCAGGTCGTCGACGTTCTCCACGCCCGTCTCGACCATCAGTTCAACGTAGGGGGTGTTGATGGAGTCGGCCGTCGACTCGATGAGGTCGACCTCGCCGTAACTCTGCTCACCGGCGTTCTGCACCGGGCTCTCCAACCCGGGGAACTCCTGCGGGGAGTCCCCGTCGAACTGGCTGTTGAGGCTGGTGCCGTTGCGCAGAGCCGCTGCGAGCACGAACGGCTTGTACGCCGAACCCGCCTGTGTCTGGTGGGTCAGCGAGTTGTTGACGACCTCGGCAGCGTTCGGTCCCCCGTTGAAGGCGACGATCTCCCCGGTCTCGGGGTTGACGGAGGTGAGTCCGCGCATGGTGTCGTCGGCCATCTCCGGGAGGACGTCGAAAGCGTCCTCGGCGGCGTTCATCAGGTCCTCGTCCAGCGAGGTCTTGATGGTGTAGCCCTGAGTCGCGATGTCGGCACCGGTGATGCCGTCGTAACGGCGCTCCACCTCGTCGACGACCGCGTTGTTGACGTAGGCGAGCTGCGGGTCGCTCTCTTCCTCGGGGTTGTAGTCGACCGTCTCCGGGAACTCGAGGTTCTGCGCCTCCCCCTCGGGCAGTCCGAGGTCGGAATCGAGCTCGTTGAGCGCCGCGAGCTGCTGCTGGAGGTAGTCCCAGCGCTCGCCCCGCATGACCTGGTCGTGCGGGCCACCCGGCTCCGGGTTGGAGAACGCGCTGGGCTGCTGGATGATCAGCCCGATGAACGCGCCCTCGGCGTCGTCGAGCTCGGAGACCGGCTTGTCGAAGTAGGCCTGGGCAGCTGCCTCGACTCCGGAGGCGTTGCGCCCGAAGTAGATGGTGTTGAGGTACTGCTCGAGGATCTGGTCGTGCTCGAGCTGCTGGGCCAGCTTGATGGAGATGAAGATCTCGCGGATCTTCCGCTGGATCGTCTGCTCCTGTGAGAGCCCGCCGTAGTAGTTGCGGGCCATCTGCTGGGTGATGGTCGAGCCACCGCCCGCCTCACCGCGGGAGAGCAGGGCACGCGCCGTACCGGTGATGCTGACACCCGGGTCCTCGTAGAAGGTGTGCTGCTCGGCTGCGAGCACCCCGCTCACGACACTGTCCGGGATGTCCTCGAACTCGACGGGAACTCGGTTGACCTCACCCGTGGTGAGGGCGACGCTCTCCTCGTCCTCCTCCTCGCCGGCCCACATGATCTGGGTGGCGCTGAGGTCGACCTCGGCCTGGTGGTCGAGGTCGTCGGCGTCGGGGGCCATCGAGTACAGGACGGCGAAGGTCGCGACACCGGCGATGATCAGGAGGCCGAAGACCGCGAGGGCCGGCTTCCAGGCCTTGGCGAAGAAACGCTTCCACCAGGGGCGGTCGTCGCCCGCGGCACTGCGCCGGCGACCACCACGGCCTCCTCCGCCGTCTCCACGGCCCGGAGGACGGCGGCCCCCTTCGGCACCGGCTGCATGGGTGCGGTCGCGCTCGCGGGGGCCGTCGGCGCGGCGGCGTCCGCCGGCCCTCTGGTCGTCGGGCCGCCGGCGGCGGGGGCGTTCACCCTCGGCCCCGTGGGCAGCGGTCTCGGCGTCGGGGCGCCGGCGGCGGGGGTGCTCACCGTCTTCGGGAGGACGGCGCCGGTGCCCTTCGGGGGGCCTGCGGCGGCGGCCTTCCCCTGGAGGGGGCTCGCCCTCTGGGGGCCGACGGCGGCGCGGCCGTTCGGGGGGCTCCTCTCCCCAGAACCCGTTCTCCTCGCCGGCCTCCGGCCGACGGCGCCTACCGGGACGCTCGCCCCCGTGCGGGACGCCGTCCCAATCGCCACCGTCGCCGTGCGGACCGTCGACCGGGCCATCGGCCCGTCGACGGCCGCCTTCGGCACTCCGTCGTCGTTCGGTACTCACGTGGTCCTCGATTGCCTCTCACGGCCGGTCGGCCTGACGATTCCTTGGTGGAAACGGGGGGACGGTCCCCCTGGGGGATCGGTGATCCGCGACCTGCGTCCGCGGTGCTGACGTGGCTCGGCCGGTGGTTCGTGCCTCGGCACGGGGCCTCGGCCGGTGCCTTCGCCTGTCGTTCAAGGCTTGATGAAGAGACGCCCACGCGGGCGCGTAGGTTTTCAACAGGTCGCGAAGACGTTGGCCGCTTGTTCCTCCTGATCGTTGGCCAGCGGGGCTCGCAACCGTCGGCGCAGGGGGCCGACGGGGGCCGTCATGGGCGCGCGTCCCATGGGGGCTGAACGGCTACGCACGCAAATCAAAAGTCACGGTAGAGCGATGAAACGGCATAGCACAACCCACGCGCGAGAGTATCGCGCGTGACCGAGTTGTCGGCCACGCCGGGGCGCTGGGCACCGATCAGGGCAGTTCACAACACGCGTCCCGAACAGGTATCGCACATGCCCGAGGCGCCCGGTTGTGCGCTCGGTGACCGCTCCGTACCTTCCTGTGCCGGTGTGAGATTCAGCGCCCCTGAGCAGGGGGAACTCGGTACCAGTGGTGCCGCACGCGGGGACGGATCCCGTGTGGCCGCCCTGACCTGCCGGGGCGCCCCGGACCCCCGGCGTACGGTCGTGCGGGCCGGGCCGGTGGTCGGCGATAGAGTCATACCGAGCAAAACAGCCAGAGTTGCATGTTCCCCCCGACTGCCGACGGCCGTTCAGGGGAGGCCGCGCCAACGGCGTCCGTGGGACGTCCGCACGGCGGCTGAGGGCGGGAACAGATCCGCCCCGGGCGCTGCTGACCTCAACACGGACAACAAGAAGCAGAACGGCGAGCCCCGGTCCGACTCCGGAGCGGGCGCGTCGAGCTGTGCGCTGTGGAATCCATGTTCGCGGAACAGAAGGAGCAAGGACCAATGGGTTCGGTACGTGTAGCCGTCGTGGGCGTCGGCAACTGTGCGGCGTCGCTCGTCCAGGGCGTGCACTACTACAAGGACGCCAACCCCGAGTCCCGGGTACCTGGCCTGATGCACGTCCAGTTCGGCCCGTACCACGTGCGCGACATCGACTTCGTCGCCGCCTTCGACGTGGACGACAAGAAGGTCGGCCACGACCTCGCCGACGCCATCACCGCCAGCGAGAACAACACCGTCAAGATCTGCGACGTGCCGCCGACCGGTGTCCCCGTCATGCGCGGGCCCACTTACGACGGCCTCGGCCGTTACTACCGGGAGATGATCCAGGAGTCCCCCGAGGACGCCGTCGACGTCGTCGCCGCTCTCAAGGCGAGCGAGGCCGACGTCCTCGTCTCCTATCTGCCGGTGGGTTCGGAGGAGGCCGACAAGTTCTACGCGCAGTGCGCCGTGGACGCCGGTGTCGCCTTCGTCAACGCCCTCCCGGTCTTCATCGCCTCCGACCCCGAGTGGGCGGACAAGTTCACCAGGGCCGGGGTCCCGATCGTCGGCGACGACATCAAGTCGCAGATCGGCGCCACCATCACCCACCGTGTGATGTCCAAGCTGTTCGAGGACCGCGGCGTGGTCGTGGACCGCACGTACCAGCTCAACTTCGGCGGCAACATGGACTTCAAGAACATGTTGGAGCGCGAGCGCCTGGAGTCGAAGAAGGTCTCCAAGACCCAGTCGGTCACCTCGCAGATCCCGCACGAGCTCAACGCGGGTTCGGTGCACATCGGCCCGTCGGACCACGTGCCGTGGCTCGACGACCGCAAGTGGGCCTACATCCGCCTGGAAGGGCGCGCCTTCGGCGACGCCCCGCTCAACCTCGAGTACAAGCTCGAGGTCTGGGACTCCCCGAACTCCGCCGGCATCATCATCGACGCGGTCCGCGCCGCGAAGATCGCCAAGGACCGCGGAATCGGCGGCCCGATCCTGGCGCCCTCCTCCTACTTCATGAAGTCCCCGCCCGTGCAGTACAGCGACTCCGATGCACACGCACAGGTCGAGGAGTTCATCGCGGGCGGCGACGGCGCCTGACCCCGCCGCGAACACAGGGCCCCGGCCCGGGGCACGAGCGTTCCCGGGCCGGGGCCCTACTGCGTCCGGAGTGCCCTGTGCCCGGGACCTCGTGGACGACGTCCTAGGGTGAAGCCGTGTCCTCCTTCTTCGGCGACCTGCGCGTGGTGCTGCGCGGCGCCCGGTTCCGCCGCCTGTTCGGCACCCGCCTGGTCTCCCAGTTCTCCGACGGGATCTACCAGGCGGGCCTGGCGGGCTTCGTCTTCTTCAACCCCGAGCAGCACACCAGCGCTGGGGCGGTCGCGGCCGCGTTCGCCGTCCTGCTGCTGCCCTTCTCCGTGGTGGCACCGTTCGCGGGTGTGCTCATCGACCGGTGGCCACGCCGCCAGGTCCTGCTGATCTCCTCCCTGGTCAAAGCAGTTCTCGGGCTCGTCACCGCGGTGCTGGTCGCCCAGGGCGCGGGCCCGGCGTTCTTCGTGGCCGCGCTGCTGGTGCTGAGCGTCAACCGTTTCTTCCTGTCCGGGCTCTCGGCCGGCCTGCCGTACGTGGTACCGCGCGACCAGCTCATGATGGCCAACGCCGTCACCCCCACGTGCGGCACTGCGGCCAGCTCCCTGGGCACCGGCGTCGGCCTGGCGATCGGCATGATCGGCGGGGAGGACGCGCTGGGGACCGGGATCATCCTGTTCGTGGCCGCGCTCGGGTTCGCCGCCGCCGCACTCGTCTCGCTCACCCTGAGATACCGGGAACTGGGCCCCCACTTGGAGGAGGAGCCCGAGGAGGTGCGCGCGGCCGTCCGCAACGTGCTGCGCGGGATGCTGAGCGGACTGGGGCACATCGGCGACCGCGTCCCGGCCCGCGACGGCCTGTTGACGATGGGCGTGCACCGCATCCTGTTCGGTGTCTCGACGCTCATGACACTGCTGCTGTACAACAACACCTTCACCGGTGGCGGCGTCGCCGGCCTCGCCGGTTTCTCGGTTTCGGCCGCTCTGCTCGCGATCGGGTTCTTCGCCGGCGCCGTGGCCACCCCGTGGGCGACCGCCCGGATGAGCGCGAGCGCATGGATCGCGTCGCTCCTGGCCACAGCCGCCGTCGCCCTGGTGGTCTTCGGACTTCCGTTCTCACCGACGCTGTTCCCGGTGGCCGGATTCGTTCTGGGCTTCGTCTCGCAGGCCGTCAAGGTCACCGTCGACACGTTGGTTCAGCGACATGTCGACGACGCGTTCCGCGGCCGGGTGTTCTCGGTCTACGACGTGCTGTTCAACGCCACGTTCGTGCTGGGCGCGGCTCTCGCCGCGGTCTTCGTCCCGCCCTCGGGGGTGAGCGCGGCCGTGGTGGTGGCGATGGTGCTGGTGTACGCGGCGCTCGCCACGGGCTGGACGGTGCGTGCACGCAGGTTGTCAGCCACATGTAAGGGCCGTGGGGCACTCTGGGCGTAGAGCGGCGACACGGTCGCCGCCCACGACCGAGAGGAGTCCCCGTGCGCATGTCCGCCAAGACCGTCCTCATCTCGGGCGGCGGTGTGGCCGGCCCGGCGCTGGCCCACTTCCTGTCCCGCCACGGCTTCGTCCCCACGGTCGTGGAGCGTGCCCCCGCTCCCCGGTTCCAGGGGTTCCGCATCGAACTCTCCGCCCAGGGCCTGACCGTCCTGGACCGGATGGGACTGCACGAGCGGGTACAGGCCGTGAGCGGCGCTCCGCCCGACGCGACGATCGCCTACGCAGACGGTCCGGAGGTCAACATCCCCAGTTGGGCCGAGGGCGGCAGGGCCATCGCCCGCGACCGCCTGTGCTCGCTCCTCCACGAGGAGGGCGCGCGGGCGGCCGAGTATCTGTTCGACGACTCCGTCACCGCGGTGCACGAGGACGACGAGGGTGTGCTCGTGCACTTCGAGAACCGGGAGCCGCGCCGCTTCGACCTCGTGGTGGGTGCCGACGGGCTGCACTCCAACGTGCGCGGCCTGCTGTTCGGCACCACGACCGAGGACCACGCCCACTTCCTCGGCACCAACCTGGCCATCTTCACCGTGGACAACCACACCGGCCGGGAGAACTCGACCAGGTTCCACGTGTGGCCCTACCGCGGGTCGGCGGTGACCACGTTCCCCGGCAACACCGACCTCGAGGGCATGTTCCTGTTCCGGAGCATGCGCCCGGTCGATGCCCAGGGCATGGACCAGGACGACATCAAGGACTTCGTGGAACGGGTGCACTCCGACCTCGGCGGACACGTTCCCGACCTCCTGCGGAACATGCACGGCACCCGGGTGCATCTGGCCCCGTCCCAACAGATCAAGATGCAGGACTGGCACCGGGGACGCGTGGTACTGCTCGGCGACGCGGCGCACTGCCCGGACCCGATGACCGGGATGGGGAGTGTGCTGGCCCTGCTCGGGGCGATGGCGCTGGCCGGGGAGCTCGCACGCCACGACGGTGATCACCTGCGTGCGTTCGCCGCCTACCGTGAAGCGATGCGCCCGCACGTGGACGCCGCTCAGAAAGTGGGGCCGCTCTCCACCGGTTTCGCGGCGCCGCGTACAGGCCGTGCGGGGATCCGCGTGCGGTCGGCGGTCATGCGTGCGTCGTTGGCCGCGCTCAGGATCTCCGGGAAGGAGGGTTCAGGGGCAGGGGACCCCTTCGGCGCCCCGCCCGAGTTCCCCTTCGACCGGTACACCCCGTGACGCGCCCCTGCCTCACTCGGCGTGCTGCTCGGCCCACTCCAGGAGCTCGGCCTTGGCCTCCTCCTTGGACATGGGGCCGTTCTCCAAGCGCAGTTCCAGCATGTACCGGTAGGCCTTGCCCACGGCCGGCCCGGGTTTGATACCGAGGATCTCCTGGATCTCGTTGCCATCGAGATCGGGCCGGATCCGGTCCAGCTCCTCCTGCTCTGCGAGCTCGTCGATGCGACGTTCGATGTCGTCGTAGGAGCGCGCGAGCGCCGCCGCCTTGCGCTTGTTGCGCGTCGTGCAGTCGGCCCGGGTGAGGATGTGCAGACGCTCGATCTGGTCACCTGCGTCGCGGGCGTACCTGCGCACAGCCGAGTCGGTCCACTCGCCCTTGCCGTACCCGTGGAAGCGCAGGTGCAGCGAGACGAGCTTGCTGACCGCGTTGACGACGTCCTTGGGGAAGCGCAGCTTGTTGAGGCGCTTGCGGCTCATCGACGCTCCCACCACCTCGTGGTGGTGGAAGGTGACGCGGTTGTTTCCCTCGAACGAGCGGGTCTTGGGCTTGCCGATGTCGTGCAGCAGTGCGGCCAGACGCAACACGAGGTCGGGTTCGTGTCCGCGTGAGCGCTCCAGGTCGATGGCTTGGTCGAGCACGGTCAAGGAGTGCTGGTAGACGTCCTTGTGCCGGTGGTGCTCGTCGATCTCCAGGCTCATCCTGGGGATCTCGGGGAACACGTGGTGGGCGATCCCGAGGTCGACCATGAGCTCGACGCCGGTGCGCGGGTTCGGGCTGAGCATGAGCTTGACGAGCTCGTCGCGCACCCGTTCGGCCGAGACGATGGTGAGCCGATCGGCCATGTTCCTGGCCGCCTCGGCGACCTCGGGGGCCAGGGTGAAGCCGAGCTGCGCGGCGAACCGGACCGCTCTCATGATGCGCAGCGGGTCGTCGCTGAAGGAGTCCTCGGGCCTGCCGGGCGTTCGCAGCACCTGGGAATGCAGGTCGCGCAGGCCGCCGAAGGGATCGACGAAGGTGCCGTCGGGCACGTGCACCGCCATCGCGTTGACGGTGAAGTCACGGCGCAGCAGATCGTCCTCGATGTCGGTGCCGTAGGCGACCTCGGGCTTGCGGGACTTCGGCGAGTACGACTCGCTGCGGTAGGTGGTGATCTCCAGCTGGAAGCCCTTCTTGCGCAGCCCCACGGTGCCGAAGTCGATGCCGACGGTCCACACCGAGTCGGCCCAGCCGTCCACGAGCTCGAGGATGCGCTGGGGCACCGCGTCCGTGGTGAGGTCCACGTCGTACGAGTCCCTGCCGAGGAGGGCGTCGCGCACGGGCCCGCCCACGAGCGCGAGCTCTTGGCCCTGTGCGGCGAAGCGTTCACCGAGCTCGTCGGGCACGGGCTGGATCGAGTCGATCAGGGAACCCAGGGACGACCTCTGGGCATCGGTCAACCGACCGGTCTCGTGGCGGGCGGTGTCGTCGCCCGGAAGCTCTGTGTTCGGCACACCACGCAGGTTAGGCGGCCCCGACGGGTGACCGCGAATCGTCCCGCACGCGCGTGAGGTCCATGAGGCACAGATGACCGGCAGCGGACGCGCCGCACTGCCCCTCGGCACCATCCGGTGTTCCCGGGAGGGGGTATCTTCGGTGCAGTGGTGGGACGCCGTCCTTCGCGCCCGCCCGGCCCGCGTCCGCCGAGTGCGCCGTGCGGGTATCCGCCGTCACCGCCCCTGCCGCACCCATATCCTCCGGCGGTACGGCCCTTACGGACCCGAGCAGGAAACCGGTCAAGCGTTGCGTCGATTTGCCTCCGCATCGGTGGTCATGGCCCTGACCACCGCGCTGCTCCCGATACCGGGCACACTCCCGCCCGCGGCGGCCGCGCCCGACGAGGACACCGTCGATCCACTCGTCGTGGACAGCATCACACCCGACGTGGTCGAGGAGGACGCCACCCTGCGCGTCAGTGGCCAGGTGACCAACACCACCGACGAAGAGGTGTCGGAGGTGTCCGTACGCATGCGCTACTCGCGGCACCCCTTCAGCGACCGCGACGAGCTGGACGAGTTCGCCTCCGGGAACGGCTGGCAGCCCGACGCCACCGGACCCGAGGAGGAGGTCTCCGAGGAGATGGTCCCCGACGCCGGTCAGGGGTACGCACTCAGCACCGACGTGGACGACCTCGGGCTGTCGGGGTACGGCGTGTTCCCGATGATGATCGAGGCGGTCGACGGCGACGGGACGGTGATCGGGTCCCAGTACACGTTCCTCCCCCACCTCGACTCGGACGACGACGCACCCGAGATCGACCTGGCCTGGGTGTGGCCGCTCATGGACACCCCGCAGCGCGCCGACGACGACACCTTCCTCACCGACTCCATGCCCGAGTCGTTGGAACAGCAGGGTCGCCTGGGCCGGTTGCTGGCCGCGGGCGCGCAGGTGCCGGTCGACTTCGACCCCGGCGACGACGACCTGCCGGAGGTGCTGGACCTGGAGACCTCCCCCGAGGAGGAGCCCGAGCAGGACCCCGAAGAGGGTCCTCCCGAGGAAGACGCGGCCACCGCCGAGGAGACCCCGGACCCCTCGCCCGCCGACGACGCTTCCCCGACCGAGGAGGAAGCCGAGGAGACCGAGGACGAGGACGAGGAGGAACCCGAGCCGACACGCTCAGAGGGCGTTCCGGTGACCTGGGCGGTCGACCCGGGCACGCTCGACGACGTGACCCGCGCTGCCTCCGACGACTTCGAGGTGCTCGACGACGTGCTTGCGGTCCCGGCCGAGTCCGAGCCGGTCCGGCACGGCCACGAGGCAGACGAGGCGGCCCAGGTGTGGCTGCGCGAGGCCCGCCGGGTCCTTCCGGCCGACACCGTCGTGGCATCCCCGTACGCCAACCCCGACCTGGCCGCGATGCTGCGCAACGACATCGACACGGACGCCGAGGCCTCCATCCGCATCGGCCGGGAGGCCACCATGGAGGCCCTGGAGCTGGTGCCGGACGAGTCGTACGCGCTCCCGCCCGGCGGCCTCATGGACGACTCCATGCACGAGCTGTTCTCCGAGGCCGGTGCGGACCGTTTCCTGTTGGACGGAAGCGCGATGCCGCCCGCGTCGTGGCTGTCGACGACACCTTCCGCCCAGGACGCGCTCTCCTCCCCCACCGGGGACGGCGAGGACGTCGCACTGATGAGCGACCCCGGCCTGACCGAAGTACTGTCGATGCCTTCGGAGACACAAGGCGAATCGGCTCTGGCGCTGCAGCGGTTCGCAGCCGAGACCGCGATGATCGCCGGTGAGAACACGGGCGGCGACCGGGTGGTCGTCGCCTCCCCGGAGGCCCAGTGGGACCCGGGTGAGGAGTTCGCATCCGGGGTGCTGGAGGCGACCGAGTCCCTCCCGTGGCTCAACCCAGAGAACCTCGACGACGTCGAACTCCGGCCGGAGGACGAGCGGGAGGACACCCGCGGCGACCTGACCTACCCCGAGTCCGCCTACGACACCGAGCTCAGCTCCACCTACCTGGGCCAGATCCAGGACGTCAACCGCGACGTGCGGATGTTCAACAGCATCCTGGTCGAGGACAACGACCCCTTCCGCCCAGCCCTGCTGCGCCTTTCGTCCGTGTACTGGCGCGACGAGGAGGCCCTGGCCGGTGCGATGCGCACGCTGGTGGCGCAGGACGTCCAGGACGGCCTCGACTCGGTGCGCATCATCCCCGGTGAGCCGGTGACCTTGGCGAGCCGGACCGGCATCACCGGAATCCTGGTCGCCAACGACCTCGAGGACGAGTCGGTCTACGTGACCCTCTCGGTGTTCTCGGAGAACTCCGAGCGGCTGACGGTGGAGAGCTACACCGACTCCTTCGAGATCGCTCCGGGCGCGAAGACGACCGTGTATGTACCGCTGTCGGCGCGGGTCAACGGCCGGACGGTGCTTCACACGAGCCTGCACAACTCCGCGGGAGAGCCCATCAACGCCCAGGACACGGAGATTCCGGTGAACGCGACGGGCCTGGGCACCCAGGCGTTGCTGATCAGCGGGATCGGCGTGCTGATCCTGGTGGCCGCGCTCGCGCCGCGTGCGGTGCGCAAGTGGGCGCGTTCGTCGTCGAAGTCCTCCGCCGCCGCGGCCGGCGGCCCGCCCGGGGACGGCGAGGGGGCCGAGGAGACGGAGAGCTCCGACGGCACCGGGGCGCCGGCCGGCGACGACAGCGACGAGGCAGGGTCCGAGGGTTCCGACCAGAGCGGCGAAAGCTCCGAGGCCGAGGAGACCGGCGGGCCTTCCGAGGACGCGGACACCGACGGGGGCACCGATCGGGCCGACGCCGACCAGCCAGAAGAGCCCGACGAAGCTGCACCCGACCGGGAGACCTCCGAGGCCGACAGCACACCGGACGACGACACGAGCACGCCCTCACCCGACGAGGATGGGGGAAACAGCGCTCCCGGGGCGGACGGCCCCCGCACATGAGTGCCCGGGCCCGCGCCCCCGGCGGGTCGAGAAGTCGACTCGCCGACCTCCCGACCTGTCGACACGTCCACGTGCCGACAGGCCCCGGTGTCCGCATGTCGACACAAGCGGCCGAGCGCCGTTCCCCCGCCCCGACCGGGGCCTGCCCAGCCGGACGAAAGGAAGCCTGATCCACCGTGGCCACCGACTCCCCGAACGGCGGCGGCAAACACCGCCGACGTTCCCCCCAGCAGCAGGACACGGTCGAGGGACCGCTCCCGGGCGAGAGCACGGTCCGGCCCACCGGCGGCCCCGTTCCCTCGTACGAAGAGGGTGAGCTCCCCGAGCCGACGCCCGCGCAGTCCGGCGACGACGGCCCCGGGGACGGGGGCCACAGCGCCGCCGCCAACTCCGACGACGGCGGGATGATGCGGTCCAGCGCCGTCATGGCAGTGGGCACCATGGCCTCCCGCATCACCGGGTTCGCGCGCACCATCGTGCTGGGCGCGGCCATCGGCACCCACCTGCTCGGGGACGCCTACCACACGGCCCACACGATCCCGTTCATCCTGAACGACCTGCTCATCGGCGGCCTGATGGCGAGCGTCATCGTGCCGTTCCTGGTCAAGCGCCGTAAACGTGACGCCGACGGCGGCAAGGCCACCGAGGACCGTCTGTTCACCACCACGATGCTGGCGCTGTTCACGCTGACGGCAGTGGCTGTGCTCGCGGCCGAATTCCTCATCTACCTGTACGGGTCGCGTTTCACCCCGGCACAGTTCGACGCGTCGGTGTACCTCGCGCGCTACCTCCTCACGCAGATCTTCTTCGTGGGTATGAGCGGTCTGCTCAGCGCCATGCTCAACACCCGCGGAAAGTTCGGCGCCGCCGTGTGGGCCCCGGTGCTGAACAACGTCGTCATCATGCTCGTGGCCGGGATGTTCCTGCTGGTCGCCGGCCCCGACCTGACGCCGGACGAGGTCTCCGACGGCCAGCTCACCCTGCTCGGTGCAGGTACCGCGGCGGGCATGGCGCTCCAGGCCCTGGTGCTGTTCGTCGCCCTGACCCGTACCGGCTACCGTTGGCGGCCGCGCCTCGACCTCCGCGGCTCCGGTCTGGGCGAGGCCCTGCGCACCGCAGGGTGGATGATGCTCTACACCCTCCTCACCCAGGCGGGCCTGTGGATCACCACCAACATCGCCAACGCCGCGAACGTCGCCGCTGTCGAGCAGGACCCCGACGCCGCGGTCGGTGCGGGCATCACCGCCTACAATCTCGCCTACCAGCTCTTCCAGCTGCCGTACGCGATCATCGCGGTCTCCCTCATCACCGTGCTGTTGCCCCGGATGAGCGCCCACGCCGACGACCGGAACTGGACCATGGTGCGCTCGGACTTCTCGCGCACCCTCCGGATCTCGGCGTTCGTGCTGGTGCCGATGGCGTTCGCGATCGCCCTGTTCGCGCAGCCGCTNCGCGGGTCGATCTCGGCGGCCGACGCGGCCAGCATCGGCAACATCCTCGCGGTCATGGCGCTGGGCCTGGTTCCCTTCACCATCTTCCAGCTCATGCTGCGCGTCTTCTTCGCGATGGGCGACACCCGTACGCCCGCGATGATCGCGATCGCCAACCTCGCGGTACACGCCGCCCTGGCCTTCGCCTCCTACTGGCTGCTCCCGCCTGCGCACGTGGTCACCGGTGTGGCAGCGGGCTTCATGGTCTCGTTCCTGTCCGGCCTGGTCATCGCAGGGAACATCCTCAGCCACCGGCTGGGCGGGCTTGACGGAAAGCACATCCTTGGCACATTGTTGCGCCTGCACCTGGCCGCGATCCCGAGCGTGGCCGCCGGCTTCGGTGTGCTCCACCTCTTCGACACCTACGCTGGCCCCGGCCTGCTCCACTACATCGGTGCCCCCGTCGTGGGCTGTGTCCTCGGGGCGCTGCTCTTCCTCGGGGCGGCCCGACTGCTGCGTGTCCAGGAGCTCACCTCGGCCGTGGAACTCATCCGCGGCCGCCTGCGTCGATAACGCCATCCCCCTCCCCCGACCGGGCCCCACCCGGGGTCACGACAGTTTCGACCTAGTGAAGGACCGCGCGACGGTGTCCAGCGACCACCCCCGACAGGAGCCGCCGGAGCCCCGGGATCCCGAGGCGACCGAGACAGCGGCGCACGGGCACGGAGAACGGCACACACTCGTGATGCCGGAGGACGTGCTCGACGCCTACGAGCGCAGCGAACCGCAGAGCGAGGCGGAGACCGGCCTGCGCACCGACCGGGACCCGACCGAGATCGGCGACCTGGGCACCGCAGACCGTGCGGGCCTCGAGGACGGCGACGAGGTCGGTGGATCGACCCACACCGGGTCGGGAAACATCGCGAGGTCGAGCGCGATCATGGCGCTCGGTACGGTCTTCTCCCGCGGCACGGGGTTCGTCCGCACGATCGTGCTGGCGGCGGCGATCGGCACCCAGCTCCTGGGCGACGCCTACCAGACCGCGAACATGGTCCCGTTCATGATCTACGACCTGCTCATCGGCGGGTTGTTGGCGAGCGTGTTCGTCCCCTTCCTGGTCAAGCGCCGCAAGCTCGACGAGGACGGCGGCAACCGGACCGAGCAGCGCCTGGTCACCCTGATGCTGCTCGGCCTGCTGGGCATCACCGTTCTGTCGGTGTTCCTCGCGGAGTGGTTCATCCGCATCTACGCGGGCGGGTTCACCGGGGCGCAGTACGACGTCGCGGTGATCATGGCGCGGTTCCTGGTGCTGCAGATCTTCTTCATCGGCGCCAGCGGCCTGGCCAGCGCGATGCTCAACGCGCGGAACAAGTTCGGAGCCCCGATGTGGGCGCCGGTGCTGAACAACCTGGTCATCATCGGGATCTGCCTGTGGTTCCTGGCCATCGCCGGCCCGGGGTCGACCCCCGAGGACCTCATGGCCAACCAGAGCCAGATCGCCCTTCTCGGGCTCGGCACCGTGCTCGGCCAGGTCGTCCAGGCCTCGGTGCTGATCTGGTCGCTGGCCGCGGCCGGGTTCCGGTGGCGTCCGCGCCTGGACCTGCGCGGGTCCGGTCTCGGGGAGGCCGCCGGTGCCGCCTCGTGGATGATGCTCTACATCGCGGTCGCCCAGGTGGGCGCACTCGTCTCCACCAACGTGGCCACGCGCGCGGGCGCGATGGCGGCCGAGGCCGGGTCCTCGGGCGCCGGGATCGCCGCGTACAAGTTCGCATCGATGATCTTCCAGCTGCCGTACGCGATCATCGCAGTGTCGGTGATCACGGCACTTCTGCCCCGGATGAGCGAGCACGTGGCCGCCGGGCGCAAGGACCAGGTGCGCGCCGACTTCTCGCGGGGGTTCCGGCTCTCGTCGGTGCTCATCGTGCCGATCTCGGTGGCGATGATCGTGTTCGCGATCCCGTTCTGCGTGATGATCTACGCACAGGGCAGTACTTCGGTCGAGGACGCGTCCACCATCGGCCGGATCCTGATGGTCTTCTGCCTGGCGCTGATCCCGTTCACGCTCTTCCAGCTGCAGATGCGTGTGTTCTACGCGCTCGGCGACACCCGCACGCCCGCCCTGGTGGCCCTGCCGTCGGAGGCGGCTCACGCGGTGACCGCCTTCAGCCTGCTTCTGTGGATGGAACCGCAGTACATCGTCGTCTGGCTGCCGCTGCCGTACGGCCTGTACTACGTCCTGGGGTCGATCATCATGTGGCGGCTGCTCAACAAGCGCCTCAACGGTCTGGACGGCCACCGCACGGCATCGACCCTGTTCAGACTGCACCTCGCCACGATCCCGCCGGCGCTTTTCGGACTGTTGATGATCTTCGCCTTCCAGAGCCTGCCCGGAACCCTGTGGCCGGCTCTCGGATCGATGCTGGCCGGAGGTGTCGTGGGTGCCGTACTGTTCGTCATCACAGCCAAGTTCCTGAAGGTGACAGAAGTCACAGCTTTCCTCGATCTGATCAAGGCGAAGTTGCGACGGGGCTGATCACCGGGAACACACCCCCTGGAGATCGGCCTCCGGAATGAGCCGGAAGGCGGGTCAGTATCCGTTGTCCACCAAAGGTGCTGTTCACGCGTCCTAGCATGGACAGGCACCGCTTAACCGCTACCGCATTGTTTATCCGAGCTGCCCGAAGGGAGGCTGGGGACAGCACTCAGAGCCGATGACCCCCTCGTTCGAGAACCGCGCCCCGTCCCCCAGGACGCCGGAGCCCAGCGGGATGCACAGCGAGACACGGCACTGGCGCCCGTCACTCCCATCATGAGCACCTTCCTGATCGAACCCGGGGCCAAGCTGGCCAACCGGTACCGCCTCGACGACGTCGTGAACGAGACCGGTGGTGCCACCAGATGGAAGGCCACCGACGAGACACTCGCACGGCCCGTGGCCGTGTGGACCTTCACCGAGGGCTTCCCCCGTACCTCCGAGGCCGTGCGCGCCGCACGCGCCACGAGCCGGATCCCCGACTCCCGTGTCACACAGGTCTTCGATGCCGACGACACGGCCCCCGTGCCCTACGTCGTCGAAGAGTGGGTCATAGGTTCCTCCCTCGCCGACCTGCTCGCCCAGGGCCCCATGGAGCCCGAGCGCGCGGCCGGCCTGGTCACGGAGGCCGCCGAAGCCATCGCGGCCGCCCACGAGGGCGGTCTGCACCACCTCTGCCTGACCCCCGACAAGCTCATGTGGAGCAGCGGCGGCGCGGTCAAGGTCACCGGCATCGGTGTCGACGCCGCCCTTCTGGGTGTCGGCGTCCAGGACCCGGCCGGGGCCGACGCCCAGGGCCTGGGCAACCTGCTCTACGCAGCGCTGACCGGTACCTGGCCCGGAACCCAGCAGAGCTCGCTGCCGCCGGCACCCCAGGGCCCCGGCGGCCCCGCGCCCGCCGACCAGGTGCGCCCGGGCATCTCCGAGCCCCTGGCCACGATCTCCACCCGCGCAGCCCTGCCGCAGCTGGTGGGGCAGGTCGTGCCCGGTCCTGCCCTGACGACCCCGGCCGACTTCTGCCGCGCCATGGCCGACGTGCCCCGGCTCATCCCACTGCCGGTGTCCCCGGCCGAACCGGTGCCCGAGCCCGAGCAGGGCACCTCGCGCCGCACCGGTGAGTTCGGCAGCACCGGGACCGGTCCCNCTGCTGCCGCACCCGCCGGCTCGCCCAAGGGGCGGCGGCGCTCCCCACAGCAGCAGAGCACGGCACGCAAGGCCCTCGTGTGGGGGGCGGCCGGGCTCCTGTTCGTCGGTGTGGTCGCCGGCGCGTGGACCCTCGGGTCGATGATGCGCCCGTCCGAGGAGGCCTCCCCCAGCGGGGACTCCACCAGTGACGACGAGGTGGAATCGGCCGACCTCGAAGCGCTCCAGATCTCCCAGGCCGACGGTTTCGATCCGCTCGGTGACGGCAGGGAGCACGGAGACAACGCCCCGAACGTCCTGGAGAGCAACGGCGAGGTCTGGAACACCGAGGGTTATCAGGACCCCATGGGACAGACCAAGTCCGGTGTCGGGCTCCTGCTCGACATGGGCCAGAGCCAAGAGGTGCACGAGCTCGATCTCACCGTTCCGGAGAACACCTACGGCGTGCAGATCCGGGTCGGCGACACCCGCACCGAAACCAACCAGGGCGAGGAGGTCCTGGACTCCGACCTCCCGGTCCATTGGCAGGGCCAGGTCTCCGGCGAGGAGACCATCGAGCTCGACGACCCCGTTTCCGGGCAGTACGTCGTGGTCTGGTTCGTCGAGATGCCGTCCGACGGCGGGACCTTCCGCGGAACAGTGAACGAGGTCGAGGTACGCGGCATCCAAGAGTGAGGAACGCGGCGTCCGAACGTGGGGTATGTGATCAGCGCTGATGGAGTCGGTCCACGAGCTCTCCGACCGTGAGCTTCTGACGAGGCACGCAGACGGCGACGGCCAGGCCTTCGCGGTCCTGGTGCGGCGTCACCGCGAGCGCCTCTGGGCTGTCGCCGTGCGCATCATGTCCGACCCGGAGGAAGCTTCCGACGCTCTGCAGGACGCGTTCCTGTCCGCCTTCCGCGCGGCGGGCCGGTTCCGGGGTGAAGCGCAGGTCAGCACCTGGATGCACCGCATCGTCGTCAACGCCTGCCACGACCGCCTGCGGCGCCGCAAGGTCCGCCCCGCGACCCCGACGGAGGGCGAGACGCTCGACGTGCTCGCCAACGACCAGGACCTGCGCGGGGGCCGCACGCACGACCACGCCGCCCGTACCGAGACCCGCCTGGTCGTGCGTGCCGCACTGAAGGACCTCCCGATCGACCAGCGCATGGCCCTGACCCTCGTCGACATGCTCGGATACCGGGTGGAGGAGGCCGCCGAGATCCTCGAGGTGGCTTCGGGCACGGTCAAGAGCCGTTGTGCGCGAGGGCGCGCGAAACTCCTCCCCTCGCTCGCGCATCTGAGGAACCCTCGGTCCTCTCGAGACGTCACATCTGAGAGAGGAGGTGCCAATCCATCGTGACGTCCCATCCCGAGGTGGAGGCACTCGCCTTCTTCGCCGAAGGGCTCCTGGAGCCGGACGAGGAACGCAACGTCGCCCTGCACGTCGAGTCCTGTGAAGAGTGCTCGAAGACCCTGGACGAGTTGTCCAACGTCTCCCAGGTCCTGGCCGCAGCGCCGGCCCCCGAACTTCCCCAGGACGTGGCCGACCGCCTCGAACAGCAGATCGCCGAGGCCGTCCGCGACCGCGCGGTCGACCCCGCGGAGACCACCGGCGCCTCTTCCGAACCAGGACCGTCGGAGGTACCTGTAGCCGAACCGCTGCCGCCCGAGGGCGCTCCGGTCGCGAGCCTGTCCGAACACCGCAAGCGCNAGGATGGCTGCCGCTGCCGCGGTGTTCGTCGCTGGTGGAGGTGCCGCCGTGGTCAACGGGGTCCTCACCCAGGAGGACGACCAGAGCGCCGCCGCCCCGCTCGCGGACGACCCCGAGGCCGGGCACGAGTCGGCTCCCGACACCGCGCAGGCATACACACCCGAGCTCGTGCGGAGCGGGACCTCCTACACCGGTGAGGCCCTCGCCGAGCAGGCCTCCGAGACCCTGGACCGCTCCCCCGTGGGCGGAGCGTCGGAGGAAGAGCCGCTGCCGGCCGAGTCGACCGTTCCGCCGGGTACCGAGGCCTGCGCGACCGGTGCTGCCGAGGAGCTGGACCTGCGGGTGGTGCTGGTCGACGACGCACTGTACGGCGCTTCCCCGGACTCGGCCTGGGTCATGTTCGCGCCCGACGGCGACGACGTCGAGGTGCTCGTGATCGAGGCCGGCTGCGACCGGGCCGACGAGGTCGGGGAGAGCATCCTGGACCAGGAGACCATCGAGTCGGCCTGATGCCGCCAGATCGTTCTGTCGACAGAGCGTCCTGGCGATCCGTCTCCTCCGAGCTCCGCCGTCCCTGTCGGGATGTCCGTGTGTCGACACGTCGACCCGTACTGCCGTTCCGCGCCCCTACCCGGTCTTCCCGGGACACCAGCCCCTTCTCGTGGGCGATGACGACGAGGGCGGCCCGGTCGCGTGCGTGCAACTCGGCGATCAGACACCCCACGTGGGTGCGGGCGGTCTCCGGACTCAGGTGCCGATGCTGTCCGGTCTCCCTGTCGGACATGCCGCGGCCGGCCAGAGGCCGGCACATCACGTTCCCGCCCGGTCAGTACTGAGAGCCGTTCCTCCGCTCCGGGGGACGGGACCGAGGACACCACCCGCTCGACGACCCTGCGGGTGATGCCGGCGAGAGCAACGCCTCCCCCGCTGCAACCGTTCGGACGGCCCCGCGCAGTTCGTCGGGGGCGGCGTCCTCGAGCAAGAACCAGGCCGCCCCGAGGCGTGTGCGGCGAAGACGTTCGGGGCCTCGCCGAAGGTGGTCAGCACCGCCACGCCTGTGTCGACATGCCTCTGTGCGGACGTGGCGTCCTGTCGCCCTGCCGACCTGTGCCTCGCGCATCCCCACGAGCCCGCTGCCGTCCCTCCAGTTCGGGGCCGCTCCGTCCCGGCCACATCACAGTGAGGCCGTCCGCGTCGAGGGGGAACTCCACACGGTCCCAGTGTGGGCAGGGTGTGAGCGAGCGCGTTCGTGAGGGCCTCCTGCACGACCCTGCGGGCAGTCGTGTCGGCCATGGCGGACAGCTCCCCGTGCTCCGGGCGACCGCTCACCTCGGCGGTGAGACCAGCGGCGTGCACCGCGGTGGTCGGATCGCCGAGGAGGTGCACGAGGGAGGCGGTCGCGTCGGTCGTACGAGCGCGGTGCTGCGGATTTCCCGGGACCTCCGGCCGACCCGATTGCGCTCGACCCGATCGCGGCCACGAACGCCCTGTGGGGCTCGGGGCGGGTCTGATCGCGCTCGGGTCCGGATCGGCCTCCCGCGCCCGCCGCAGGGACACCTGAGCGCCGCCTGGGGGACAGCGAGGGGGCCTCCACGGGTCCTGTCCTGCGCTTGTACTGGTATACCCCTCCCCCGTACACGGAGGCCCTGTCCGATCGGGAATAGCCGGACGCTTACCATCGGTTGTGCTAACCATTCTCCCCGAGGTCACGCCGGGTGGCCGGGGCAGCGATTGTGCGAAGGGCCAACGAGCGTGAGTGACGTCCGCAATGTGATCATCATCGGTTCCGGGCCCGCGGGGTACACCGCGGCCGTCTACGCAGCACGCGCCGAGCTGCGCCCGCTGGTCTTCGAGGGTTCCATCACCGCCGGTGGCGCGCTCATGAACACGACCGACGTGGAGAACTTCCCCGGATTCCCCGACGGGATCATGGGGCCCGACCTCATGGACAACATGCGCAAGCAGGCCGAGCGCTTCGGCGCCGAGCTCGTCCCCGAGGACGTGACCGAGGCAGACCTCACCAAGCCGGTCAAGGAGGTCGTCGCCGGCGGCGAGACCTTCTACGCCCACACCGTCATCCTCTCCACGGGGTCGGGCTACCGCGAGCTGGGGGTGCCCGGTGAGAAGGAGCTCTCCGGTCGGGGCACCTCCTGGTGCGCCACCTGCGACGGATTCTTCTTCCGGGACCAGGACATCGCCGTGGTCGGCGGCGGCGACACCGCGATGGAGGAGGCCCTCTTCCTCACGCGTTTCGCCAAGTCCGTCACGGTCGTCCACCGCCGCGACGAGCTGCGCGCCAGCGCCATCATGGCCGAGCGCGCCCACGCCAACGAGAAGATCAGCTTCGTGTGGGACACCGAGGTCACCGAGGTGCTCGGTGAGGAGCGTGTCACGGGCCTGAAGACCTACAACAACAAGACCGGCGAGTCCGGCACCCTGGAGGTGACCGGCCTCTTCGTCGCCATTGGCCACGACCCCCGCGTCGAGCTGTTCGACAAGCAGCTCGAGCTCGACGAGGAAGGCTACGTGAAGGTGGAGTTCCCCTCCACCCGCACCACCCTCCCCGGCGTCTTCGCTTCCGGCGACGTCGTCGACCACGAGTACCGCCAGGCGGTCACCGCCGCCGGGACCGGCTGCTCGGCCGCGCTGGACGCCGAGCGCCACCTCGCCGCGATGGGTAACTGACACCCCGCTCGACCACGCGGCCGCGGTCCCCGTCTCCCAGGGGTGACCGCGGCGCCGAGACCAGACCCCTCACGTTCCGCCAACCGAGGAGAACCATGTCCAACGTCAAGACCACCACAGACGCGTCCTTCAAGGACGACGTCCTCTCCAACAGCAAGCCCGTCCTCGTGGACTTCTGGGCGGACTGGTGCGGGCCGTGCAAACAGATGGCCCCGGTTCTGGACAAGCTGGCGGAGGAGTACGGCGACAAGATCGAGGTCGTCAAGATCAACACCGACCAGAACCCCGACACCCCCCGCACCTACAACGTCATGTCTCTGCCGACCATGAACGTCTACAAGGACGGCGAGGTCGTCAAGCAGCTCATCGGCGCCAAGCCCAAGCGCGTCCTGGAGAAGGAGCTCGCCGAGTTCCTGTGACCCGCAGAGGTCCCCGGAAACACGAGGGCCCCGGAGTGGATGCGAACCGCTCCGGGGCCTCTTCCATGCGCGGTGTTTCACGTGAAACACCGCGGGCGGACGGTCAGGAGGCGCGACCGTCCATCTGCTCCATGATGCGCTCGAGGTCCTCCATCGTCGCGAACTCGACGACGATCTTCCCCTTCTTCTTTCCGAAGTCGACCTTCACCGTGGTGTCGAAACGGTCGGACAGACGCGTGGCCCACTCCTCCGCTTGCGGTGGCGGGGCCGGACGCCCGGTGTTACGCCGTGTGCGGTCGTGGTCCTCGACACCGTGACCGCTCTTCTGCAGAGCAATGGTCTCCTCAAGGGAGCGCACCGACATGCCTTCGAGGTTGATCCGCTCGGCGAGCCGCTCCTGCAGGTCCGGGTCTTCCACAGCCAGCAGCGCCCGCGCGTGGCCTGCGCTCAGCACACGGGCACTCACCCGTGTCTGCACCTTGGGCGGCAGGTTGAGCAACCGGAGAGTGTTCGTGATGTGCGACCTCGACCGGCCCAACCGCTGGGCGAGTTCGCCGTGGGTGGCTCCGAAGTCGTCCAACAGTTGCTGGTATGCAGCGGCCTCCTCCAGCGGGTCGAGCTCCTGGCGCTGGAGGTTCTCCAGGAGCGCGTCCCTGAGCAACTCGTCGTCGCCCGTGCTGCGCACGATCGCGGGGATGCGCTCGAGACCGGCCTCCTTGCTGGCCCGCCAACGGCGCTCACCCATGATGAGCTCGTAGCGCTGCACGCCGTCCTCGACGGCGATCTTGCGCACCACCACCGGCTGCAGGAGGCCGACCTCGACGATCGAGTCACGCAGCTCCTCGAGCGCCTCGTCGTCGAAGTTGACCCGTGGCTGCCGGGGGTTCGGTGTGATCGCGCCGAGCTCCACCTCTTCCAGATACGTCCCGTCGGCCAACCCCGCCGGATCCTCCGGGGTCACGTCGACGACCTCGGGGACCTCCGGAACGGGGGCCGGCTCGGGGGCCTCACCGCCCTCGGACGGCGCGGGGGCCGCCGGCCCCTGCGGGATGAGCGCCCCCAGTCCCTTGCCCAGCCCGCGCCGCTGCTGACTCACCGGCAATTCCCTCCAGATTCCTTCGTGCGAACGTCGTGCACCCCGGGGCCACCCCGAGAACACGGAAACGACCGACCCGTCAACGACCGGCGTTCGGCGCGCGATGGGCCATCTCCCGCGCGGAGTCCGAGTATGCGGACGCACCCGTCGATGACGGGTCGTAGGTCATGACCGACTGGCCGTAACTCGGTGCCTCGGAGACCCGCACACTGCGCGGAACCACCGTGTTGAGGACGACCTCACCGAAGTGGGACCGGACCTCGTCGGCGACCTGCTGGGAAAGGCGGGTGCGGCCGTCGTACATCGTCAGCAGGATCGTACTGATGGACAGGCCGGGGTTCAGGTGGGACTGCACGAGTTCCACGTTCCGCAGAAGCTGACCCAGGCCTTCCAGCGCGTAGTACTCACACTGGATCGGAATCATGACCTCGTCGCAGGCGACCATCGCGTTGACAGTGAGCAGGCCCAGCGAGGGAGGGCAGTCCACGAGGATGTAGTCCAGCTCGGAGGTGTCATAAGCGCTGAAAGCACGCTTGAGTCGTGCCTCGCGTGCGACGAGGGAGACGAGCTCGATCTCGGCGCCCGCCAGGTCGATCGTGGCCGGCGCACACCACAGGTTGGGGATGTCGGGGACCGGCTGCGCCAGTTTACGGATCTCTTCGTCCTCCACCAGGCAGTGGTAGATGGACCGGGTCTGGTTGTCGCGCTCGACACCGAGCGCTGTTGAGGCGTTCCCCTGGGGGTCGAGGTCGACCACGAGCACACGCTGCCCGTGCATCGCGAGAGCGGCGGCGATGTTGACCGTCGTAGTGGTCTTGCCGACGCCGCCCTTCTGGTTGGCCACACTGATCACGCGGCAACGCTCGGGGCGCGGCCACACTTCCTTCTGCCCGCGTGTGGACGTGGCAGTATGGGCGGCGTGAGCCAGGGGTGTCTTCGGTGCCGCGGGCGTACGTGTTTCACGTGAAACACCGTCGCCGTCGAGCAGATCACCGTAGGCGCCCGCCGCTGTTTCACGTGAAACAGCGGCCTGGTCGGCTGGGTACTGGGGCACGAATGAGTTCACCTCTTCCGTCCGCGCTTCTTCTTGCCGCCCCTCGGCTTCTGAGACCCGGGGGGCGGACCACCGTCGGATGTCACCGTGACGCGAACGACCGTGGTAGCGGGATCGACTTTACCCCGGCCCACCCGGATCACATCGCTAACACTTGGCCGCAATTTTGAAACGTCTTTCTCTGCGGCTTCCAGTTCGGCCTCGGCCTGCTCTCCCTTGAGCGCGAGAAGACTCCCGTTCTTACGCAGGAGCGGCAGTGACCACCCCGCGAGCCGACCCAACGGAGCGACCGCACGGGCGGTCACGAAGTCTGCCGAAAGATCGCCACGCACCTCTTCGGCACGACCGCGACGCACCTGCACGTTGGACAGCTCGAGCGTCTCCACCGCTTCCTCGAGAAAGACCGTACGACGCAAGAGCGGTTCCAGGAGCGTCACGTTGAGATCGGGGCGCATCAGCCCGAGAACCACCCCGGGTAGTCCGGCACCCGACCCCACGTCGATCACGTCGGCCCCCTCCGGGAGGACCTCCTCCACGACAGCGCAGTTGATCAGGTGCCGCCCCCAAAGGCGCGGGACCTCACGCGGGCCGATGAGCCCCCTGCGGACGCCGTCGTCCGCAAGCAGATCCGCGTAACGGCGGGCCTTGGTCAAGGAGTCACCGAAGACAGCCTCCGCCTCCTGCGGCGGGGCTTCGGCAGCGGGCGGGACGTCAGGCCCCGAGGTCATCGGACACCACCTGTCGGTACTCGTCCATAGTCATTTCCATGCTTACGCGGCCACCCGGGCGCGGACTCTCCCGGCGCGGCCGAACGGGGTGCGTGGGGCAGGGGTTCTTGAGGCCGACCACCGTCGGGTCGCCCCCGTCGATCTTATGCGGGACACCGCGCCGCCATCACCGCCGACTCGGGGATCGGGTGTTTCATCGGCCCTGTTTCACGTGAAACAGGGAGCTCGGAAGCGGGTCGAGTTGGGCATGGACCCGCAAGTCGCCATGGCGACAAGGCGATACGGTGTCGCCCCGCCGAAGAGGCCTGCGCCCCACCACTCGTCACCCGTTTTTCACCCTCCCGCGGCCGCCATGTCGACATGACCATGAGTCGGCGAACGGTTTCACGTGAAACTGCAGGAGGTCGTCTCGCCGCTGAGCCACAGCAGCAGAGGCACATGAGTGAAGCATGGCGCCGGCACAAACACCCGATACCGAGCCCCGGACAGCCGGCCCGAGGACACTCGCCACCCTCCGAAGCCGGGCGCCCCTCCGGCGCCCGACACCCCTACGCGGTTGCACGTGAAACGACAGGCCGATAGATGTCCATGTCGACACGAGACCAGGGCTCTGGCGCATGCGCGATGAGGCGGGAAGGACGGCGCGGGACACCAGTTGCTGAACGGGGGCAGAGATCCACCCCGAAGCGACCCGTCACCATGTCGACCTGACGACACGCCGCCCCCCTGTTTCACGTGAAACAGGGGGGCGGCGACTCCGCGTCGACAGCGGCCAGCGCATGTGTTTCACGTGAAACAGGTCCGGACACGACAAGGGGCGCCGGTGCTCTCGCACCGACGCCCCGAATTCTGCGTGCGGCCTTCAAGCGGGGTTGACCACCACGTACCGATTGGGCTCCTCGCCCTCCGACTCGCTCGTCAGCCCCGCAGCGGCGACGGCGTCGTGCACGACCTTGCGTTCGAACGGGGTCATGGGCTCCAGGGAGTGGGACTCCCCGCTCTCCTTGACCTTGTCCGCAGCGTCCGTGCCGACCTGGAAGAGCACCTTGCGCCGCCCCTCGCGGTACCCCCCGATGTCGAGCATCAGGCGGCTGCGCTCACCCGTGGCCCGGTGCACGGCCAAGCGGGTCAGCTCCTGGAGCGATTCCAGGACCTCACCGTCGTCACCGATGAGCTCGTCGAGAGTCGCACCGACCACGGAGACGAGAGCTCGGTCGCCCTCGACGTCCATGTCGATGTCCCCGTCGAAGTCACCGATGTCGAGGAGGCCCTCGATGTAGTCCGCGGCGATGTCGCCCTCGTTCTCCAGAGCTTCGACGTCGATACCGGACCCAGGCGCCTCTGCCACCGCTACTCCACCGCTCTCTTCCTCGCTACGTCCCACAGCGATCCCGTCTCCTCGTTCACGTCGTGACCTTCAGGGCATTGTCGCCCGCGTACGCGACTGTGTGCGCGGCCGACACGAAGCACGACAACGGTCTCCGGCCGGGCCGTCGGGGTCCCGTCAGGAACCGCCACCCGTGCGCTTGGAACGCGGCTGCTTCTTCGGCTGCTTGCGTTCGATCTTAGGCTGTTCCTTCGGCTCGAGCTCGGGTTCGGTCCCCTTCTTGCGGCCGAGCATGCCCTTGGCCGAACCGTTGTCCTTGGCCTTTTCCTCCTCACCCGGGGCCGGCTGGTTCCGGTAGAGGATGTGCTGCTGACCCATGGTCCAGACGTTGGAGGTGACCCAGTAGACCAGCACACCGACAGGCATCATGAGGCCGAAGAGCCCGAAGAGGGGCGCCATGTACATCATGATCTTCTGCGTCTGCATCATCGGGTTGTCAGGCTGCTGAGCCATGCTCCGCTTGATGCTCTGCCGCATGGTGAGGAAGGTCGTCAGACCCATGGTCACACACGCGATCGCGATGACGACCTTGGCGATGATGGGGTCGGAGGCGCCAAGGGCGGCCAGCTCCTGCTCGGAGGAGTTGAACTGGGCGGCGATGGGAGCCGCGAAGATCTGGGCCTCACGGGCCTGCTCGACCAACTGCTCGTCGAATCCGAACCGGGCGTTGCCCTCAGCGACGTTGCGCAGCACATTGAACAGCGCGAAGAAGACCGGCATCTGCAGGAGGAGCGGGAGACAACCCATGATCGGGTTGGTACCGCTCTCCTGATAGATCTTCATGGACTCGCGCTGCAGGCGTTCCTTGTCGTGCTTGTAGCGCTCCCGAAGCTTGGCGATCTTCGGTTGGACCTCCTGCATCTTGCGCTGCGTGTTCATCTGTTTGACGAACAGCGGCACCAGAAGCAGGCGCATGACGACGGTGAGCAGCACGATGGACAGGCCCCACGCCCACCCGCTCTCGGGGTTCAGGCCCACGGCGGTCAGACCCGCATGGATCCAGACCAATACGTGGCCGACGATGTTGTAAAGCCAGTCCAGCACCGGCCAACTCCTAGGTGATTCGTTCGGCTAGCGGTCTCCGGGGCGGATTCCCGGGTCACCGGGTCCGTCCGCCGAGTCATCGGGAGCGGGCTCCCGTTCGGACCCGGGTCCGCCGTCGGAGGCGGCCCGGTCGGTACGAATACCCCGGGGAGGCGGGACGGGGTCCAGGCCTCCGGGGTGGAAGGGATGGCAGCGCGCGATCCGTGCGACGGCGAGCCACAGCCCGCGGAGAGCGCCGTGCACGCGCAGAGCCTCCATGGCGTACGCGCTGCACGAGGGGTAGAAGCGACAGACCGGCGGGAAGAGCGGGCTGATGAAGCGTTGGTATCCCCGGATGGGCAGCATCAGCACCCGCGCGACCGCGGTCGGTCTGTGCTCGGTCATCGGCCGGCCCACCGTTCTCCGGCCGCCTCGGGGCGGCGGTTCCCGTCTGCTTCACCGTGCGCCGGGCCTTCGGGCGGGCGGGGCCGTCCACGGCCGCGGGGGCGCCGCGAGGCACTCTTCGGGCGCTTCGCGGCGGCGATCGCACTGTCCAGTTGCGCGGCCAGATCCTCGTTCCGTGCAGTGGCGGAGGAGGGTTTGGCACGCACAACCAGAAGGCTACCGTCTGGCAGATCGCCCAGCCGAGACCGCATCAGGTGACGGAGGCGGCGCTGGACCCGCTTGCGGACGACCGCTCCCCCGACCGCCTTGCTCACGACGAAGCCGACGCGGGGTGGTTCGAGGCCGGCCCCAGGTCCGGTAGAGGGTGAGAGATAGACCACCGCCAGGGTCTCGCGGGAGGAACGCCGTCCGGTTCGCATCACGGAGCCGAACTCGGAGCTGTGGCGCATCCGGTTCTTCGGCGACAGCATGGATTCCTCCCGGCTCTCCGCGTCTTCCCATGACAAAGGGACCGGCCGGCGAGTGGCCGGACCGGTCCCCGAGAGTGTGGGTCTCGCGCGTGACCTAGTGGCTCACGCTCAGAGCCTTGCGCCCCTTGCGACGGCGCGAGGCGATGACGGCGCGACCGGCGCGCGTACGCATGCGCAGCCGGAAGCCGTGGACCTTAGCGCGACGCCGGTTGTTCGGCTGAAACGTACGCTTGCTCACTTAAGGCTCCAGGGGCGTGTCAGGAAATACATACGACAGACCCCCAGGATATGCGGGGTCGTGCTGTGCTCATGCGCCGAGTACGCGTCACCGGGTGCTGAGCACACGGGCGCAGACAGAATCATCGGCATAAGCATAAAGAACATACGGGCTGGCCCGCGCGGGGTCAAATCGGTCCTGTTCAAGGGCGCAGCCCGGGGTCGACCTCCAGGCCTCGAGGCGGCCTGGTCTCTCCCGCGCGGGGCGCCCGCCCGGGGCAGCCGGGCGGCATCCCTGGAAACCTGTGGACACCCAGTTGTCCACAGCGTGTGAGACTTCCACACCCCCGGCGTCCTGTGGATAACCTCAGCCTGTGGATAACTTCCCTCCCGTGGGGCCCCGCTTGTGCACAACCTCCTCAAGGCCGTTGCACACATGCGCTGACCTGGCAATTGTGGAAAACCCTGCGCCATACCCACCCGCCTGAGACCCTGTGGACAAACCTGTGCACAACTTGTGGACAGGGGGGTTCGACTGTGGATACTCACCAGTAACCCACAGGGGTGCCCCACCGGCTCCGTGAAGTTGTCCACAGGCAGGGATCCCGTTCAGGGGCGCCCGAAGCGTCCCGTCGACCCCCTCCGTGGGAGGACAATGGAGAGTCGCGCCCGCACCGGAGCAGCGCACACGAGCGCACGAACGCCCGAACAGATCCGCACCGAAGGGGGACAGCACCCATGGCAGGTCACCTTGGCTGATGCACAGGTCAACCTCGCAATGGTCTGGTCCAGCGTGCTGGACGGGATCGACAACGACGCCCTGCCCGCACACCAGCGCGCCTGGCTGCCGCAGACCCGTCCGCTCGGCCTGATCGAGGACACGGCGCTCATCGCCGCACCGAACGAGTTCACCAAGAAGGTGCTCGAGACCCGGCTCTACCCGGCCATCAGCAAGGCTCTGTCCGGACATCTGGGCAGGGACATTCGTGTGGCGGTGACGGTCGACCCCACCGCGGTCCCCACACCACCGCCGACCCCGCAGGCCCCCCAGTCCGTGCAGCCGCCGCCCTCCCCTGCCCCGCAGGATCCGGCCCCGTCGCCGTACTCGGAGGCCCCGGCCGCCCACGGACCCGAGGTGCAGGGGTCGCAGCACGCCCCGACGGGCGAGCCGCAGCCGCAGGCGCCGTCCCAGGCGCCGGAGGACCGTTACCACAGCGCCCCCGAACAGCACTGGGAGAGCAAGCACGCCCGGCCCGCGGCACACCAGCACGGGCAGGCCGACCTGCTGCAACCCGAGCCCCAGGGGTGGGAGCCGCATGGGACGCACGCCGCCCCGCACTCCGCCCCGCAGCAGTACTCCCAGGAGGAACTGCCGGGCGCCGGCCCCCAGGGAGAGGACACCGCCTGGCCGACGCACGGTCCTTCCCCGGCCCCGCAGCCCGAACCCCGGCCTTCGCCCGCACCTGCGTCCCGGCCGGAGCCGGGCGGGTGGGCACCGCAGTCGGAGGAGCAGGTGCCCGCACCCGAGTGGGACGCGCCCAACCGCTGGGAGACACCGCCGGCTCCCCCGGCCGAGGACGCACCCGTGTCCGCTGCGCCCGAGGGACAGGGCCCGTCCGACCGGGGCAAGGCGCCCGAGTCCCCCGGTGCCCCGCCCGGCCGGTCGCAAGAGGCTCCACCCAGCGAGCACGCGCGCCTGAACCCGAAGTACACCTTCGACACGTTCGTCATCGGATCGAGCAACCGCTTTGCGCACGCTGCTTCGGTCGCGGCCGCGGAGGCGCCGGCCAAGGCCTACAACCCGCTGTTCATCCACGGCGGTTCCGGCCTGGGCAAGACCCACCTCCTGCACGCCATCGGGCACTACACGCACCGCCTCTACGAGGGCTCCCGGGTGCGTTACGTCAGCTCCGAGGAGTTCACCAACGAGTTCATCAACTCGATCCGGGACGGGAAGGCGGACGGGTTCCGCCGCCGGTACCGGGACATCGATGTGCTCCTGGTGGACGACATCCAGTTCCTCGAGAACAAGGAGCAGACGCAGGAGGAGTTCTTCCACACCTTCAACACGCTCCACAACTCCGACAAGCAGATCGTCATCTCCAGTGACCGGCCGCCCAAGCAGCTGACCACGTTGGAGGACCGGATGCGCAGCCGGTTCGAGTGGGGCCTGCTCACGGACGTGCAGCCGCCGGAGCTGGAGACCCGTATCGCAATCCTGCGCAAGAAGGCGGCGCAGGAGGGTCTGGCCGCGCCGCCGGAGGTCCTGGAGTTCATCGCGAGCAAGATCTCCACGAACATCCGTGAGCTGGAGGGCGCGCTGATCCGCGTCACCGCCTTCGCCAGCCTCAACCGGCAGTCGGTGGACCTGGAACTGACGGGACAAGTGCTGCGCGACCTGGTCCCCAGCGACGAGGTTCCCGAGATCACGACCGGCACGATCATGTCGCAGACGGCTGCCTACTTCGGGCTGACCGTCGACGACCTGTGCGGGACCTCCCGTTCGCGTGTGCTCGTGACGGCCCGCCAGATCGCCATGTACCTCTGCCGGGAGCTCACCGAGCTGTCACTGCCCAAGATCGGGCAGCAGTTCGGAGGCCGCGACCACACCACGGTGATGCACGCCGACCGCAAGGTGCGCGCCCTCATGGCCGAGCGTCGGTCCATCTACAACCAGGTGCACGAGCTCACCAGCCGCATCAAGGACCAGCCCTCGCTGCACTGACCCGCCCGTCCCTGGCACAGAGCGGGAGGGCCGACGCGCGGTCGGCCCTCCCGCTCTGTGCCAGGACATCGACGCAACGACCTGTCCACTCGGCGACGTGTCCACGGGTCGACCTGTCCCTGTGTCGACACGGCCTGCGCCCACAGGTCCACAGACTGTGCGTTCGGCATCGGCCCGGAGCGGTCCGTCCACCACACCGAGCAAGTTATCCACAGGCTTGTGTGCGGATCGGCGCCTCCGTGACCGTTGTGCGAGATACCGCCACCGACCTGCCCCTTCCTGCCCGTCAGGCACCGAACACCCTGTCCTTCACGGGGTTCCGGCGGTTGATCCACACCCCGGGGGGCAGATGCCGGACGACCGTGTCAACGGCGGATGTCCACGTTCTGCAGGGCGCCTGTGGAAAACGCTGTGCACAGCATCTTTGTACCGGTTCGGGTGGTACGTCAGGGTGCTCGAAAAAAAATTTTCAGCGATCTGGGCTCAGTTATCCACAGGCGAGGGGCGATTTCTGTGGACAACACTGTGGAAAAGCTGTGGACAAGCGCTCGGAGTCTGTGGGTAACCGGGGTTCAGCTGTGGACAAGCTTCGCCCATCATCCGATCACAGGATCTCCGCCTGGTGTGGACAACCTGGGGAAAACCTGTGGACGGAGCTGTGGATGCCGTGTGGACAAGCTGTGGGCCCACTCGTTCATCCACAGTGACCCGGAGTTTCCCACAGCTTCACCCACAAGCCCTGTGGACAAAAATTCCGTCTCTGACCTGCAAAGACAATGGTTATCCACACTGTCCACAGGCCCTACTACTACTGCGCACCTTGAGTAACCCAGATGTGGCGTCAAAACAGCTTCGCTGCGAATCTGTGGACAACCTGCTGCCACGGCAGTGAGCGCGGCGAGGTGTGGTGTCGTCAGCGGCAGCGGGTGAATCCGGGTAACGTGTGGTCTCGCCCCTGTCCCGTCCCGCCCTCAGGTGCGGCGACCCCGACGGGGACCGGGTGACTCCCCCGGTGGTCCACACGCTGTGGACACCCACCGGCGACGCGCAGGACCCGGCCACCCCCACAGACACCACGAGCTGCCAACGTGAAGGCTTCGACCGACGCCGTCGGTCGTGCGGAAAGTGAGTCGGACAAGTGAAGTTCCGGGTCGAACGCGACGTACTGGCCGACGCAGTTGCCTGGACCGCGCGCACTCTCCCGACGCGCCCCTCGGTCCCGGTGCTCGTCGGCATCCTGCTCGAGACCGATGACACCGGGGGTGCCCAGCGCGTGCGGCTGTCCGGTTTCGACTACGAGGTCTCCACGCAGTCGGTGATCGATGTCGATGTCGAGGAGCCCGGCCGTGTCCTGGTTCCCGGCAAGCTCCTCTCCGAGATCACCCGGAACCTTCCTCCACAGACTGTGGAGATCTCCACCGACGGCGCCAAAGCACTGGTCACCTGCGGCAGCGCGAAGTTCACCATCAACACGATGTCGGTCGATGAGTACCCCACGCTCCCGGAGATGCCCGGTCCGAGCGGGACCGTCGGCAGTGACGCGTTCGCCGCCGCCGTCGGCCAGGTCGCCGTCGCGGCCGGCCGCGACGACACCCTGCCGATGCTCACCGGTGTGCGCGTCGAGATCGAGGGCGAGACCATCACGCTGGCCTCCACCGACCGCTACCGCCTGGCGGTGCGTGAGCTGACCTGGAAGCCGGAGAACCCGGAGCTGTCCGCTGTCGCGCTGGTCCCGGCCAAGACCCTCGCCGACACCGCCAAGTCGCTCACCTCGGGCGCCGAGATCTCGGTCGCGCTCGCCAGCGGAGACACCGGTGACGGCATGATCGGCTTCGAAGGCGGCGGCCGACGCACCACGACCCGGCTCCTCGACGGCGAATTCCCGAAGTACCGGGCTCTTCTTCCTGACAGCTTCAACTCGGTCGCCGAGATCAATCGCGCCGAATTCGTCGAGGCCGTCAAACGCGTCTCACTGGTCGCCGAGCGCAACACCCCGCTCCGCCTGGCCTTCTCGGAGGGCACGCTGACCCTCGAGGCCGGCACCGGCGAGGACGCCCAGGCCGTGGAGACACTGGAGGCCGAGCTCGAGGGCGACGACATCCAGATCGCATTCAATTCCGGCTTCCTGCTGGACGGCCTCGGGGCGATCGGCGGCGACGTGGCGCGGCTCAACTTCACCACCTCGACCAAGCCCGCGATCCTCACCGGCAAGCCCGTGGAGGAGGGCGCCGCCCCCGAGTACCGGTACCTGATCATGCCGGTGCGCCTGTCCAACTGATCCGCGGCCGTNCACCCCCCCGCCCGCCTGTCGCGGCGGTCGGCTGGTCCGCACGTGTCCACAGCTGGGGATCAAGGGGAGGACCCATGCGACTCGGAATGATCGGCCTGGGCAAGATGGGCGGCAACATGGCCGCGCGCCTTCGTGAGAAGGGCCACGAGGTCGTCGGCTACGACGTCACCTCCGACCAGCGCGACGTCGACAGCCTGGCGGCCCTGGTCGCCCGCCTGGAGGCCCCGCGTGTGGTGTGGGTGATGGTCCCTGCCGGGGACGCCACGTCGGGGACCGTCTCTGAACTCGGTGAGCTGCTCGGTGAGGGCGACCTCGTCATCGAGGGCGGCAACACCCACTACGTCGACGACCGCACCCGCGCCGATGCGCTCGCAGCCAAGGGCATCGGGTACCTCGACGCCGGCGTCAGCGGTGGTGTCTGGGGACGCCAGAACGGCTACGGGATCATGGTCGGTGGCGATGCCGAGCACGTGGAGACGGCCCGTCCGGTCTTCGAGTCCCTCACCCCCGACGACGGCGGCGGTTTCGTGCACGCGGGCGCCGTCGGTGCCGGCCATTTCGTCAAGATGGTCCACAACGGCATCGAGTACGGCATGATGCAGTCCTTCGCCGAGGGGTTCGAGCTCATGGCCGCCTCCGGCATCGTGGACGACATCCCCGGCACGTTCGAGAGCTGGCGTGAGGGCACTGTCGTGCGCTCCTGGTTGCTGGACCTGCTCTCGCGTGCGCTGGAGGAGGACCCCGAGCTGGCCGAGCTGCGCGGGTACGCCCAGGATTCCGGCGAGGGCCGCTGGACCGTCCAGGCCGCGGTCGACCACGCGGTTCCGGCGCCGGCCATCACCGCCGCACTCTTCGCCCGCTTCGCCTCCCGCCAGGACGACAGCCCGGCCATGAAGGTCGTCGCCGCCCTGCGCAACCAGTTCGGCGGCCACGCCGTCACCAGTTCCGCCGAGGACACCCCCTCCGCCTGAGCCGTCCGGTCGGGGCGACGTCCGTGACCGCCCCGCCCCCGTTCTCATGCCGCCCCCGAGGAGGAAGGCCGGATGTACGTCTCCCACCTGCAACTGGCCGACTTCCGGTCCTACGGCGAGGCCCTCCTGGAACTCTCGCCGGGGATCACCGTGTTCGTCGGCGCCAACGGCCAGGGAAAGACCAACCTGGTCGAGGCACTCGGTTACGTGGCGACCCTCAGCAGTCACCGGGTCTCGTCCGACACCCCGCTCGTTCGCCACGGCGCGCCCCGGGCGATCATCCGCACCAAGATCGTGCGGGACGAGCGATCGATGGTCGTGGACCTGGAGCTCAACCCGGGCAAGGCCAACAGGGCCCGCATCAACCAGTCCCCCGCCCAGCGCCCGCGTGAGGTGCTCGGAGCGCTGCGCACCGTCCTGTTCGCCCCCGAGGACCTCTCGTTGGTCAAGGGGGACCCCGGTGAACGCAGACGCTTCCTCGACGACCTCCTGGTCTCGCGCGCCCCGCGCTTGGCGGGGGTGCGATCCGACTACGAGCGGGTCTTGAAGCAGCGCAACGCCCTGCTGAAATCCGCTTCGGGTCGCATGCTCTCCCGCACGAGCGCACCCCCGGATCTGAGCACCCTCGAGGTGTGGGACTCCCACCTCGCTGAGACCGGGGCCGAGCTTCTCGCGGCCCGCCTGTCCCTGGTGGAGGACCTGCGCCCCCTGGTCGAGGAGGCCTACGCCGGGCTCACCGACTCCGGGGGCCCCGCGCAACTCGCCTACCGTTCCTCCGTCGACCCGGACGCGCCGGAACCCGTTCCCGACCGTGAGGCACTCACGGCGGCGCTGCGGTCGGCGATGGCCGAAGCACGCGACCGCGAACTGCAGCGCGGGGTCAGCCTGGTGGGACCGCACCGCGACGACCTGGTTCTCAGCCTGGGCGACCTGCCGGCGAAGGGATATGCCAGCCAGGGTGAGTCCTGGTCGTTCGCTCTGTCGCTGAAGCTGTCGGCCTTCGGGTTGCTGCGCGCAGAGAGCGATGATCCGGTGCTGATCCTGGACGATGTCTTCGCCGAGCTGGACGCCGAACGCCGCCGCAGGCTGGCCGAGCGTGTGCGCGACGCCGAGCAGGTGCTGGTGACAGCCGCGGTCGAGGACGACATCCCCAAGGAGCTCGACGGAGCCCGTTTCGTGGTCCGCTACGGGGGCGTCGGCAATGAATGAGTTCCTTCCACAGCCTGTGGACGGCCCTGGCGGTCTCCAGGGGTCCGGATCGGGGGCGGGGCAGGAACGTCCACAGTCTGTGGACGCCTCCTCACCCGCGGGCGAGGCGTCTCAGGCCTCCGGTGCCGACCTGGCCCGGCAGGCCCTTGCGCGGGCCCGCGCCCAGGCGCGCGAGCGCGGTGGTGACACCCGTGCGCCCCGGCGCCATCGCCGCCGTGGCCGATTGCGGTCACGGGACGAGCCACAGATGTTCGGTGATGCGGTCCGTACGTGGCTGATCGAACACGGATGGCAGGAGCAGGTGGCCATCGGAGGTGTCTTCGGGCGGTGGTCCGACATCGTGGGTGAGTTCAACGCCAGCCGGCTCCAGCCTGAGAGTTTTTCGGACGGTGAACTGGTCGTCGTTGCCGATTCGCCGACCATGGCGGCCCAGGCACGAACGATGGTTCGGCCCTTGATGAAGAAGCTGAACGAGGAGCTGGGCGACGGTACGGTCCTGGCCATCAAGGTCCGGGGACCCGGCTCCCGCCGACGTTGACCCCTGTGGCGCAGGACGCACCTTCTGTCGCGTTCCGCCGTTTCAGCAGGTCACAGCGGTGTTCTGGCGGTTCTTCCAGGGTGCGCGGGCCTTCGGGGAGCATTCGGGGGCCGGATCCGAAAGAGTGGCTCCGGTCACATGTGCCCGTAAGGCCGCTGAAGGCGTCACCGGCTCTCGGAGAGCCCGTTCCGCGTGAGGGGACTCGCGTCCCTCGCTGAAAATTCGTTGTGAGGCGGCACAGGGCCGCCAATGCCACTTTGTCGCACCACGCGAGGTATCATGGAGTCGGTTCTTCAGACGCCCCCAAGCCGGTACCACGCCCCAAGCAGAGGGTGGGCGGACGGCCCGCACGGTGAGCGCTGATCCCCGGGTTCCGAGGTGAGTCGGTTCCTGCGGGCAGCCCTGCCTCGGACCCACCCGTCGCCCCCTCCGTACCGGTGGACGGGTGTCCCCAGCAGGAGGGTGTTCCCACTTGGCCTACGACGCTCGATCAATCACTGTCCTCGAGGGGCTTGAGGCAGTACGCAAGCGCCCCGGGATGTACATCGGTTCCACCGGAGAGCGGGGCCTGCACCACCTGGTCTACGAGGTGGTCGACAACTCCGTCGACGAGGCGATGGCGGGCCACGCCGACGCCATCGAGGTGACGCTGCTCGCCGACGGCGGCGTACGCGTCGCCGACAACGGCCGAGGCATCCCCACCGACCTCCACCCCGTGGAGAAACGACCCGCGGTCGAACTCGTCCTCACGACGCTGCACGCAGGCGGCAAGTTCGACGACAAGTCCTACGCCGTCTCCGGCGGTCTGCACGGTGTGGGTGTCTCCGTCGTCAATGCGCTCTCCTCGTCTCTCGAGGTGGAGATCCACCGTGACGGCTACATCTGGCGCCAGCACTACGAGCTGACGCGCCCCGGAGACCTCGTCCGCGGTGAGGAAGCCACACGCACCGGGACGCAGATCACCTTCTGGCCCGACGAGGGCATCTTCGAAACGACCACGTTCTCCTACGAGACGCTCTCCCGCCGGATGCAGGAGATGGCCTTCCTCAACAAGGGGCTGTCCATCTCGATCCGCGACGAGCGCCCCGAGTTCGTGGACGACGGTCCAGTGGTCAACACGTACCACTACGAGAACGGCCTCTCGGACTATGTCGACTACATCAACTCCAAGAAGGAGCCGGCGCACGCGTCGATCATCTCCTTCGAGGAAGAAGGCGACGGCATCTCGGTCGAGATCGCCATGCAGTGGAACCAGTCCTACACCTCGTCGGTGCACACCTTCGCCAACACCATCAACACGGCGGAGGGCGGCACACACGAGGAAGGGTTCCGCACAGCGCTCACCGCGCTGATCAACCGGTACGCGCGCGACCAGAAGCTGCTGCGCGAGAAGGACGACAACCTCACGGGCGACGACATCCGCGAGGGTCTGACCGCGATCATCTCGGTCAAGTTGGCCGACCCGCAGTTCGAGGGGCAGACCAAGACCAAGCTCGGCAACACGGAGGCCAAGTCCTTCGTCCAGAAGGTCACCAACGAGCACCTGCGCGACTGGCTCGAGCGCAACCCCGGCGAGGCCAAGGACATCGTGTCCAAGGCCAGCCAGGCCGCCCGTGCCCGCGTGGCCGCTCGCCAGGCGCGCGACCTCACCCGCCGCAAGACCCTCCTCGAGACCACGTCCCTTCCGGGCAAGCTGTCGGACTGCCAGTCCACCAACCCGGAGGAGTGCGAGGTCTACATCGTCGAGGGTGACTCGGCGGGCGGCTCCGCCAAGGGCGGACGCGACCCGCACCACCAGGCGATCCTGCCGATCCGCGGCAAGATCCTCAACGTCGAGAAGTCGCGCATCGACCGCATCCTCAAGAACAACGAGGTCCAGGCGATCATCACCGCCCTGGGGACCGGGATTCACGAGGACTTCGACGCGAGCAAGCTGCGTTACCACAAGATCATCCTCATGGCCGACGCCGACGTCGACGGCCAGCACATCCGTACCCTGCTGCTCACCCTTCTGTTCCGCTTCATGAAGCCCTTGGTCGAGGCCGGCAACGTCTACCTGGCCATGCCGCCCCTCTACAAGATCAAGTGGGACCAGCGCGGCTCCGACTCCGACTACGCGTTCTCCGACGCCGGGCGCGACCGCCTCGTCGAGGCCGGTGTCGCGCAGGGCAAGCGGGACCCGCGCCCACGCGACCTGGTCCAGCGGTTCAAGGGCCTCGGCGAGATGAACGCCAACGAGCTGTGGGACACCACGATGGACCCGGCACGGCGGGTTCTGGCCCAGGTCAGCCTGGACGATGCCGCTCAGGCCGACGAGATGTTCAGCGTGCTCATGGGCGAGGACGTCGAGTCCCGGCGCTCTTTCATCCAGCGCAACGCCAAGGACGTCCGCTTCCTGGACATCTGACCCGGCGGAACCCAGCTCCACGACTCCTCGAAGAAGGGATCGACATCCGTGGCGGATGCGAACAACCCGGACGCCCCCACGGGCGAGCACGACCGGATCGAACCCGTCGACATCCAGGTCGAGATGCAGCGCAGCTACCTCGACTATGCGATGTCGGTCATCGTCGGCCGTGCCCTGCCCGATGTGCGTGACGGCCTCAAGCCGGTCCATCAGCGCGTGCTCTACGCCATGTACGACGGCGGGTACCGACCCGACCGCGGGTACTTCAAGTGCGCCCGCGTCGTCGGCGACGTCATGGGCAACTACCACCCGCACGGCGACAGCGCCATCTACGACACCCTGGTCCGCCTGGCCCAGTGGTGGTCGATGCGCATGCCCCTGGTCGACCCCAACGGCAACTTCGGGTCGCCCGGCAACGACCCGGCCGCCGCGATGCGTTACACCGAGTCCAAGCTCGCGCCGCTGGCGATGGAGATGCTCCGGGACATCGACAAGGAGACCGTCGATTTCCGGCCCAACTACGACGGCCGCTCCCAGGAGCCCGTCGTGCTCCCGTCCCGCTTCCCGAACCTGTTGGTCAACGGCTCCTCGGGCATCGCCGTCGGGATGGCGACCAACATTCCGCCGCACAACCTGCGCGAGGTCGCCGAGGGCGTCAACTGGTACCTCGACAACCCGGAGACCGACGACGAGGAGCTCCTCGAGGCCCTCATCGCACGCGTCAAGGGCCCCGACTTCCCCACCCGCGGCCTCATCGTGGGCCGCCGCGGGATCGAGGAGGCCTACCGCACCGGGCGTGGCTCCATCACCATGCGGGCGGTCGTCGAGGTCGAGGAGGACAGTCGCGGGCGCCAGATCCTGGTCGTCACCGAGCTGCCCTACCAGGTCAACCCGGACAACCTGGCGCTGAAGATCGCCGACCTCGTCAAGGAAGGCAAGATCAGCGGCATCGCCGACGTGCGGGACGAGAGCAGCGGCCGCACCGGACAGCGCCTGGTCGTGGTGCTCAAGCGCGACGCGGTCGCCAAGGTCGTGCTCAACAACCTGTACAAGCACACGCAGCTGCAGGAGACCTTCGGCGCGAACATGCTCGCGCTGGTCGACGGTGTCCCGCGCACCCTGCGCCTGGACCAGATGATCCGCCACTGGGTCAAGCACCAGGTCGAGGTCATCGTCCGCCGAACGCAGTACCTGTTGCGCAAGGCCGAGGAGCGCGCCCACATCCTGCGTGCGCTCCTGCGGGCCATGGACCGCATCGACGAGGTCATCAGCCTCATCCGCGGCAGCGCGTCCGCCGACGACGCGCGCACGGGCCTCATGGAGCTGCTCGACATCGACGACGTGCAGGCGCGCGCGATCCTCGACATGCAGCTGCGCAAGCTCGCCGCCCTGGAGCGCAACCAGCTCACTTCCGAGTACGACGACCTCATGGCCCAGATCGCCGACTACAACGACATCCTCGGGTCGGATGTGCGTCAGCGCTCCATCATCCGGCAGGAGCTCGGCGAGATCGTCGAGAAGTACGGCAACGAGCGGCGCACGCACATCATCCCCTTCGAGGGAGACATGCGCATGGAGGACTTCATCGCCGAGGAGGACGTGGTCGTCACGATCTCCCGCGGTGGGTACGCCAAGCGCACCCGTGTCGACAGCTACCGCGCCCAGAAGCGCGGCGGCAAGGGCGTGCGCGGCGCCCAGCTCAAGCAGGACGACATCGTCCAGCACTTCTTCGTCACCACGACCCACCACTGGATCCTGTGCTTCACGAACCAGGGGCGGGTCTACCGGATGAAGGCCTACGAGCTGCCCGAGGCCGCACGGGACGCCCGCGGCCAACACGTGGCGAACCTGCTCCCGTTCCAACCGGACGAGGAGATCGCGCAGATCATGGCGCTGCGTGACTACGAGGCAGCCCCGTACCTGGTGCTGGCGACCCGCGCCGGCCTGGTGAAGAAGTCCCGCCTGGGCGACTTCGACTCCGCCCGTTCGGCCGGCATCATCGCGATCAACCTGCGTGAGGGCGACGAACTCATCGCCGCCCGCCTGGTCTTCTCGGAGGACGACCTGCTGTTGATCTCCAGCGACGCGCAGGCGATCAGGTTCCCGGCCTCGGACGAGTCGCTGCGTCCCATGGGGCGGGCGACCAGCGGTGTGATCGGTATGCGGTTCCTCGAGGGCGGCCACCTGCTGTCCATGGATGTGATCCGCCCCGGGGACGGTGCAACCGACATCCTGGTCACCACAGAGAACGGTTACGCCAAGCGCACGCCCTCCGACCAGTACCCGGTGCAGAACCGGGGTGGCAAGGGTGTGCTGACCGCCAAGGTCGTGGAGGCCCGCGGTGAGATCGTCGGGGCCATGACGGTCGACCCCGAGGAGGACGAGATCTTCGCGATCACCTCCATCGGCGGGGTCATCCGCACCGGAGTGGACGAGATCAAGCAGTCGGGCCGCACCACCATGGGTGTGCGCCTGATGAACCTCGACAACGGCAACAAGATCATCGCCGTGGCGCGAAACGCCGAGGCCGCGGGCGAGGCCGAGGCCGAGGAAGCCGACACGGAGGGGGCCGAGGTCGGCGACACGCCGGACCCCGAGGCCTAGACTGCGCGGTACGTCCCGATGTATTTCGGTTCCCGTGGGCCCTGAACCCTTGGGCCCACGGGTAACCACGGCGCCACCACCGTTCTCAACGAAAGTCCAGCGGTAACGTTTCTATGTCTGACAACGAGCGGAACTCCACCTCGAACGACTCCGACGCGGACGGTGTCGACACGGCTGTTGAGAAGGACGCGGGCGCGTCCACCGCGGAGACCGGGGCCACCACCTCCGATGCCGGGTCCTCGGCCGGTATCGGGGAGAGCGGTGACACTGCTGCGGCCGACGCCTCCTCGGTCCCGGAGGGCCCCACCGCGGTGAAGGCGACGATGTCCAGTCGCAAGGCGCACCTGACGGTCTCCCGGGTGGAGCCGTGGTCGGTGATGAAGTTCAGCTTCGTCGTCTCGCTGGTCTGCTTCATCATCCTGTTCGTCGCCGTCGCCGTCATCTACGCGACGCTGTCGGTGCTCGGCGTCTTCGACGAGCTCACTGCGATGATCACGGCGCTGCTGGAGGGCGACGGGGGCGAGGACGAGCTCGGGCTGAACCCTGCCGCGTGGTTCTCCCCCGGCCGGGTCCTCGGTTACACGGGTGTCGTCGGCGCGCTCAACATCGTGCTGCTCACCGCCCTGTCCACGGTGGGCGCCATGCTGTACAACCTGGTCGCTGACCTGGTCGGTGGCGTCGACATCACCCTCTCCGAGGCCGAGTAGCCGACGCCGGAGGGGTTCGGCCACGGCATGGTCCGAGCACTCCCGAAGGGCGATAAAGTGGGAGGTGGAGAAGGGCGCGGCCCCCGTGTCCCTCCACCTCCCACTCCGGTTTCCGGTTCGCTCCGGTCGTCCGGATGCGGTAGAGTTCCACTCGGAACGCGGGCGTATAGCTCAGTCGGTTAGAGCGCATCCCTGATAAGGATGAGGCCCCAGGTTCAAGTCCTGGTACGCCCACCAGCGAAAAGACTCCCTGCGGGGGGTCTTTTTTCATGCTCATGCGCCACACGTGCGCCAGGGCCAAACCCGAGCGTCGGCCAGATCGTCGCCCGTGCGCCAGGACGTGCGCCAAGTCGTGCGCCACGCCGAACTCGAACATCGTCCGAATCGACCGCGCGTCACGACGAGCTGTGCCCCGCGCTCTCGGACACGTCCCCGTGCGTCTCGTCCTTCGTCGAGTCGCGCCAGACATCCCGGAAGTCGTCGTACTCGTCGGGCTGTAGGTGTGCGTACCGCTGGGTCGTCAGCGGTGACTCGTGCCCGAGAAGCTTCTGCACTTTGTACAAGGACGCCCCGTCAATGACGAGCTGGCTTGCGGCCGTGTGCCTCGCATCGTTGGGCGAGCCCTTGCGCACGCGGTGACGCCTGCTGTCGCACCCGCCGTCCCAGCACCGCCGGTGCTTCTCTTCGGGGCCGGCGGCCGGACTCCCGCACAGCCTGGCCTCGGCCAGGGCGGGATCGAGGATGCGGCGCTGGAAATGCCGGTCGTCCAGCCAGCCACCGCCCGGCGCCGGGAACAACGGCGTGTCCTCGTCGGGCTCCTCGAACTGTGACAGGATCTCGCGCATCGGGTCCATGAGGTGGTCGGGGATCGGCACCGTGCGGTAGGACTTCTTGGTCTTCGGGTACTTCTTGATGCCCTTCCGGGTCCATACCTGCGTGATGTGGATCAGGCCCCGCGCCCAGTTCACCGCCGAGGCTGGCATCCCGTACAGCTCTCCCGGCCGCAACCCGACGTGCAAGGCCAAGTCGAATCCGACGCGGTACCGCTCGTCGATCACGCGCAGGATCGCCGCGCGCTCTTCGAGGTTCCAGTAGAACGGCGTCTTGAGTGGGGCCTGGGGTCGGTCGACCTCGTGGACCGGGTTGTGAGCGATCCGCTTCGGCACCGCGGCCGACAACATCGCACTCAAGTAGTTCAGGGCCTTGGTCTGGGCATGCGGGCCAACTCCGGCAGCGTCCATCTCGACCCGCCAAGCCTTGACGGCCTCGACGTCGACCGCGTTCAGAAGCCACATCGACCACTTCGGTGCCACGTGTACGCGCCACGTCGAAGCGTCCTGTGCGGTGGTCAGCGCCTCGACAGACCTCATGCCGAGGAACTTCTGGTGCCACTCCTCGACGCTTATCTGACCGGCGCGCGGGTCCTGCCACCGGTTGGCGTTGACGGCTGCTTCCTGGTCGTTCGCCCACTTCTCGACGGTCTTCTTCAGCTTGTCCGTGCGGGTGTGCTTCTTGCCGTCAGTTCCGCGAACGGTGGCCTGCCACTTGCCCGAGGGGAGCTTGCGGATGTACGCCATTTAGCGGCCCTCCTCGTCCTGGTCGACGGTGTTCTTCAGGTCGGCCAGCAACGCCTCGGCGTCGTCGGCGTAGTGGAACCGCTTGGTGTGGCGCTTGCCGTCGTCGGTGCGCCAGTGGGCGCGTGAGTCGCCGTTGGGCATAACTTCGATCCAGCTCATATGCTGTTCTCCGATTCCACTGTGAATCACCAGGGGGCGCCGCCGTGCAGGGTGGCGCCCCCGACTTGTCGATATGGGGTTAAGTCTGTTCGTCGATCAACTCCCCGAGACGATCACCCAACTCGGCATGTGTATCTCGGACGCCGGCCACGTATGCCTCGGCCGATGCGCCGACCAGGGCGCGACGGTGGCGTTTGAGGGTGACATGTCGATAGGCGAGGAACGCGCCGCCTGACAGGAGCGCGGCGGCTGCTGTAGCGATCTGGGCGCGCGAGGGGCGAAACATGATCCTCCCGGGGGATGCGATTGGTCGGGTCATCGCATCATTGGTTAATCCTCCAAATCAAGAATTCTCGTACACCAGTTCGGATGCTTGGGGGATTTCGGAGGTTTACCCAGAGTCTTCGTCTCAGTCTCGTTTCTCGTTCCTCCTGCGTAGGTCTTCGGCGAGGTCCGCGAGTTGTTGACGCTGTGACCTGCGCAGGGACAGAAGAATCTCGGTCTCGGCGGGGGGGAGCCCGAGCGCCCGGATGTTCTGCTCGTCGGGGTCTTCAGTCACCCTCTGGTCATCGACCGGGTAGCCGGCCGCCCGGGTGAGGGCGACCATGGTCCGATCGACCCGATCGGCGGGTTCTCCGCCGAGGCGGTCGGCCAAGCTCGCGCGAAGTTGTTCGAGCCTGGCCTGGCCGGGGCGAGTGCGTCCGGATGACCATCGGGAGATCTGGCTTGGTGCTACGCCCGCCAGGGACGCGAGATCGGTACGGGGAAGGCCGGTCTCGTCGATCAACTCGTTAGTGAGTCGACTGACCGCCCCGCGATCCCAGTATTGAGCGTGCATGGCGTGCACGCTACCACGTAGTTGCATGGCACGCATTCCCTTGTGCGCTGGTCGATCCTAACACGAATGCGCGTGCGTGGCGTGCACTGCAAGGGACTGGTTCCCTCAAAAAAGCCCTGTTCATATGGCGTTATGCGTTTGCACGACATGCAATACACCGCTACGGTGCATGTCATGCAAACGGACAGTCGCCACACACGCCACGCAACACTTGCCGTGCGTAACACGCAATGGACTCGCCACATGGCGGGCGTGGGCCTTCCGACCTACGCCGAGCAGGCCGACCGCATGGGCGTCAGCCCGACCACCGTCGGCCGCGTGGTGACCGGCAAGACCACCCCGTCCCCCGGGATCATCAGCGCCGCCCTCCTGATCACGGGCCGCCCGTTCGAGGACCTGTTCGAGGTCGTCACCGAACACGCGCGCCGCCAAGAGGTGACGGCTGCATGACCTCATTCCTGACGATCCCGCAGACTGCCGAACGACTCGGGTGCGGCCGGACTCACGTCTACGACCTGATCGCACGTGGCGACCTCGCCGTCATCGACATCTCGCGCCCCGGTGCCAAGCGGTCGAAGACCCGCGTGCCCGAGACCTCGCTGGATGAGTACGCGCGGCGCCGTATCCGCCGCGCTGATGCCGCATGACCGGCACCCATCAACCCCCGGAAATGAATCAGCCCCCGCGCATCCGCCAAGACACCGCGAGGGCCGAGAAGAAAGGTCAACCTTCCATGTCTGAGCCTACCGCCTCCGAGTTCAACCAGGCCCGCGCCGCTATGACGCTGGTGTCCCTGTTCCAAGAGGACGCGCCCGAGGTTCAGTGGACGATCCAGACCGGCGAACACTCTCGCCTTCTCGACGGACACTTGCTCGACGGTACTGATGCCGAGCGTCGGCGCGGCTTGGAGACGTGGCAGCGCATTATTGAGGCCGGTCCGGTGGACGTGCAGCCCGTCACCGGACGGGAACACCTGCACATCCGCGGGTTGTATGAGGGGTCCCTGGTCCACATCGTCACGATCGTGGATGCGCGCCCCTCCTGCTGCGCTCACTGCCAGCAGGGCCACGGCGCCGGGGCTGGTGAGGCCGCATGACCTCGATCGAGATCATCACGAGCATCGTCGCCGTCACCGGAATCCTGGCCGCGTTCTTCCTCGGCTGGGTCGCAGGTGCCGCGCACGTCGGTCGGCTGCGTCGTCGACTGCGCGCCGCTCTGGTCGAGTGCGCCGACGAACACGAGCGCGCTGACCTCGCCGAGGAGGCGCTGGAACGCGCTACGGGCGGGACCGAGGACATCATGCGCGCCGTCACCGACGCCGCCGGGCGCGCCCAGCAACGGACCCCGCGCGGCATCCATCACCGGTCGGACGGCGGTGAAGCGCCATGACCAACAAGACCCAACGCGAGGTCGGCCTGGTCACCGCCGGAGTCCTGAAACCGAGCCCGGAACAGGTGACCGCCGCGCGGCTGGTGACCGCCGGACGCGCAGCCGACGCCGACCACCTGCGCGAGGTTCTGGCTGTGCTCGGCCTCCTCGACCCCCTGGTGTGCAGTGAGTGCCGCCAAGAGTGCGAACCAGACCTGATCAGCGCGGGGCGGTGCCGAGCCTGCAACCGCTTCGCTGACCTACGAACGAAGGGAAAGGGCCGTGGCTGACCTCGACCTTCCCGACCGCACCACGTGCGAGGAGTGCGGCACCGACCAGGCTGTCACCAAGACGGGTGCGATCCGCAAACACAAGACCAAGGTCGACGGCGTGTCCATGCCGTGCACCGGTGGCGGGACGCTCGTCGGCGTCGCTCGCATCCCTCGGCGCAGCAAGGCCGGTTACTACCGGTGCCACGTCACCGGCGAATACCTGCGCAGTGTGACGACGATCCTCGGTAAAGGATCGCCGAAGGAGGCGCTCGTTCACTGGGCGGGGAACCTTGTCGCCGAGACCGCGCTGGACTCGTTGCCGTACTTGGTTCGTTCATCGCGACGCGTTCAGGAGCGCGAGGAGGCTTACGACTGGCTGCGTCGCGCCCACACCCGCAAGAAGGACGAACGCGCCGACCTCGGGTCGGCCGTGCACTCGCTGATCGAGGCGCACGTGCTCGGCGCCCCGGTGCCCGAGGAGATCGAGAACAACCCCGAGTTGCGGCCCTTCCTGACGCACTTTCACCGGTTCGTCGACGAGTTCGCCGTGACCTTCGAGGCATCGGAAATGGTCGTGGCGAACTACTCCGAGAGCTACGCCGGGACCCTCGACTACCTGCTTCGCAGCCCGTATGTCGCCGGGGGTGCCCTGCTGATGGGTGACACCAAGACCGGCGGAGAACTCGACGTCAAGGGCGTCTACCCCGAGGCCGGTGTGCAGATGGCCGCCTACGCCAACGCCGAGTTCGGATGGCTTCGGGATGGCTCCCGGGTTCCGTTCCCGAACGATGTGCACGACGTCGGCGTGGTCCTTCACCTGCGACCCGAGGGATACCGGCTGATCCCTGTCCGGTGTGGCCGGGACGTCTTCGACGCCTTCCGGCATGTGCGGCACGTGGCCGACTTTCACACCGACCTTGCCCCGCATGTCGTCGGCGACGCACTCACACCACCCACCAAGACCAGGAAGGCGGCTTGACGTGCCGATCCTCGATCTTCAGCAACGAACCCGCGAACTCGGCCGTATCCGGATCGGGCAGGTTCAGCCCACCAGCAACGGCCGGACCCGACCGGCCAAGCTCGACCGCTTCCGGCTCACGAGCGCCTCGAAACCGCTCCTCGACCAGGTCGCCGAACTTTACGGCGGCACCGTTCGCGAGTGGACTCCCGCCAACGGTGGCGCTCAACAGTGGGAGGTCGTCACCGACACCGCTCGTCTTCCCGTGATGGTCCCGCCCCAGTCGGTCAGTCAGTGGTACGAACTGTGGTCCGGCGGTGGGTGCCAGAGGAGGTGTGACGGTCAGCGCGAGGTTCTGACCGACTCCGCGTGCCCGTGCGGTCCCGACCCCGCACAGCGCGAGTGCAAGCCCACAACCAGGCTCAACGTCGTTCTTCGCGACGTGCCCGGCGTGGGCGTGTGGCGCCTCGAAAGCCACGGCTATTACGCGGCCGTCGAGCTTCCCGCAGTCGCCGACATGCTTTCCCAGACCTCGGGCTACATCCGGGCCTGGCTCGCCCTCGAGGAACGCACCGCCAAGCGTGACGGCCAGACGCGCCGCTGGATGGTGCCGACTCTCGAGGTTGACATCACCCCGTCCGAGCTGATGTCCGGCAACACCGCGCCCGGTGTCGAGGCGCCCTCTCGTGACTGGATCGCCGAGGTCCGACAGGCCGGATCGCTCGACGAACTGCGCGAGCTGTACACCCAAGCCCGCGAGGCTGGGGCGCCGTCCGGGTTGGCCGATGCCATGAAACAGCGGGCCGAGCAGATCACCACCGCGCAGACCCCAGCCGTCACCGCGCCGCCGGCGCCGGAAGCCCAGGAGGACGACGGCGACGCCGACGCCTTGTGGATGCAGTGCGTCGCAGCCGCCCCTGATGGGTGGTCGACCTCGGACCTGATGGACGCCTACGCGGCGCGCAACGGCGGCGAACTGGTCGATGACGCGAGCGCTGCACGCCTGCGCGAGTTCCTCGGCGCTCTGAAGGAGGGCACCGCCGCCCCGGCCTCGACGACGCCGACCCTTGACGCCCTGAAGGACAAGGCCGCCACCCAGGACGACGCCAACGGCGACACCGTCCCGTTCTGATCCCTCGGCCGGGGAGCGACGAGCGCCCCGGCCTACTCCCCGAGAGGAACGTATGACCCACACCGACGACAACCAGTTGCCCGACCGCAGCGGCGACGTCATCGACGACATCCGGGCCGCGCTCTCCCAGCGTGACGACCTGAACGACGAACACCGGGCGTTCTTCTCCGACATCGTCGACCGGTTCGAGGCCCTGGCCGTCGACCGTGATCGGCACCGGAGCGCCTGGCAGTCCGCGCGCGAGCGCGCTCGCCGTTGGCAGTCGCGCGCCGAGCTGCGCGTGATCGCGCGCAATCGGATGAAGCGTCAACTCGACCAGGCGATTCAAGAGCGCGACGAAGTGCTTGATCTCGCCCAGAACACGCCCCCTGCGCCTGCCCGAGACCTGGGCGAAGACGGGGAATCCGCGCTGACCCAGTTGTCCGCCCGGGTGTCCCGGCTCGAAGCCCTCGCACAGGAGGCAAGCCTGTGACATGGCACCACGACGGGACTCTGATCAGTTGGGACCTCGAGACGACCGGGGTCGACGTCGAGACTGACCGGATCGTGACCGCCTCGCGCTGGATCATCCGGCCGGCCGAAGGCTTCAAACGCCACTGTGGGTGGCTGGTGAATCCCGGTATCCCGATCCCTGAAGGCGCGTCCGAGATCCACGGGATCACGACCGAGCACGCAAGCGAGCGAGGCCAAGACGCGCGCTCGGCCGTGCGCGAGATCGCCGGTGACCTCGTGTCCTGGGCGAGTGAGGCGACGGCCCCGGTGTTCGTGGCGTTCAACGCGGCTTATGACCTGACGCTGTTGCATCGCGAATGTGTGCGTCACGGCCATGACGGCCTCGCCGACCAGCTCGCGAGGCTTCGGCCGTTCGTCGATCCGCTCGTGCTCGACAAGAACGCCGACCCGTTCCGGAAGGGCTCGCGCAAGCTGACCGCGATCGCCGCGCACTACGGGGCCGAACTGACCGACGAGGACGCGCACGGGTCGGCCGCTGACAGTCTCGCCGCCGCGCGCGTGGCCTACCGGATCGCGGTCAAGTATCCGGCCCTGGCGCGACGCATGCCCGATGAATTGCACGACATGCAACGCCAATGGAGGGCCGAGCAGTCCGCAAGTCTCCAGCGCTACCTACGCCGCAAGGACCCGACGACCGTCGTCGACCCCCATTGGCCGATCAAGCCCGTTCCGGCCGTGATCCAGGAGGAAATCCGATGACGACCAGCCTTCGCCCGCGCGCCCTCGGACTCGACCTGTCGCTGACCTCGACCGGCGTCGCCTCCTCGCTCGGATGGTGCACACGCATCCGCCCCGACGCCCCCGGCTCGCCCGACCGGAACATGCGCGGTCTCGACCGTCTGCGCTACATCGTCGCCAAGGTCGGCTCGCTGCTCGGCGAGTACGACCTGGCCGTGATCGAAGGACCGTCCCATGGCTCCAAACACGGGAAAGCGCACGAGCGCGGCGGCCTGTGGTGGATGGTCCGGGACGCCATCGAAGCGGCCCGCATCCCCGTCGCCGTCGCCCCGCCCTCGTCGGTCAAGCTCTGGGCCGCCGGCCACGGCCACGCCAACAAGCAACAGGTCATCGATGCCATGTGCGACCGGTACCCGACCACCGTGATCCGCAGCAGCGACGAGGCCGACGCCCTGGCGCTCGCCCACCTGGGCGCCGTCTGGCTCGCCGAGGAGACCGGCGCCACCGACGCCCAGCGCCGCGCCCTGTCCGGCGTCGACTGGCCGCACGCCCACGTTCTCGCCCACTGAACCCCCGAGGAGGAACACCGCCATGACGGAAATCAAGATCGACCCCAAGCTGAACGCGCCCATCACAAAGGCGCTCGAACCGCACGCCGACGAGCTGCTGGCCGCCTCTCTCGGAACCCGCGTGATCGCGCTGGTCGAGCTGTCCGTGGTCGAGCACGCCGAACGTGGCGACTCCGACGACGAGGTTGCGCACGTGGTCAAGATCCGGCCGGTGCTGATGGAGATCGCCACGGGCGACGACGAGCACCATTTGCGGCGTGCACAGCGTGCGCTGTGGAGCAAGCGGACCGCCGAGGGCACCATCACCGGCGACGCCGACCGTGCCCAGGCCGAGGGCGACATCCGTTACGCCGCCGGGCTGATCGGTGGTGATGACCAGTGACCGAGTCCGAGGCGATCTCTTTCAACCAGCTCATGAAGTGGCTCGCGCTGACGGCCGACCGCCCGTCCGAGGAGGACGCGCGCCGCGCCGCCGCCATGCTCGCCGACAATGCGCACAAGGCCCTCGGCGAGGGGTTCACGGCTGCGCGGGTGCTCGAGGTCTGGCCGCTGTGCGAGGAGTCATGACCGACGCCGACCTGGTCGACCGCGCGGTGCCTGATGCGCTCGCTCTGGCTGGCGCTGTCCGGCGCCGGGACTACTGGGAGATCCGGCGCATCCTGCACCGGCGCACCGTCGGCGAACACGACCAACGCAGGTTGTACGCCCTGGTGATCGTGCTCGCCGCCGCTGTGCCCGACGACGTGCCGCTGGGTGACCTCCTCGAGTGGGCCACGCATTGGCCCGAGCCGGTCACCGAGGAGAAGGCCGCCGCGCACCGCGCCGCGATCGCCCGACAGCAGTAACCCGCCTTCACCAGGGGCGACCCCGCGCAGGGGTCGCCCCGCCCCGAGAGAGAACGAGGAACCTATGAGCGTGCGCCTGATGGTCGAGGTTCTCGACCACGCGCCCCGCGAGTTGCCGGATGTGCAGCACCGCGCGCTCATCGCCGTTGCCGAGCGTCTCAACGACCGGACTCGCACCGGGTTTCACCCGCTCGACGAACTCGCGCACCGCATCAGTCGGTCACGGCCGACAGCCACGCGCACGCTTCGGGCGCTGACCGAGCGCGGGTTGCTCGAGGTCGTCAGCAAGGCCGGGCGGGGCAAGGCGACGGTCTACTTCATGCCGACGCTCGTGTCGGTAGAGGAGCCCGACGAGCCCGAAAAGGTGATCACCCAGGATGATGACCTTTCAGGCGAGGACGGCGCCGAAAAGGTCATCACTCAAGATGATCACCTTTCGACGGAGGAGGGGGTGGAAAGGTCATCATCTGAGCCCGAAAGGTCATCACCGAACGCGGAAAGGTCATCATCTGACCCCCAAAAGGTGATCACCCAGGATGATGACCCATCCCTTCATCCCTCATACATCCCTCATCATCCCCGCGTGCGCGAGGACCGTCCGGCTCCGCCTGTGGCTGATGCCGCGACGGATGACGACGAGGAACTGAGATCACTCGAAGACGACCCCGCGGCCACGGCCGCGATGGTCGCGCTCCGAGCGCACACGCACCGGACCATCACCGCCGACCACGCCCGAGCCGTCTCCCGCGTGATCCTGTCCGGCCGCACCGTCAAGGACCCGGCTGCCTACGTCCGTAGCGCCGTCGACCGCGACCCCGACCGGCACATCCCGGCCGCGCCCGCGCGCACCGTCGCCGAAGCCCTCGCACGCCCCGACAGCACCGACGCGGCCCCGAGCAGCACCGAGGAGCGACCGGCCGAGGTCGTCGGCCAGCTCGCCGCCCTGCGCGCCCGATGGGAGCAGGAGACCCGCGACCGCCAGACCGAGGACCGCCGTCAGCCGACCGCGTTCGCCCACCTGATCAATTCCAAGGAGTGACGATGGCCCTGCCCACCCTTCACCACACGTTCCGGCTCGTCGCCGACCCCGATATGCGAGCCCTACCGAGCGGAACCCCGGTCGTGAACTTCCGCTTGGCCGCGAACACCTCCCGCAAGGACGACAACGGCCAGTGGGTCGACGGTGACCGGTTCTTCATCCGCGCGTCGGCGTTCGACCGCACGGCCGAGGCTGTCGCCGAGGCCAACCTTCGCCAGGGCGACGAGGTGACCGTGCGCGGACAGATCAAAACCTCGGAGTGGGAGACGCCCGAGGGCGAGAAGCGGTCCGGCCCCGAACTGCGCGTGTACGAGATCGCCCGACCGGTCCGACCGCCGCGCCGCGACAACCCGCCGCGCCCGTCGCCCCCGCAGCAGCCCGACCCGTGGGGCGCCGCCCCGTCTTCGTTCGCCAACGAGCCGCCGTTCTGACCGTGCCCGACCAACCGACCGAGGAGTACCCGCAGATGAGCACCGGGGGAATCTGCACTGTGCCCGAGTGCGGCGAGATCGTCGCCGAGGCGTTCGTCTGCTCGACGTGTACGCACCGGCTCAGCGTGGCCCTGGGCGACGTCGCCGACCTGGCCGAGGAGCTACAGACCGACCTCACTCGACAGGGACGACGCGGCGGCCGGGACGGCGGCCGAGACGCCGAGGCACCGTTGCCGTTCGACGTGGGCGCGTCGATCGTGGCCGATGCGCTGCTGTCCACGTTGACGTCGTGGGCGTTGATCGTGGCCGGTGACCTGTTGGGCACACCGCCGGCCACGGGTGCGGCCGGGTTGGCGTCCTGGCTCGGCGCGCGGGTCGAACGGATCCGGCACCGGCCGGACGGCGGCGTGTGCGTCGACGAGGTGTGTGCGGCCATCGAGGCGGCGCGCGACCAGGTTCACGGCCCAGCCCGTGGTCCGAACTCGCTCCTGTTGGGCGTGTGTCCAGAGTGCGGGCAAGCACTGTACGGGCGGGAGCGCGTCCGACAGGCGCGTTGCAGGCGTGATGGGTGCGACGGCGTGGTGGACGCGGCCGAGTGGCGTTACGACGCGCTTCAGCAACTCGCAGAGGAGGTATTGCCCGCCGTCGACGCCGCGCGTGCGGCGTCGGTGTTCCTGGGCGTGGACATCTCGGCCGCACGTGTGCGCCAGTGGCGCCGACGTGGCCGACTCGCCCCCGTCGACCCTGACGCCAGCCGCCCGCTCTACCGGGTCGCCGAGGTGTGCCGCCTGCTCGACGTCGACACGCGACAGACCGCGTCTTGACGCAGGTGGGGCGTCTCTCCCGACGAGACGCCCCACCTGCGCTTGCACACCGCACTCCCCGCGTGTCACACTGGAGATGCCGTAGAGCACCTGTACCCAAAACCCGGAGCCATGAGGCCCCGGGTTTTGCTGTGTTCCGCGCCAAGTGGCAGGCAGCTGATCACTCGCCGAAGGTGTGGCGCCACTTCATTCGATCCACCACGCTCATGGGGTCGACGAACGTCGCTTCTCCGTCTTCGCGTGCCAAAGTGATGGCGAGTTCTTCCGGGTGGATAGATTCGGAGAATTCGCAGGTGAGATCCATGGTCAGTCCGAGAGTTCCTACCTGTGGTTCCAGACCTGCGGGGTAGTCGCCTCCTCGGGCCATCTCTCGATTCAAGACCAAGTGACTTTCGTCCTCGTGTTCGCAATAGACGTGCGGGTACTGACCCTCTATGTGCCCCTCAGAGTTGTTGACGATTCCTAGAGTGAAGTCGAAGGCGTGGGCCTGCCCCTCTTGCGCGTCCCTCAACCGTACTGACGTCACCGTGTACGACACCGCTTCCCCCCGCCCCATCGAGTCCGTCCGGTAGTCGAAGAAATCACCGAAGTGCAACGCGTCAGCCCCTGTGGCTCTTTGTGCATCCTCAGTCTCAGAGGGGGAGGCGTAGATCGCGATGCCGCCTGCGAGCAGCAGCGTCAGAGCGCCAGTGGCGAAGCCAGAGATAAAGCCCTTGATGAGGGACCACCCTTTCAACTGATCGAATCTCAGATAACAGACCAGCGTGTTCGATGATTTGGAGGATTGCTTTGAACCTATCCACCCAGGCTGATGAGATCACCGGGGAGGACGTCGTCACGCGCCAGGGCTGGGGCGCTGACCCAGACGGAGACCCGGCCGGCAACGGTCCCATCGAGGGGTCGCCGGGCATCGCGATCCACTACACGGGCTCGATTTGGCCCGTTCCCATCCTGCACCGCAACTGTGACGCCTACGTGCGTGGCATCCAGGAAGAGCACCTGAACGGCGACTACGACGACATCGCGTACAACTACCTCGTCTGTCGACACGGTTACATCTACATCGGACGCGGATACCAGTACCAATCCGGCGCGAATGGCACCGACTTCGGCAATGCCACCTACTACGCGATCTGCGGTCTGACTGGTGTCCTGGACGGACCCGTCCTCATCCCTGGCACCACACCGCCGCTGGTGTCTGCGGTTCGCCGCGTCATCGCCCACCTTGAAGGGCTGGGCGCAAACGCTAGCGACATCATCGGGCACGGTGACATCCCTGAGAACGACACCTTGTGCCCGGGAAACCTGCGCCCCTACGTCGAAGACGGGTCCTTCCAGCCGGAGAGCACCACCGCCGAGACCGCCGCCGAATCAGATGCACACATCAGAGTCGCACAGACAGCCGAGCCTCCCGAGTGGCCCGGTGTGGAGTTCACGAACCCGCCTCCGACCGAACACGCCTCCGTGCAGGTGTGGCAGGAACAGATGGTCACGCGTGGTTGGCGGCTCGACGTCGACGGTGTGTACGGCAACCGGAGCCAGCTCGCGTGTCGCCTGTTTCAGGCTGAGAAGGCGTTGGATGTGGATGGGATTGTCGGCGAGCAGACGTGGAACGCTGCCTGGACCGAACCCGTCACCGAGCCCGTGGACTGGACCTGGCCCGGACTCTACTTCCGTTACGAGCCGGCGAGCCTGCACCCTGACATCTCCCGCTCCTACCCGATCGTGACCACGCGCACCAGTGTGTCCGTCTGGCAAAGCCAGATGGCTCACCGCGGGTGGAACATCGGCGCGGTCGACGGTGTGTACGGGGCTCAGTCCCAAGCCGTGTGCCTGGCGTTCCAGGAAGAGAAGGGGCTCATGGTCGATGGGATCGTTGGCCCTGAAACCTGGGCAGCGTCCTGGGATGCTCCAATCGACTGAACCATCCCAGTAGAAGGGGTGTTCTCGCGTGAGGCGAGGACGCCCCCACTCGCATACCACTCGCCCTCGATGCACGCTTCCCCGAACCCTCCGTCTTCGATCTCTTGGCGCCGCACGTTCGGGGACGGCGACCAGGCACCCCTCACTCTCACGTTCCCCGTGTCGAGTGAAAGGCCCCAGTGCCTACACAGCCACACCAACAGCCACGCCACCCGCCACCACGTCTCGGCAGTTTGTGCACCGGATACGGCGGACTCGACCTCGCGGTTGAAGACGTCTTCGGCGCCCGCCTCGAATGGGTCGCCGACCCCGCCCCGGGACCCTCGAAAGTCCTCGCGCACAACCTGCCCACGGTCCCCAACATCGGCGACCTGAAGTCGATCGACTGGCCAAACCTGCCGCCCGTGGACATCGTCGCCGCCGGGTTCCCGTGTCAGCCCGTATCGTTCTCCGGTCGCCACCGCGGCACCAACGACGAACGGTGGCTGATCCATGACATCCTCGACGGCGTCCGACAGATGCCCCAGCGACCCGCCTTGCTCATCCTCGAGAATGTGCGCGGCCTGCTCACCGCCAACCAAGGCAACGCCATGCGAGCCGTCGTTCAAGGTCTGGCCGAGCATGGGTTTTTGGCACGATGGCGGGTTCTGCGCGCCTCCGACGTTGGCGCGCCCCACCAACGCGCCCGAACCTTCATCGTTGCTCGCGACGCCCTGCGCGTCCGACGAGGGTTGGGGACCGACCGAGACCGACCGTCGTTCCCGCAACCTTCAGGTGAAGACCTGCCACCAGGTACGGGCGATCCTCGACCAAGCGGCCGAGGACGGCCTGATTCCGCCCTTTGGGGGCGGTTCTCACCGCACATCAGATGCTGGGAGCAAACCCTAGGGCGACCAGCCCCGTTCCCCGCTGACATCGGTCCGCGAGGCCCCCGCATCAGCATTCCATTCGTGGAATGGCTTATGGGGCTTCCCGCCGGCTGGATCGCCGACGTCCCCGACCTTCCGCACACGAAACGTCGGGAGATCCTCGGAAACGGCGTCGTCCCACAACAGGCGGCCGCGGCGATCGAAGACCTGATGAACTGGCCGACCCCCGAACGGGTCGGCCCCTGAACGTGCCCGCCCTCCGCCAGGCTGGGGGGTCCTCGGCGTCGAGGGCGGGCACCCCTTCCACTTACAGCCGGTCCAACAGGTCCTCGGCCGCCTCGACCGACTCGCGCGCCGCCTCGAGGTCGTCAGACTCCAGAGTCTCGGCCGGGTCGAGCATCACGTGCGCCAACCAGCCGGAATGGTCTTCGAGGTCGCTCGCGACCTGGGCGACCTCGACCCCGTCCGAGGCATCCGCGCTCACGTCCGGCCAATCGTCGCTGCCCCAACCGTCGTTGATCTCCTCGACCTCCTCGAGGAGCCCCTGAAGCTCGGCATCGGTGCCCGCCTCGGCGTCGTAGTCGACGACCGCCCCGGTCGCCTCGGACTGCTCCTCGACGAACTCAACGACGGCCCCGTACCCCTCGGGCACGTCGGACGCCTCGGCATCCTCGNGAGCCCAGCCGCAGCGGACACGGCAGCAACAGCCAACGACATACGCATGGTGCGCACTCCAAAAGATCAGGGGATGGACTCGCCACGGTAGGCGCACATCACGACCACATCCGGCCAAGTGGCCCATTCCGGCCAGAAGGGAACCATGCCCAAGCGCCCGCCGTCCCGCTGTACGAACCCCACTTGCCGAACCCTGGTCGACCGGCCCGGCCGGTGCCGCACCTGCCGACAAGGCACCAACGACGCGCACCGCACCGAGTGGAAGTGGATCTACAACGACCCCCGGTGGCACGCCCTACGCGACCGCGTGCTGTCCGAGGAACCCGTCTGCGCGTGCGGATGCGGCGCCCCTCCGACCGTCGTCGACCACATCACTCCGCACCGCGGCAACGAACGCCTGGCCTTCGACCGCACCAACTGCCAGGCAATGACCCGCCGGTGCCACGACGCCAAGACTGCCACCGAGACCCTGAACGCACCCGGGCGCGACACCGTGACCGTCATCCTCGGCCCGCCCTGCTCGGGCAAGACCAGCACCGCGCACACCCTCGCCAACCCCGCCCGGGACATCGTGATTGACCTCGACGCCCTCGCCCAGGCCCTCACCCCACACCCCGCCAAGTCCCCCCATACCAGCGACCCCCCTACCCCTGCCAGGCCCCCCACCCTGAACAGACCCCCCCTCACACCGAGGACCCCGGGTCCGGCCACCCTCGACCGAGGCCACACCGCCGGCCACACACGGGCACAGCCGACACGTCGTGGCCTTCGCCAACGAAGCACGCGACGCGCTCATACGACGGCTCGCCCGCTCCCATCCCGCCCGGCACGTGTGGATCGTGACGACGAGGCACGCCGACGCCGACGCTGTTCCTGGCGCTCGCGTGATGCGACTCGACGTCGACGCCGACGAGTGCAAGCGACGCGCGAGCGCGGCCGATCGTCCGGCGAAGTGGCAAGAGCTGATCGAGGAATGGTTCATCGTCGACCGAACCCGCGCGGCGCGCGGCGACTCTCGGTGACCGGGGGCGGGCCAAAAGTCCAGCCCATGAGGGCGCTCAGAACGCGCGGGGTGGGCGAGCGCACGTGACGGAGGGTTTCGGGGGGTTTCATCACGGACGCTCTCGTGAGAGCCTGCGACCAATACAGTCAAATAGCCAAATTCTCGGCAGAGAGGAACTGAATGGTAAATTGGATTAACCGCGATGACTGGGGGCGATGGAGCATCGCGAGCGGAGTCACGATATCACGCCCGAGAACGGCGGAATCGCGATCCATCACGTTGGCGCGAGTTCCAGCATTGATGCGAATCATTCAAGTTGTGCTGCGCGCGTTCGAGGGATCCAGCGTCAGCACATGTTCTTCACGCTGCCGCCATACGATGATATCGCGTATAACCACATCGTCTGCGTCCACGGCTACACGTTCTTCGGGCGCGGCGGCCTTGTTCGGTCCGGGGCGAACGGAACTGACGAGGGAAATCAGAACTATTACGCGATTCTAGGGATGATGGGCCTTCCCGACCCGGTGTCGAACGAGATGGTGGACGAGATCCAGCGTCTGATCGAGTACATGCGGGAGTGGGACAACGCGGGACCTGAAATCGTTGGGCACCGGGACCTGTTCAGCACCGAATGCCCAGGGCGTCTGTACGAATATGTCCAGGGCGGGCACCTCGAACCGGGAAGCCCTCCTGACGACCGGCCGCCGCCCGGGCCAACGCCGCCCGGAGGCGGTGACGGCGACGAGGCCCCCACATGGCCTGGCGTGCTGTTCACGAACCCCACCGAGCACCAGTCTGTCCTGACTTGGCAGGCGCGTATGCAGGAGCGCGGGTGGAACATCGAAGTCGATGGGGTGTACGGCGACTACTCAGAGCTCGTCTGTTCCCAGTTCCAAGAGGAAAAAGGCCTGACGGTCGATGGAATCGTTGGTGAACAGACCTGGGTCGCGGCGTGGGAAGAGCCCATCACGCCCGGCCCTCCGGATGGGAGCCCTGCACCGGCTTGGCCGGGGATCGAGTTCAGCTATCCGCCGGAAACAGTCCACTCAAGCGTGACCACGTGGCAGAACAGGATGCTGGCCCGTGGATGGAACATCGGTGTCGACGGGGTCTATGGGCCCCAGTCGGAGACGGTCTGCACCGACTTCCAGGAAGAGAAGGGGCTGACGGCGGACGGCATCGTGGGCGAACAGACCTGGGCAGCAGCCTGGGAAGAGCCCATTACTTAGCCATCTGGCCTCCGGCTCCATCTGCCATAGTCCGGTGGAGCCGGAGGTCACTCCACGCATTCACCGTCTACGACCTTGACGTTACCGCCTTCCCACCCGTCAATGTTTAGACTATCGTCGCCGTCGATCCAGTCGATATTGTATTCACTAAAATACAATTCGCCTCCCCCCTTTAAGGGGCAAGAAACATCAATCCGCGCCCACCCTTGGTCGCCTGCTGTCCCATCTGGCCAGGCTGCAGATATTTTTCCGATTCCCCATGCTGACTCTTCACTCCAAGAAAACCAGGTCATGGAATCGATTCGGACATAGTTTGATGGCATGTAAGAATTGGGTGCCACGTGGTAGCTGGCATACTCTCCAGGCTCCATCACATGAACGACTTGCCCGAAGTTGATCCGCGCCCCAGTTGCATAGTTGCGGCCTGCAATCATGGCCATAAGTGCAACACAAATAAGTGCAGCTATGATAGCTATCTTTTTGGTTCGCCTGGACATTAATTCCTTGCCCTGTTGGTCTTGGGTTGATTATTTTACCATTGAAGTCAACCTTTATATTCTCAGGGGGTAAGACATGGGAGAGAGGGGCCCTGTTGCTGCGCCGGACAACGTTCGCGCGCTGCGCGGGATGGCTCCGGCGGTTCCTCGGGTGAAGGCGCCGCCGTCCGCGCCGTCTCCCCCGTCGTGGCTCGACCGCGAGGCTAAGGCTGAATGGAAGCGGGTCGTGCCCGAGCTGGATCGGCTCGGCGTGCTGTCGCGCGTTGACCGGGCGGTTCTGGCTACGTACTGCTCGGCCTGGTCGAAGTTCGTCGACGCCGAGCGGGCGATTCAGGCTGACGGGTTGACCGTGGTTGGTCACCGGGGTGCCGAGCGCAAACACCCGGCGTGGCAGCAGTGGAGGGAGACGGCGACCGTGGTTGCGACCCTGTCCAAGGAGCTGTTCACCAGCCCGAACTCGCGTCTTCGATCGGTGAAGCCGGACGGGGGCGAGGATGACGACGACCAGGACGTACTCGACTGAGTCGGCCCTCTGGGGCGAGATCGTCGAGGCGATCGCCGGATGGGTCGACGAGGGGCTTGTGGAGCCCTCGCCGTGGTTGTCCGAGTGGGGTCACCGGCCGCACATCACGACGCCGCTCCCCTACCGGGCGCCCGGTGTGTGGTTCGACCGGCAGGCCGTCGAGCGGGTCCTGAAGTTCTTCGCCATGTTGCGTCAGTTGATCGGCCGTCACGCCGGTCATGCGTTCGTGTTGCAGGACTGGCAGGTCAAGTACTTGATCGCGCCGGTGTTCGGGTTGAAGCACCCGGACGGGCGCCGGGTGATCCGCACGGTGTGGTTCGAGATCCCGCGCAAGAACGGCAAGAGCACCTTGTGTTCGGGGCTGGCGCTGTACCTGTTCGCGGCCGATCGCGAGCCGGGCGCCGAGGTCTACGCCGCCGCCGGCGACCGGGATCAGGCGAACATCGTCTTTCGGGCTGCGGCGAACATGGCGCGCGAGTGCAAGCCCCTCGCCCGCAAGCTCGGTAAGCGCGGCATTCAGAAGAAGCTACTCGAGCACCCGCAGACGCACGCGATCTTTCGCGCGCTGTCGTCGGAGGGTCTGCGCTCGCACGGTCTGAACGTGCACGGTGGCGTGATCGACGAGGTTCACGTCCACCGGAACCCGGACGTCATCGACGCGTTGGAGACCGGCACCGGCGCGCGGGAACAGCCGCTGATCGTGTTCATCACCACGGCCGACGACGGCGCCGGGGACACGGTCTATAACACCAAGCGCGAGGACGTCGAGAACCTCGCCGCCGGCCACTCCGCCGACCCGACGACGTGGGGTGTGGTGTTCGGTGTCGACGACACCGCCGAGAACTTCGACGCCTTCACCGAGGAGACCCTGAAGCGGGCGAACCCCGGCTATGGGGTGACCGTGATGTCGGACTACCTCACGGCCAAGGCGGCCGAGGCCGAACGCTCGCCCGCCCAGTTGAACCGGTACCTACGCCTTCACCTGAACGTGCGCACCAAGCAGACGGTGCGCTGGATTCCGCTCGAAGTCTGGGACCAGGGCGGGGGCCTGGTCGACGTCGACGCGCTCGCCGGACGCACGTGTTACGCCGGGCTCGACCTGTCGTCGACCTCGGACCTAACGTCGCTCGTGTTGTGGTTCCCGCCCGAGGAGGACCCCGACACCGGCGAGCACGTGTTGTTGCCGTTCTTCTGGTTGCCCGAGGACAACCTTCAAGATGTGCAGCGGCGAACGAAGGTGCCCCTCGACCAGTGGGCGAAGACGGCGGGACCGATCGGCCCCTTGTTGCGGCTGACCGAGGGGAACGTGGTCGACTACCGCGCCGTGCGCGAGTTCGCCCTGGGCATGCTCGGCGAGCGGTTCGACGTCAAGGCCCTGGGCTACGACCGGTGGAACGCCACCGAGACCGTTCTGGAACTGCGGGACGCCGGTGTGCACGTCGAGCCGGTCGGCCAGGGCTACGCCGGGATGAGCCCGCCGGCGAAGGAACTCGAGCGGCTGTTGCTCGCTGGTCGGGTGAACCATGGCGGGCACCCGCTCATGCGCTGGATGGCTGACTGTGTCGAGATCCGCCAAGACGACTCGGAGAACATCAAGCCCGTCAAGCCCAACCGTGCGACCTCGGCGAAGCGGATCGACGGGTTTCCCGCCACGCTCAACGCCTTGTCACAGCACCTGTTGCGCTCCGGCCAGACCGAGCAGCGGCCCGAGCCGCGAATCCGTGTGATTGGAGCCTGACCCATGTCCGACCCCTCGACAGCGTCCCCGTGGTGGCGCCGCGCCGCCGTGGCCGTGTCCGGCCTGTGGCCTCGTGGTCGCGCACGCCGTGTCGACGTTGTCCAGACCTGGTGTGAGATCGGCGGGGCCGGATGCCTGGTCGCCGCGGCGTTCACGCTCGGTGTGACCGCTGGCCTCCTCGCCTTGGGCGCGACTCTGCTCGTTGCTGGGAATGTCCGAGTGGAGGTGTCGAGCTGATGCCGATCTTTCGCCGGATGTTCGGTGGTGACCGTCAGGAGCGCCACCGTAAGGCGTTGCCGTTCCTCGGCGGACGCTCGACGGCCTCGGAGGTGTCCGTCACGCCCGAGCGGGCGCTACAGATCGCCGCGGTGTACTCGTGCGTGCGCCTGCTCTCGGAGTCGGCCGCCATGCTGCCCGTGGCCCTGTACGAACGCACCACGAACGGCCGTCGACGGCTCGACGGACACCCGGTCGAACGGCTGCTGACGCAGGTCCCGAACCCGGACATGGACGCCTCGGAGTTCTGGCGCACGATGGTCGCCTGGATGGGCATCCGGGGCAACGCCTACGCCTTCATCGAACGCAACGCCGCCGGCGCCCCTGTGGGGCTCTGGCCGGTGTCCCCGATAGCCGTCGACGTGCGCCGCGCCGACTCGGGTCGGCTGGTGTACGACGTGCAGTCCGACCAGCTCGTTGACTACGTGCCCCTGCCGAACGGGCGGGGCCTGGTGCGCGCCGAGAACATGCTGCACTTCCGTGCCTTCGGCATGGGTCCCGAGGGCCTGTCCCCTGTGGGCATGGCGCGCGAACAGGTCGGTACGTCCTATGCCGCCATGCGCTACGTGGGCGGGTTCTTCGCCCGGGACGCCTCGCCGGGCGGCGTCGTCTCGGTCGAGGGCGAGCTGACCGATACCCAGTACGACCGGCTGACCGCCCAGTGGCGCAGCCTGCACGAGGGGTTCGACAAGGCACACCGGCTCGCGTTGCTCGAGGGCGGCGCGAAGTGGGAGACGACCACACTCAGCCCGGTTGATGCTGCGTTCCTGGATACCTACCGGCTGACGCGGACCGATATCGCGGGCATCTACGGGGTGCCGCCGCACATGATCGGCGACGTCGACAGGTCGACATCGTGGGGTTCGGGGATCGAGCAGCAGTCCCTCGGGTACGTGATCTACTCGCTGATGTCGTATCTGACCAGGCTCGAGAAGGCGACCGCGGTCAAACTCCTGGGCGATCGGCAGTACCTGAAGTTCAATCCCAACGCCTTGGTCAGGGGTGATATCACCGCCCGGTACCAGGCTTACGCCCAAGGCCGCCAGTGGGGATGGCTGTCGACGAACGACGTGCGCCGCCTCGAAGACCAGGAGCCGCTCGGCCCCGAGGGCGACGTCTACCTTCAGCCGCTCAACATGGTTCCCGCCGGTGAACCGGCGCCGCGCCCCTCGGGAGAGATCGGCATGCGCTCGCGCCAGAGGCGCGCCCGGCCGCCCGAGGAGGAACACGCCCCCTGGGTACGACGGCACGCCGACGCGATCAGCGCCGTCCTACTCGAACAGGTCGACGAGATCGCCGACCTGATCAACGCCCAGGCCGAGCGGTCCGCCCGTCGTGACCTGACGCAGGAGGACCTCGAGGCCGAACTGACCAGCGACACCTCGAACCGGCGCATGCGGGATGAGTTGGCCCGGTTGTCCGAGGCCACGACCGAGGAGATCGGCCGACAGCGCGCCGAGGAGCTGGGCGGGTACTACGACGTCGCCCGCACGCTCGCGCTGATCCGAGAGAACGCTGACGCGAGCGCGCTCAACATCAACCGCTCGACGGCCTCGGTCATCGCGAACGTGCTCAACGCCGGGATCGCCGAGGGCACATCCGCTCGGAACATCATCCGCAACGTCGTGGCGTCGATGGCCAACCGCGCCGACGATCTGGCCGCAGCTCGGGTCGCGTGGGCGAACGCCTTCGCTACGAACGAGGCCGCGTCCCAGACCGGCGCACGCACCAAGACATGGGTCGTCACCTCGGCCGACCCGCGCCCTTCGCACGCTTCGGCTGACGGTCAAACCGTGCCGATCGGTGACGACTTCGACGTTGGCGGACGGCGCGGCCGGTGGCCGCACGATCACCGTCTGGGCGTCGACGAGATCGCCGGCTGTTCGTGCGTCCTACAGATCAACATGTAGAGGAGAGACCACCGATGCCGACGATGGAGCGGCGCGCGTTCGGGCTGACCGACATCCAGGTACGGGCCGCGAGCGACGACGCCGAGCGGCTGTCCTTCGCCGGCCGGGCGATCGTGTACGACCAGTTGTCCGAGGACATGGGCGGTTGGCGCGAGCGGATCATGCCCGGCGCGGCCACGCGCACTCTGACCGACGCGCCTGATGTGCGGTTCCTGCTCAACCACGATCCGAATTACCTGCTCGGCCGCACCTCCTCGGGCACGCTCCGGCTGTCCGAGGACAACGGCGGGGTCACCGTCGAGGCCGACATGGCGAACGTCAGCTATGCGCGGGACTTGGCCGAGCTGCTGGAACGGCGCGACATCACACAGATGTCGTTCGGGTTCTGGATCACCGCGGACGGCTGGGACGGCACCACGCACGAGGTGTACGGGATCGACCTCGACGGCGGCGACGTGTCCGTTGTGACCTACCCGGCGTTCTCGCAGACCTCGGCCGAGCTGCGCGCCGCCGCCGCGAACCGCATCACGCCGCCCGACCCCGGCTATTCGGTCGAGCGCGCGCGGCACCGGCTCCGCGAGGCCGAGCTGCTGTCCCGACTCTGATCAACGCACCGACCGGCACCCCGTCGAGGGTGCCTTTTTCATGCCCGGCACGCCCCGGGAACCACAAGGAAGGAATCCGCCATGCCTACGAGTGTGGAGCTGCGTCAGCAGCGCGCCCGGGTCGTCGAGTCGCTCCGGGAGATCACCGAGACCGCCGAGAAGGCGAACCGCAACCTGGAAGCCCAGGAGCGCGAGAGCTACGACCGGCACGAGTCGGAGTTCCGCGAGCTGTCCGAGCGGATCGAGCGCCAGGAAGCCCAGGAGGCCCGCGAGGCCGACCAGGCCCGTTCGCTGGGCGACACCTCCAACCCCGGCAACTCCGAGCCCGACCGGCGTTCGCAGGTGCGGCGCGCCTTCGTTCAGGCCCTTCGGATGGGGCCGGCACGGATGGCGCCCGAACAGCGCGCCCTCGTGCAGGACGAGGCCGGGATGATCATCGTCCCCGAGGAGCTGGAAAGCGAGATCCTGCGCTCCCTGCCCGGTCTGACCGTCATCCGCCCCCTGGCCAACACCCGGCCGATCGGCACCAACCGCGTCCGGCGCCGGTCCCTCGACGAGGTGTCCGTGGGCTGGGGCAAGCTCGAGACCGGCGACCAGTCCCTGACCGACTCCATGCCGGACACCCCGCGCGAGGAGTACACCTACGTCGAGGACCTGTACGGGCTCGCGAAGGTCGGTGAAGACGAGTTCGACGACACCGATGTGAACCTCGAGGCGTTCATCAGCGACAGCTTCGCGCGGGCGATCGCCGAGGCCGAGGACACCGGTTTCACGGTCGGCGGGGGCCGCGAGGACCACGAGCCGGTCGGGTTCATGACCTCGGACGGCGGGGTTCCCACAGTCACCGGATCGAGCCCGGACTACTCCGGCGCCAGCGAGGGCGTCGCCCTGCTCGACGACATGAAGGCGCTCATCTACGCGACCCCGGCGCAGTACCGGCGCAATGGTGCGTTCGTGCTGCCCTCGGGCACCGAGCTGTTCATCTCGACCCTGAAGACCGCGAGCGGCGCCTACTACTGGCAGCCCAGCGTTCAGGCCGGGCGCCCGAACACCTTCCTGGGCTATGCGATCCACAACCAGGAGGACATCGCGAGCATCGCGGCCGGCGCCCGGATCGCGGCCTTCGGTGACTTCCAGGCCGGATACCGCATCTACGACCGGCAGGGCATGACCCTGAAGCGCCTCGAGGAGCTGTACGCCGAAGACGGGATGCTGGGCTTCAAGGTCCGCTACCGCGTCGGTGGCGACGTGGTTCGCCCGCAGGCGCTGCGCATCCTCGAGACCGCCGACAACGGCAACGGCGGCGGGGGTGACGACGGATGGGCAACCAGACAGTCGGCCGCCAGTTGATGCACGCCCTCGACGCATCCGGCGACCCGGTGCCCGTGTCGGTCTCCGACCTCGGAGGGGGCGGGACCGTGGACCTGAACGCCGAGGCCCCGGCGACCTACGACGCCGAGACCCAGACGATCGGCGTGCAGCTCGGCACCGGCGCCAACACGGCCGCGGCCGGGAACCACACCCACTCGGCCGGCGACCTGCCCACAGCCGAAGCGGTCGCCGACGTCGAGGAGGAGGACACCGACGCCGCCGTGGCCTCGACCCTGAACGCGCTCCTGGCGTCTCTTCGCGGCGCCGGATACCTCGCCGGGGGTGGTGACTGATGCGCATTCGCGTTACCGCCGTGACCGGCCTCGCTGACGGCCGCGGCAACCNCAGCTCGGGCGCGCCTGGATCGCCGCCGGCCACGCCGAATCGGCCGAGCCCTTCGCGCCGCCGGCGAGGACCCGCCGCACAGCCACCGCACCGCCGGCCCGGACCCGCCCGAGGTCGAAGACCAAGGCCGCCGACGACGAGACATAGGGGGTGGTGGCCGTGGCCGCGTTCGCCACTCCCAAGGAGCTGCGCAAGCTCCTACGCCTCGACGAGGTCGACGAGGACGCGGCCGAGTTCCTCCTGGGCCTGGCCGAGGCCACCGTGCGCGCCGAGGTCCGCCAGGAGATCCTCGCCAACGACGACACCGAGGTGACCCTGGACGGTGGCGGGACGCCGGTCCTGTTGCTGCCCGAGACGCCCGTGACCGGCGTGTCCTCGGTCGTGGAGAACGACCAGGAGCTGACCGAGGGGGCCGACTACGTGTGGTCGGCGTCGGGGGTGATGACCAGGCTCCGGCGAACGTGGTCGCCCCTGCCCCGGTCGGTGGCCGTGGTCTACAGCCACGGCCGCGCCAAGGTGCCCGAGATCGTGCGTGCGGTGACCGTGCAGGCCGCCGCGCGCGTGTGGGTGAACCCGAGACAACTCAGTCAGGAGTCGATCGGCGACTATTCCCGCTCGTTCGGCACGACCTCGGCGCCCGCCGGGCGTATCCAGCTCACCGAGTACGAACGGGGCCTACTCGGCCGCTACCGCGCCAAGCCCAAGGGGGTCGGGCCGTGATCGGGCACCTGTTGAACCGGACCGTTCACCTGTGGCGCGAGGAGCGCACCGAGACCGGGTCCGGCGGATGGATCGTCGACTGGGTCCCCAAGGGCGCGCGCAAAGCGCGCCTGTCCCAGCCCTCGGCGTCCGAGCGGATCGTGGCCGAACAGGCGGGGGCTTCGCTCGACGCCCGTATCTACTTCGCGGACGGCACCGACGTTCACCGCGGCGANGTCTACCGGGTGGCCGCCGTGGTGGTGCCGTCCGAGCCGGGCGTGTACCGGCGCGCGGACTGCGAACACATCCAGACCGAAGGAGGGCGCCCCGATGGGTAAGGCCCGCATGAACGTCCAACTCGAGGGCCTCGACGGGCTTCGCGCCCAGCTCGGACAGCTCCCCGACCAGGTACGCCAGGGCGCGGCCGACGCCGTCCAAGAGTCGGCGAAGTCGGTCGAGGGGATGATGAAGAACTTCGTGCCCGTCGACTCCGGAACGCTCGAGGAGTCGATCGGGTCGGACGTCGATCGTGAAGCGCTGACCGCTGACATCGGCACCCAAGGATCGGGTGTGCACTACGGGGCGTTCGTCGAGTTCGGCACCTCGAAGATGCCCGCCCAGCCGTTCGCGCAGCCGGCGGCCGAGCTGGAACGCGACTACTTTCCGACCCGACTGCGTCAGCACGTCGGCGACCAGCTACCGGGCTCATGAGCATCACCGCACGGTCGCCCCTGGCCGCGATCCAGCGGGCGATCTACCAACGCCTGAACACCGATGAGGGCCTGGGCGCGGCTGTGTACGACCAGGTGCCCGAGGACGCGCCCATGCCCTATGTGGTCCTGGGCGAGGCGACCGAGACCCCGGATAACTGGCACGGCGGGATCGGCCGCAACAGCACGCACACGCTGCACGTGTGGTCCCAGCAACAGACCTTCGACGAGGCGAATGCCGTCGCCGACCGTGTCGTGCAGCTCCTCGACCACCAGCCCATGCCGCTGCACGCGGCCGAGTGGGTCGTGACCGCGGTTCGGTTCGAGTTCGCCCAGACACTTCGGGACCCGCAACCGCCGCACGCGCGGCATATCCCGGTGCGGTTCCGCATCAACACCGAACAACCAGAAGACGAGGAGGGGTGACCGTGGCGGGCAAGAACGCTTTCGGTACCAAGCTCTACCGGAGCGACGGCAACGGCGAATGGGACCAGTTGTCGAACGCGACCAGCATCGACCTTCCCAGCCTGTCCCGTGAAGACATCGACGTCACCGATCACGACAGCCCGGACGGCTACATGGAGTTCGTCCCGGGCCTGCGCGATGGCGGCGAGGTGTCCGTGGATTGCAACTACCGGCCGAGTCGTCACGACGACTGGGTGATGGAGGACTTCGAGGACGACGAGGTTCACCGGTACCGCATCGTCCTACCTACCGCCGAGCGGCACGCATGGACCTTCGACGCCTTCGTGACCGGCTATGAACCCAGCGCACCGCACGACGACAAGCTGGAAACCTCGATCACCTTCAAGGTTTCCGGTAAACCTGACCTGTCCGAGCTGGGGCCGGGCGAAGGTCCCGGCAACGGTGAGGACGACAACGGCAACGGTGGCGGCGACGACGGCGAGAACGGAGACGACCAGTGACAACCTCCCTGCGCGACCAGATTCTGGAAGCTGACGACCTTCCCGAGGTCGACGAGGCGGTGCCCGAGTGGGGCGGCCTCGTCGTGCGCGTGCGCGGCCTGTCCGGCACCGACCGAGACGCCTACGAGGCGAAGGCGGTCGCCCTGAAGAATCAGGGTCAGGACGTCGAACTTCGCTTGCAGGACTTCAGGACCAAGCTCGTCGTCAAGTGCCTGTTCGACCCCGAGAGCGACGAGCGCCTGTTCTCCGACAAGGACGTGGCGAAGCTCGGCCGAAAGTCCGGCGCCGTGATCGAGCGGCTGTACGGATCGCACAGCGCCTTTCCGGCATGACCAAGGAGGCCAAGGAGGAGGCCAAGGGAAAATCCGAGGCCGTCCCGAGCGACGGTTCTACCACCGACTAGCAGCGCACATGCGCATCCCTGTCGCCGAGCTACTCGCCCGAGTCTCCTCGGCCGAGCTGACCGACTGGATCGCATACGAGGAGATCGCCGGCACCCTCGGCCCCGAACGCGACGACATCTTGAACGCGCTCCTGTGCGCCACGATCACCAACGCGAACAGGGACCGCAAGACGCGCAAGGCGACGCCGAAGGACTTCCTTCCGACCTGGGACCAGGCGCCCCAGACCGCCGACCAGCAACTGGCCATGCTGCGCCAGCTCAACGCCAAACACGGCGGGACCTCTGGCAAGTACACACCCAGATGAGCGTCGAGGGGGTGATGCCGCGTGGTCACCCTCGACGAACTCACCGTTCGGATCGGCGCTGATGCCGACGACCTCGAGTCCGGACTGGGCAAAGCGGCCCAAGCCGTCGAGGACAACATCGGCAAGATCACCGCCGCCGGTGTGGCCGCCGGCGGTTCGATGGAAGCCTTCGCCCGCGGCCAGGCCGACGTCAACGCGAGCCTCGCGCGGACGGCGATCGCCTCGGGCGAGAATGAGGAAGCCCTACGCGCATCGGCCTACGCGATGGCCGATCACACCGGCGGCGCCGAAGCCGCCGCCGACGGTATGGAGCTGCTGGCACAGAAGGGTTTCGACACCAAACAGGAGTTCGAGGCCATCCTTCCGGCGGTCGGCCAGTTCGGCGACGCGGTCGGCAAGGACTTGCCGAGCGCGATCAGCTCCGCCGACCGGCTGTTGGTGCCCTTCGGTGATGACCTTTCAGACGTCGGCGACAACGCGGACCAGATGTCGCGCCTGATCCAACAGACCGATATCCCGCTGGGCACGCTCGAACGCAACCTTGGGCGCGTGCCCGACGAGCTGCAAGCGCTCGAGTTCGGGCTGGATGACGCCGCCGCCGGTGTCGAGTACTTCCGAGACCAGGGGTACAGCGGCCAGGAGTCCGTTCGCGAGTTCCGTCGAGCCGTCGCCGACAGCGAGGGCGACATGGGCGAGTTCCTCGACGTCCTCGGGCTGACCGCCGAGGAGTGGGAGAACTACCAGACGGCCGTCGAGCCAACCCCGGGTCTCACACAGGAATTGGCCGATGCCGCCAACGACACCTCGACCCCGCTTCAGGACCTACAGGATCGGGTTCAGGACCTGATGTTCCGGTACGGCGGCCTCGCCGACGCCGCCGGGTCGCTCGCGCTTCCGCTGATGGCACTCGGGCCGATCCTGAAGGGCGCGACGACCGTCATCCAGGGTGCGACGAGGGCGAAGAATGCCCTGTCCCTGGCGTTCCTGCGATCGCCGGTGTTCTGGTTGGTCGCCGGGCTCGCCCTGCTCGCCGGGGCGTTCTGGTACGCCTGGCAGAACAGCGCCACCTTCCGCGAGACCGTGACCGGGCTTTGGGGCTCGCTGTCGTCAGCGGCCGAGCCCGTGATCAACTGGCTGACCACCACGGCCTTGTCGGCGTTCCAGTCGCTCGCGACTTGGGTCGGTGAGAACGAGGCGACCATGACCCGCCTCGCGATCGCGATCGTCGCCATCGGCGCGGCTGTCGCCGCCGTCGTGATCGGACTGAAGGTCTACCAGGGCATCATGGCGGTCGTCCGCGGGCTGACCCTGGCCTGGGTCGGTGTGCAGTGGCTGTTGAACGCGGCGTTCCTCGCGAACCCGATCACGTGGATCGTTCTGGGCATCCTCGCCCTGATCGCCGTGATCGCGCTCGTGATCGTCTACTGGGACGAGATCGTTGCAGCCACGCGGGCCGCCTGGGACTGGCTGATGGACATCCTGTCGTCCGCCCTCGACTGGATCATTGACCTGTTCCTGAACTGGACGCTGATCGGCCTCGTAATCCAGTACTGGGACCAGATCGCCGCCGGCTTCCAAGCCGGGGTCGACGCCGCCGTGGCCTTCGTGGTCGGGCTGGTGACCAACGTGATCGCCTTCATTGGTCGCCTCGCCCAGCTTCCGGGCATGGTGGGCGACTACTTCCGGGGCCTGTACCAGCGGGCACAGCAGCAGGGCCAGAACCTGATCAGCTTCGTGCAGTCGATCCCGAGCCGCATCACGTCAGCCCTGGGCAACCTCGGCTCGCTGCTTCGCAACGCGGGCCGATCAGTGATCCAGGGCCTGATCAACGGGATCAAGTCGATGATCTCGAACATCGGAAGCACGATGTCGAACGTCGCCTCGACGATCAGGGGCTACCTGCCGTTCTCACCGGCCGAGGTCGGCCCCATGAGCGGCGACGGCGCACCCGAGGTGTCCGGCGCCCGGATCGCCGAGACCCTCGGCGAAGGCGTGATGTCGGAGCTGACCGCGATCGACCGCGCGGCCGACGAACTCATGCGCCCGCTCGACGACCGGCTGGGACGCACCGGCGACGCCCTGGGCGACGTCGCCCGCTCGATCCCGACCAACGTCAACCGGGCCGTTCGCGAAGGCGGCAACCCCGCACGGGTGGTCGTCGACGTCACCGGCGGCGATGGCGAGTTGAAGCGCATGATCCGCAAGATGGTCAAGGTCGACGGCCGCGGTTCGGTTCAGACCGCATTCGGTAGGGGGTGAACCGTGGCCAGGGTCCGCCTGCGCGTGGAGATCCAAACACGATCGGGCGAGTGGCTGAACATCACCGGTGACGTCCGCACGCGCGAAGACGCGCAGATTGTGCGCGGCCGCGCCGACGAGGGCGCCCAGGTCGACCCGTCTACCCTGTCGTTCCAGCTCAACAACAGGCACGGCGAATACTCGCCGGGCAACCCGAGGTCGCCGCTGTTCCGCCGGGTCGGGAAGAATACCCCGATCCGGCTCGGCGTCGAGACCTCGGCCGGTACACGGTGGCGGTTCGGCGGTGAAGTGTCGTCCTGGCCGGTGCGCTGGGACCTGTCCGGAAACGACGTGTGGGTGGAGATCGAGGCGCACGGCATCCTGCGACGCCTCGGGCAGTCCGCGGCCAACCTGCCTGACGTGTACCGGCGGTTCCTCCTAGCGCATCGGCCGGACGCCTATTGGCCGCTGACGGACGGCGAGACCGCTCGACAGGGGTCGCCGGTCGTCGGTCAGCAACCGATGCGCACCTATGCCGCTGGCACCGGGGCGACCGCCATCACCTATGGCGCCGACTGGGCCGAGGGCGAGCTGGGTCCGTGGCTCGACCCGGTCATGCGCCTTCCCGAACAGGAACGGGGACGCTTGGCCGCGAGCGTGCGGCCGGCCCCCTCTTCGAGGTCTTGGGCCGTCGAGATCGCGCGCCAAGGCGGGGGCTTCGACAGCCTCGCGATCGCCATGCAGGGGTCAGGAACCAACTCAGACCCGTACCGGACGTGGTCGGTCGGCTGGGAGATCTCGACGAGGTCGATGTTCATCAGTATCCAGACCACCACCGAGGACAGTTCCTCGATCGCGATGGTCGAACCAGACTTCTCGGTCCCGAGTGCCTTCGATGACGAGGCGCACCTGTACCGGTTCGAGCTGTCGTCCAACAACAGCTCGTCGACGTACCGCCTCTACATGGACGGCGCCACCCTCACGAGCGGCACCTGGTCGGCTCCGGCACTACCCGCGCGCACCCTGACTTATCACTGGTGGGTTCCCGACGACGACACGTCGAGCCCGGCCGAGCTGGGGCATGTGTCGCTCTGGAACACCAACTCCGCCGCCTACCCCACTGCGGCCGACTCCTTCGCCGCCTTCCGAGGTTTCGCCGGCGAACGCGCGGCCGAGCGGATCATCCGCCTGTGCGAGGAGGCCGACATTCCGTTGGACCTGGTCGGCGAACCCGAGGATTCGCTTCGTATGGGACCGCAGTACCCCGACAGCGTGCTCGATCTTCTCTACTCCGCGCAGGCCGTCGACGGCGGCGTGCTCTACGAGAGCCGCGCACGCGCCGGCCTGGCTTACCGCACCCTTCGCAGCAAGTACAACCGCGGCGCCACACTCACGAACCAAGGAGGGATGTCGTCGTGACGAACTTCGTCGCCGACTTCTTCGACCCGATGCTGGACACCGGCGCAGAGACCGCAGTGTCGGCCAGCCTGCACACTTCACTACCCGACTCGAGGGGCTCGGCCGAGGTCGACGGCGGCGCCTACTCGCGCCAGTCGGTCACTTGGTCTGACGCTTCGGGCGGGACTTTGACTGCCTCGTCGGGGGTCACGTTCTCGGTGCCCTCGGACACGACCGTCTCGCACATTGGATTCTGGGGCTCGGGCGGCACGTGGAAGGGCTCGGCACGACTGAATGAGCCCCAGCCCTTCCCCTCCTCGGGGACTCTCACGATCGACCCGCTGACGATCAGCCTCGAGAATGCCGAATAGGAATAGGGGGTGCGCTGTGGCGACGACGGTCGCGAACCGGCTCGACGGCCCGCTGGGCGAGGCGCCCGATGAGGACACCCTGGAACGGTCGGCGATCGTCGGCACCCTCGAGGCCGCCGACACGACCGGTCCGATCGGTGTCGGACGTGCCCGATTCTCAGCCGAGCACACCGTGCACGGCCTCGCGACGACACGCATTGACCCCGGGTACTCCTTCACCCAACAGCCGCGGTACGTGCTTGAGCTTCCCCAAACTCCCGACGACGAGACCCAAGACGAGGAGGACGACGAGGAGGATCATGCCGAGACCGAATGGTGGGTGCGGTTCTACGCCTGGATTCCTCCCATGCAGACCGCCGGACACGGCATTCACGAGGTTCGGTGGTTGGTCGGGTGGCCCGATGTAGGTCTGGGCTTGGTCGTGCACGAGACCGCCGGCGGCAACGTCGGAACCAGGTTGCAGCCGTCCGGGCTCGCCTCGCCGTCGATCGGATGGACCAGCGAATCAGGGTCGGCCGTAGCGGTCGGCCAGTGGTGGCGCGTCGAACTCCACTATGACGGCCACGGGTTGACCTCACGTGTGTTCCCCGGTCACGCGGCCTCGGGTGCGCGCGTGCACCGGTGGGACGACGTCGAGCTGGGCGGCACGCTCGAACTGACCGGCTACCGCTACCGGCGAAACGTGCTGCTCGCCCCCGGCGACAACGACGGGACCACTGACGGCGCGGTCGGAGACCTACAACGCGACCTGATGGCGCTCGGCTACGAGTTGCCGCAGTTCGGCGACGACGGCGATTACGGCGGCGAGACGATCACCGCCGTGATCGCCTTTCAGGACGACCACGCCCTTCTCGCTGACGGGTACGCCGGACCCGAGACGCTCGCCGCCGTCGACCTCGCCTTGCGAGTGGATTCAGATCCCGACGACTACCCGCCCCAGGTTTTCCTCTCCCACGTAGCCGTCTCGGACTCGGCGCCACTGGGTCCCGCACCAGGGCCGGTCCGATCGGCACACGCACGTCTGCGTGTCTCGGTCGTAGCCGAGGGAGAGACCGAGGAGGGCGCCGTCTCGGCGCACGCGCGCCTGGCTGCTCGGGCCGAGCTGGGTGTGACGCGCTCGACCTCGATACCGCTGACGGCACCCGTGCGCGCGGTGGCCACGGCCCCGGCGACGCGGCATGTCACGGTCGGCGTGCACACGCGAGTTCAGGTACGAGCACGAATGGTCGTGCGCGCCGACGAGGTCCTGGCGCTCGACTACGCCGCCGGGCACCTGGCACCGCCCTTCGAGCCGACAGACGACGATGACGGCCTGGTCAACACCGTGCAGGCCACACGCCGAGACGGCGGCGAGGAGACATATCAACTTCTCGACGGCCCGCTGGGCGCCGCACACCCTCCCGAGGGCGTCGGTCCCTACGAGGAATCCGTGACGCTCGACGTGCAGCGAGACGAACAGCTCGGCGCACAAGCGTCGTGGCGCGTGCACCTCGGCACCACCGAGGGCTACCGGTACCCGCACGTGCGCGTGAACCTGGTCGGGAACCCGCACCTGGTCGACATCGTGTCCGATCGCGACACAGGCGACGGCCTGACTGTGCTCAACCCCCCGCCGTGGCTCCCGCCTGAACCCATCGACCTGTTGGTCGAGGGATACACCGAGACCCTGAATGCCTACCGTTGGGATGTGGAATTCAACGCGAGCCCCGGTGCCCCGTGGATCGTCGGCCAGGCCCTGGTTGAGGAGGAAGGCGAAGAGGCCGACCCCGGCGAGAACCAGCCCAACAGGTGCGATACCGCCGACGCGCGCCTGGCCGTCGCCGTCGAGGAGGACACCGCCGTCTTCGAGGTCACCACCTACCGGGGGCCGCGCTGGATCACCAGCGCCGAATTCCCCGACGAACTCCCCTTCGACATCCGGTGCGGTGGCGAGGTCATGCGGGTGACCGACATCAGCGGCAGCAACCGGACCCAGACCTTCACCGTCATCCGAGCCATGAACACCATCCGCCAATCGCACCCGGCAGGCGAACAGGTCGCGCTCGCGCAACCCGCCGTCGTCGGGCTCTAGAGAGGAGGTGACCCCGTGCCCTTCCCGCAGTGGTACGCCGGGCAGGTCATCACCGCCGAGCGGCTCAACGCCCGCAACATGGGCCTCGTCGAGCAGCTCAACGATCAGGAGGTCACCGATAACGACTCGTCGTGGGAGCTGTCCGAGATCGAGCTGGAACTGGAACCGAACGCCGTCTACTTCTACTGGCTGGGAGTGTCCTACTCGGCCGGAGACGGCGGGTTCGCCTGGTCCTGGTCATCCACTGGGGTGACCCTTGCGTCCTTCACGATCGCCTACAACAGAGACACCGCGTCGGGAATCAACAACGGCGGCCCGGTGATCTTGCGACGCCCCGCCAACACGACCCCGCGTGTCGCCGGCGGCTCGGGCTCGTCGAACTTCAACAGTGCTGCCGACCGGGGGACCATCACCACCTCGGGAGGCACCCCGACCCTTGCGTTGCAGTTCTGGCAGGACTCCGCCGACTCCTCCCCGACGATCCTCCGAGGAGGCAACCAGACCCGCCTCGTGTACCAGAGGATCGGGTGATCCGGTGGCCGACGATCAGCCCCGCCCGTATGCCGTCATAACCGTGGCCGACGTGTACGGACAACAGCGCGAACTCGCCGGAAAGGTCGAGTCAGCCCTGGCACGCCAGCAGCACACAACCGAGCGGCTCGAGGATCACGAGACCCGCCTACGCAGCCTCGAGGCATGGCGCTACGCGCTGCCGCTGTCGACGATCTCGGCGATCATCGCGGCGATCGCCGCCGTCGCCTCGACCATCCTCGGCTGACCAAGCCGAACACCAGCCCCGACCGACCGGTCGGGGCATTTCTATGTCCTGAAGGAGGCGCCCCACGTGACCGATGTCCGCAAACAGTCGCGATCACAGGCCGTTCTTGCACCGGCTCGTAGCCGTTCCCCGGTCGAAAAGGGCGAGGTGCGCGGCTTCACCGTGCACCACACCGCCGGCCCCGCCACCCAGACCCCGGCGCAGATTCAGAGCTACCACTTCTCGATCGGGTGGAGCGACGTCGGGTACGCGCGCCTGGTCGTCGACCACGGTTCCTACGCCGTGATCGTCGAAGGCCGCGGCTACGGCGCCGAACTGGCACACGCCCTGGGCCACAACAGGAGCCACCTCGGCGTCGCCGTGATCGGCACCTACGACAACGGGCTTCCCAGCGTTCACGCCCTGGCCGCCGTGCGCCAGTGCCACGCCGAGGCCGAGAGCTGGGCAGGCCGCACTCTTCCCGTGACCGGTCACCGCGACCTCGTATCGACCGGATGCCCCGGTGACGCCCTGTACGCCTGGGCGACCGGAGGCATGGACCTTGACGAAGCAGCAGAAGGAGACGAGGAGTTGTACGGACTCTCAGAAGGTGACAGCGGCGAGCGCGTCGAAGGGCTCCAGACCACGCTCAGGCACGCCGGATTCGGCGACATGCTCGGCGACTACGGGCCACGCGGCGACGGCGTCGACGGCGATTACGGCAGCGGCACCACCGAGGCGGTTCTGGCCGCTCGACAGTACGTCGGCTCGGGCGCGACCAGCGGCGCCCGCGTGAGCGCGATCGCCGCCGCGCAGATCCGGCGCGCCGTCGCGCGGCGCGAGGCCGAGCGGGCAGTGGCCGGCCTCGACCTCGACGAGGGGGATTGCTGACATGGCACACGAGGCACCCGCACCGACCCCGGGCAGCAAGGCCGAGACCCGACAGGACGCCCGAACACGAGGGTGGCGAACCGCCCTTCAGGGCGCCGTATCGACCGCGCTCGTCGCCGTCGCCACCGTCGTGACCGACCAGGTCGTGCCCGGCGAGATCATCGACTGGCCGACGCTCGGTCTGGCCGCCGCGACTGCGGCCGGTACCGCGTTGGCCGCGTGGGTTCAGCGTCGCCTCGAAGGCAGCACTGACCAGCCCTGATGCGTGATATCTTCGTACACGTGTTCTAGTCGTGGCTGGGGAAGGCCCCGACGGACGCGACGGCGCCCCACTCTCCCGCTGGGAGGGTGGGGCGCCTTTCTCATGTTCAGGGCTCAGGCGTACCGGTCGGCTAGAGCGCCGCCAGCGCGGACAGCGCGTCGAAATCCGCATCGTTCAGCCGAATACGAGCCGCCTCGGTGTTCTCCTCGACGTGCGCCCTCTTCGACGTTCCGGGGATCGGCATCATCACCGGCGAGCGGTGCAGCAGCCATGCGAGCGCGAGTTGCGACGGGGTGGCGCCGTGCTGTTTGGCGGCTTCGTCGAGCGGGCCGCCGGGGCGCGCAAGGTCGCCGGTCGCCACCGGGGCATACGGGATGAATCCGATGCCTTCGGCGGCGCAGTAGTCGAGAACGTCCTCGCTGGCCCGGTCGAGGAGGCTGTACCGGTTCTGCACGGACGCGATGGGGGCGATCGTGCGGGCCTCGGTCACCTGCTCGACGGTCACCTTTGAAAGGCCGATGTGGCCGATCTTGCCTTCGTCGCGCATGGCGGCGAGTTCGCCCACCTGTTCAGCTAGCGGCACCTGCGGGTCGACGCGGTGTAGTTGGTAGAGGTCGATGCGTTCGAGGCCGAGGTGGCGCAGACTCAGCTCGAGTTGTTGACGCAGGTACTCAGGTCTGCCGAGGGGACGCCAGTCGTTCGGGCCGCGCCGCGTCAGGCCGGCCTTGGTGGCGATGACGAGGCTCTCCGGGTAGGGATGAAGGGCCTCCTTGATGAGCTGCTCGCTGATCTGCGGACCGTAGGAGTCCGCGGTGTCGATGAGGTTCACGCCCAGTTCGACGGCGCGGCGCAGAACGCGCACCGCCTCGGCGCGGTCGGCGGGCTCGTCCCAGACGCCTTCGCCGGTAAGCCGCATCGTGCCGTAGCCGAGCCGGTTGACGGGCAGTGAGCTGCCGAGGGGGAACGTGCCCAACGCGTTGGCAGGGCTTAGGTCAGAGTGGTCGTCGGTAGTGGTCACTGCGGGTTCCTCTTGTTTCTCAGGGGGTTAGAACAGGGTCGGGTCCTCTTCGGGCGGACCCAGCGGTACCGACGCGGCCGACACGAGATCGCCGAGCGTGCGCACGCTCGGGTCGTCCTCGACCAGGCGGGCGAGTAGGACAGCAGCGGCGACGGTGTCCCACAACGCCCGGTGCGGGCGTCCGCTGGGAACCGACTTGTCGACTTGCTCGCGTAGCTCGAACCGGTCAAGGAGCGCCCCGAGCCCGCGCGGGGCGGGGATCTGGAGGTGACGGGCCAGGCGCAGAGTGTCGATCAGCCCGGCCGGCCGAACGCTCGGGTGGCGCAGGTGGACAAGCTTCCAGTCCACGCTCACGTTGTGTCCCACCATGTACCGACCGTTGACACGGGCTTCCAGCTCGGCGCCGACCTGTGCGGGGCTCGGCGCTTCGCGCAACGCTTCGTCGGTCAGCCCTGGGCTGATCCAGGGACGGCGCGGAACGGTTCGGCCGGGATTGACGAGGCTCTCGTAGGCCGATGACAGGTCGGGGGAACCGTCCACGATCGGGACCGCGGCGACTTCCAGGATCGCCTCGTTGTCCTTGTCCTGGGCACCCGTGCCCTCGAGGTCAAGGGCGCACAGCGGTGCCTCGGTCCACGGTCGATCGAGCATGACGGTCCCCCCGGTGTTCTAGTCGTCCTCGTGGCGCGCGGCAGCGTGCAGCCGCTCGCGTGCCTCGTCGAGCTGTCGCCGTTCATCCTCGCTCAGCTCGTACCCCTTCAGGGTGCGCCCGTGCGCGCGGTGAACGTGCGGGTGGTCGACTTCCCACACCTGGTAGCCGAGGGTGTGCTGGATGGCGTACCGGCGCTGCTCCCCCAGCGCGTGGGTGAGGATGTGGCCGTCCTCGACCAGGAACGGCGTATCGGGGTCGTACTCCAGCTCGGCGAGGACGTTCCGGAACTCGTCCTCGGTCGGCGCGTGATGGTTGTCGGCGCACAACTGGCGCTGCTTGGCCGGGCAGATGTCGCACAGCTCGGGAACGCCCCAGTGCCCGTTGTAGTCCGGGACGTCGTGGGCGTAGGTGACACCGCATGAGGTCTTGCGGAACAGCGGAACCGACGTGCCGTGCTCGCGCCACGCGGCGACCACCTTCGCATCCAGTTCTTCCGGCATCACCTTCCGGCGCTGATAGTCGTCCTCATAGGGCACCTCGACGCCCTGTCCGCGCAGGTAGTCGGCGTTCTCCTCCTTGTGGTAGTAGCCAGTGAACACCAGCGCATCTACGCCGGCCCGGTCGGCGACGTCGAGCACGTGCCGCAACGTCGCCGGGTCGTCGTTCCACCCCGGCGTGATCGGACGCCAGTAGAGGATCACGCCCGTCCGCTCCGACAGAGCCGCCGCCGTCTCGATCGACTTCACGGTGGTCCGAGACTTCGCGATCGGCTCCACACGCGCATCCGCGATCCCCGAGTAGGTGAACAACAGCGTCACCCGCACATGCTCGAGGGACTCGAAGCGCGCCATGTCGGCCTTGCTGACGTGGAACCGGGTGATGATCAGGACCAGGTTCGTCATGCCGCGCCTGTCCAGCTCCTCGAGGACGGCGAAAGTATGCGGCTTCACGCCGGGCAACATCGGGTCGGTGGCCTTGTTGAACAACTGGATCGGCGTCGAGTGCGGCCGGAACGCCTCGTGCCCGGTCAGCATTTCCACGGCCTCCTCGGTGGTGATGAGGAGCTGGGGCGTCTTCTGCTCGAAGTTGCCCCAGAAGTGGCGCACGCAGTACCCGCAGTCGAGCGGGCATCCGATGACGTGGTTCAGCGACAGCCCGGACTTGCGGTTGGTGATGATCTGCGCCATGTACGGGTCGAGGCCGGACTGTTGCTCGTCGGGCATCACCCGGAGGTTGTTCGGCCCTACGGGGATCGTGGCGCCGTTGATCAGGACGGACTCAGTCACGGGACAGCTCCTCGTGTTGGGGGGTGAGAAGGTGCGCGAACGCGGGGCCGAACCACACGTTGAACTCGCGCTCGGAACCTTCGGCGTCGTCTGAGGTGTGAATCAGGTTGTCGATGAACCGGCCCTCGGCGCGGGCTTGCGCGATAGAGTCCGCGCCGAAGTGGCCCCGGATCGAGTCCGGCGCGGCGCGTGCCGGGTCGTAGTGGCCGAGAAGACCGCGCACGTGCTCGGGAGTGCCTTCGGCCTGGCCGTGGAACAAGGCGACTGTGACGGTCTGGCCGACCCAGTTGCGGCGCAGCTCGGCGCGCACGTCGAACGGGAACCGGTCGTCGAGGGCAATCATGTCGGCGTAGTGGGTGAAGATGTGCCGCTCGGTCACGACAACCGATCGGCGCTCGACCAGGCGGACCTCGGCGCCGATCCATTCCAGGATCGGTCCGACCAAGCCGCGGCGGGTCGCGTCCGGTTTGCACGTGGCCACGGTCCAACGGCCCCAGCCACCGGCCGGCGCCATCACGCGGTCCCCTTGGGCATGCGGTTCTTCCATCGACGGGTGACCAACCACCGGTACCCGGGGTCGAGGGCGACGACGTGATCGGGGTTGACCGCCTGGTCGGTGTGCTTGATCTGCCGGAAGATCTCGAACAGCAACAGGACCTGTTGCCAGTACTCGGCAAGGCCGGTTTCCGTCAGCGTCTTCGGGGTGTGCGAGCGCTCGTTGTTGCGCAACGCTTCCTCGTGTTCCAAGACGGCCTCGAGGGCCGACCAGGAGGTGCCAGCGGGCATCTCGGGCGGCCGGAACGCCGGCCGCAGGTATCCGGGTTCGCGGGGTTCGTGAAGCACACGCCGAACGGTCTCCGCGTCACGGTCGTTGATGTGCATCGACGCCACGTGGTGGGTGTAGAGCCCCAGCTCGACGCCGAGCTGACAGGCGGCGATCTCCTGGAGGAAGGTGAACGCGAAGACGTCGCTCACCATGCCCCTGTAGGCGTCGTTCCCGCGCATGTAGCACGTCAGGTTCAGGCGCCCCTCGCGCAACAGAAATTGGGCGCTTATCGTGCACGAGACGTCGGGGTTGTCGGTGACCGCGAGTTCCTCGGGCCGGTAGATCCCCAGGACGGCACGCTTGGTGTCGGGGTCGGAGCGCAACAGGTCGAGGACGCGGTCCCACTGGGTGGCGTTCTCGGCGTCGGGGGCGAACATCCTGGTTCCGTAGGCGGTACCTGTCAGCGTTTTGCCGTCGGCGGAGTTCTTCGCCATGCCGGGTGCGTAGTAGCCGATCATGTCGAGGTCATCCCGGCCGGAGGCGTACCACAGGGCCTCGGCGAGGTTGAAGATGATGTTCACCGGCCGCTGTCTGATGAAGGGGAGCCGGTCGCGGGGGTCGGCGATTCGGAAGCTGACGTTGGTCAGTTCGGCCGAGTCGTTGCCCCTCGACGAGGTCGTGTGTTCGGTGTGGTTGGTGACGGCGTCGAGCACCGCCAGGTAGGCGTCGTGGAAGTTCTGTTCGATATGGGGGGTCACATGGGGGGTCAATCGCTGCAAGAGCAGTCCTTCCGTCCTTCCGTGTGGGGGCCGCCCTCGAGCCCCCGTGACTCGAGGGCGGGGAACCCGCGTGCCTGGCGACAGCCACACACGCGCCAGGCACGCGGGGGTTCAGGGGTTCAGCGGCCGCACGTGCGCGCGGCCTCAATCTCGTCGGCCAGGAGCTCGCGCATCCTCGCCACGGGGTGAGCGTCCTCGACGGCGCCGGGCGGGAGTATGAGCGCCAGGCCGACCGCGGTCACTGCGGTGATCTCGTCGCCGTCCTCGGGTCTGCCATCGGGCACGGTCACCACCTCCTGTGGATGTAGGGGCGAACCGGCCACGGCGGGGGTTCCTCGTCGATCTCGCGGATACGGCGCCGCGTCTCTTCGGGGCAATCGGCACGCACGAGGTGGGCGCCCCGAGCCGCGACGTAGCAGAGACCGGACGGCCCCGGCAGAGCGAGCACGCGCCAGTCGGGGTGATCGCGGGCAACGAGGTCGACCTGGGCGTGCGCTGTGCGCCGCGCCTGGCGAGGGATCGGAGGGACGGCCGCGCTCGGTGCAGGTCGAGCACGGACGTCAGACCGGACCGGGCGAAGTGCGGCGCCGAGGAGGCAGAGGAACAGCCGGATCATGTTCGCCCCCTAGGAGGGGGCACTACGTGTGCCTCGGCCACGGGTACGCGCAGTTCGTCGCCGCGTTGTGTGCGGACCTTCAGCATGTGACCGGGGGACCCGGGGCGGCCTCGCTGGTAGCCGACGACCTGGTCGGGGGTTTCGCGCTTGCTGTTGACGGCGGTCACCCACGTGCCAAGCGGGTAGTGGCGATGGACTTCGCGCCACAGGGTTTCGAGGCGCAGCGGTTCGAGCTGTTTCATCAGCTCGCCGATCTCGTCGCCCGTCAGCTCTCTGCCGTCAGCCAGTACGGCGTCGGTCGTGAGGATGACGTCTCGTTGGTCTTCCAAGGTGAACAGCTCCATCACTGGATCACCGCCGGTCGGGCGCCGAGAAAGGGCCGGACGCGGGAAGCCTTGCGGGGCCTGCCCCAGGACGGGACACCGCGTGTATGGGGAGTTCGGGCGGGGTTTCCTTCCAAGAAATCGGACATTAGGGATCATCTCCTGTCCGTCGTCTGTAGGGCCAATACTCAGGTGTCGACATCATGCGCCAGAAACACCGAATAGCACAACCCCAAAAGAGAGACTCTACGATTTTCAGGCGGCGGTAAGATGCGTCTATGGCACGCGCGAACCCCACCTACTCCCCGTCCGTCCGGCGGCGACGCCTCGGGCGCCACCTGCGAAGCCTGCGCGACAAAGCGGGGTACACGATGGCCGACGTCAGTCAGCGGCTCGGCTGGGCGAAGGCCAAGGTCGGAAAACTCGAAACGAGCGAGCTGAAGACGGTGAAACCGTCGGATCTCGACTCTCTGCTCACGCTCTACGGTGTCGAGGACGACGAGCAGAGGGAGGCACTCCATCAGCTCGCGCGCGACGCCAAGCAGAGAGGTTGGTGGTGGAAGTACCGGGACGTCTTCGGCGCGGAGTCCTTGCCCGACTTCGAGACCGAGGCAAGCCTGATCCGGACTTATGAGGTCGCGATCGTGCCCGGCCTGTTGCAGACCCCCGAGTACGCCGAGGGCGTGTTCCTCGGTGGCCGCTACACCTCGCCCGACAAGATCAAGCGTCAGGTCGACGCCCGCATGGAGCGCCGCGAGATTCTGACGAGGTACGAACGTCCGCCGCGGTTGGTAGCGGTGATCGACGAAGCTGCGCTACGCCGCCCGATGGGCGATCGCGACGTGATGCGCGGTCAGTTCGAGTACCTGCTACGTATCGGGCAGTTGCCGAACATCGACATCCAGGTGCTGCCGTTCGCGGTCGGCCCACATGCGGCGCTCGGGATGTCGTTCACCCTCCTGGACTTCCCCGATCCGCTGGATGCTCCGATCGCCTACACCGATAGCGTGGCCAGCGGCGTCTTCGAGGAGACCGACGCCGAGGTTGAGTCCTACACGACGACCTTCGGCGAGCTACAGGGCGCGGCGCTGTCGACCGTGCAGAGCGCCCGTTTCATCGAGGACATCCTGTCCGAAGAAAGCGACGAATCATGATGACACCTGAGTTCCGCAAGGCTTCCTACAGCAATCACAATCAGAACTGCGTCGAGTGCGCGTACCTGCCCGAGGGGGCCGGCGCGATCCGAGACACGAAGCACCGCGAGGCCGGGCACCTCGAGTTCCCGCGGGCCGAGTGGACCGCGTTCCTCGCCGACCTGAAGGGGCTCGACGGGTAGGCGCGCCTGGACACCACAGAACCCCCGTGCCGTCATCGGGCGCGGGGGTTCCGTGTACCTGAGTCGCGTCCTACAGACGCTTCTCGGGGAGCATACCGGCCGGGGGCGTCGGGCGGAACGGCCCTGTAGCCCGACTTCGCGTGGCCTCATCCTTGTTGAAGGCTGGCCTCATCCTTGAATCAGGCTGCTTCTCGGGGGGCGGTGAACCGGCCTCATCTCCGAGTGCCGCACACCGGCCCGTGCGTCCGTGCGTCACACGTGCGTCAGAACGTGCGTCCGACTGCGGACATCCACGAACACCGACGAACAAGAAACCCCAGGTCAGAAACGATCGAAAGCTTCTGACCTGGGGTCGGTGAGTGCCTGATAAGGATGAGGCCCCAGGTTCAAGTCCTGGTACGCCCACCAGCGAAAAGGCTCCCACACGGGGCCTTTTTTCATGTCCGGGCGCCATGTGCGTCACTGCACGGGCGTCTGCTGGTAGAGCGCGAGGCGCCACCGGCCACCGGTGTAGCGGTACGTACTGGCCATGCGGGCCTCGAACGGGGGCTCGTCGCCCCTGCGTGCGCGGCCCGTGTAGACGAGCGCCGCGGAGTCCGGCCCGGTGTCGATGCGGCGGACACCGGTGAGCTCGTAGGTGTCCCACGTCGGTGCCTGGTCGAGCGAGGCGACGACGGCCTCCCGATCGAACACCGATCCGTCGGCCAGCACCATGGCCCCGTCCTCGGTCATGAGGTCGCCGTAGAAGGTGTCACCCGTGCCCTCGCACAGGGAACGCCATCCCTCGTGTTCCAGGGTGAGGAGTTCGTCGGTCGTGTCCACAGTGCCTCCCGGTGGGGTTCCTCTCGGATCTGAGCACACGTCGACACCGGACGGCAAGGCCCTGTGCCCGCCTGTCTCCCTGGTGACCTGCGGATCTGTCGAGGTGTCGACATGTCACCGTCCAGGTTGGCCCGTCCGTCCCCCGCAGGCCAGTGTGCTGTGCGCCGTCCACCTGCCCCCGTACGGCGGCGACGCCACGTGGGTCGACACCGTGACCGTCCACCAGGCCCTGCCCCAGCCCGTGAAGGCGCTCGCCGACGGCCCGCGCGGTGCACAGCAACGACCACGACTACGCTGCCGTGAACCCGGCGCGCGATCTCACGGGCGACCTGAGGGTGTGCCGCGAGCAGTTCGTCTCGACCGTGTGCAAGACCGAGCCCCGTCGTGAGGGTTCATCCCGAGACCGGTCAGCGGGGACTGTACCTCGGCCGCTTCGTGCAGCACTCCTCCGGCCCGAGCAGCAGGGAGCCGGCCGATTCACGCGTCGGAGAGCCGGTCCCGCACGTGCTTGTGGTCGCTCGCGTAGATGATCTGGCTCCGGAACCCCACGACCTCCTGGCGGCGGCTCAAGCGGTCGATGAGGAACGCGTGGAGGTGGTCGAGGTCCTGCACGGCCACGTGCACGAGGAAGTCGTCGTCGCCGGCGACCACGTACACCGCGAGCACCTCCGGCAGTTCGATGAGGGCCTTGCGGAACCCGTCGATGACCGGACGGCTGAGCGGGCGCAGCCGTGTGTTGACGAAGGCCTCCACACCCCGGTTGAGCGCACGTGGGTCGATCTCGGCGTGGTACCCGCGCACGACCCCGCGCTCGTGCAGCGCGCGCACGCGTTCCAGGCAGGTCGAAGGGGCGATCCCCACCTGGCGAGCGAGTTCCCGGTTGGTGCGGCGCGCATTCGTTTGGAGTTCGCGCACGATCGCCGTATCGAGTTCGTCCATCAGGCTCCTCACCTCGATCTTCCGAATGATGTTCAGATTTCTGGCTCTGAAATCGGGCGTATGTCTAGTCTCTTGACCCTAACGCTGATCATCCGTGTCTGTGAGGTCACTGTGTCCGATCGCAAGCTGGTCATTGCCCTCAAGGAGGACCTGGCCCCGGCGCTGGCCGCCAACGCCGCCGCAGTCCTCGGGCTCGCCCTCGGCGGGCGCCTGGAGAGTTCCGTCGCCGAGGACTCCGAGGACGCCTCCGGGGGTCTGCACGCCGGGCTCAACCCTCACCCGGTACCCACGCTCACCGCGAGCGCCGACCGACTCGGTGAGTTGCACGCCAAGGCCGCTGCCCGGAAGGACGTCGTGGTGGTGGGGTTCAACGAGGTGGCGCGCAGGTCCCGCACCTACGAGGCCTACACCGAGGCGCTCGCCCGGACCCCCGCCGAGGACGTCGCACACGTGGGCGTGGCCGTGTTCGGGCCCCGCAACGTGGTCACCCGCCTGACCAAACGCCTGCCCCTCATGGCCTGAGCACCATGTCGAGGGGCGCCGTGTCGACAGGTCACCGAAGCGGCCTGTCGACCTCCAGGGGTTTGCGGAACCACGACTCCGCATCGACGACGCATAGGGTCCCTCGAGGGCAGAACCCCGGCCATGGATCCCACCGACGGAATGGCATCCAGGTGGGGACATGCCCGACCACGTCGCCGCCGAGCCCGAGAGCCGGACCGGTGCCCACCCGAAGGGACTGCTGTGATGCATCACGGTCTGTACCTGCCGCCGTTCGGGGAGCTCTCCGAACCCGCCGTCCTCGCCGAGATGGCCGCACGCGCCGAGAACGCGGGCTACGACGGGGTGTTCCTGTGGGACCACGTGGCACGTCCGCTCAATCCGGGCCTGCCGGTGTGCGATCCGTGGATCGCGCTCGCCGCCATGGCCGCGCGCACTGAACGGGTCGTGCTGGGTACCCGCGTCACCCCGCTCGCCCGGCGCCGGCCGCACGTGGTCGCCCGCCAGGCCGTGGCCCTGGACCACCTCAGCGGCGGACGCTTCGTACTCGGGGTCGGGCTCGGCGGTGACAACGGCGGTGAGCTCTCCCGCCTGGGTGAGGAGCCCGGGTCGCGGGATCGGGCGGGCATGCTGGACGAGGCCCTCGACGTGATCTGCCGCCTGTGGTCCGGGGAGGAGGTCCAGCATGAGGGGAGGTACTACCGGGTGGACGGACTCCGTTTCCTGCCGCGCCCGGTGCAGCGCCCCCGCATCCCGGTGTGGGTTGCCGCGCAGTCGACCCGCCCCGCTCCCCTGCGCCGGGCCGCGCGATTCGAGGGGTTGTGCCCGGAGACCGATCCCGAAGGGCTGCGGGGGATGCTCGCCGCGGTTGCCGAGCACCGCGGCGGTCTGGACGGGTACGAGGTCGCCGTCGGCGGCCCGCCCGGGCAGGACGCGGCCCCGTTCCGGGACGCGGGCGCCACGTGGTGGCTCACCCAGTTCCCGGAGGTGACGACCGTCGCCGACGTCGAGGCGGCCCTCTGACCCGAGCCGTGCCGCCGTGACGCCCTGCGGTCATGGCGCCATGTCGACACGGTGACATGACCGCACGACGTGACGGCCGGGGTCTTCAGTCCACGCTCAGGAGTTCGACGAGGTCGCCGACCTGGGGATTGGGCAGTGCCCTGGCGATGTCGGCGACCGTGACCATCCCGACCAGGTCCGTGCCGTCGATGACCGGGAGGCGCTTGACCCGCTTCTCCATCATGGTGTTCAGCACGACGTCGACCGGATCGTCGGCGCCCGCGGTGACCGCTTCCCCCTGGTTGAGGCTGCCCGCCGGGTCGGTGAGCTCCTTGCCTCCGGCGAGTCCGCGCACGACGATGTCCCGGTCGGTCAGAACCCCCTTCAGCCGACCGTCCTGGCCGCAGATCGGCAGCGCGCCCACACCGTCGCCGGCCATGAGCTCGGCCGCCTTCTGGAGCGAGTCGTCCGTACCGATGCAGCGCGGATCCGCTGTCATGACTTCGCGCACCGTGATCAGTGCCATTTCTGATCCCCCCATTGATGCTGTTCGTCAGCCCGATCCGCTTCTGTCCCAGCTACGGGAGAAAACGGACTCGGTGGCGCGCTACCCGGAACCCACCGACACGAATCAGTGGCCGGAGGGCTCCGGGCTGCTCGAGGTCGGCATGTACCGGCCCGCGGCGTCGCGATCGGTGTGCAACAGGCACCCCTGCTCTTCCCCCGAAGAAGGTCCAACACCATGTGCGGCCGATCCTGCGTGTCCAGGCCCAGCAAGATCGTCCCGGGCCGGGCGACGCCGAAGACCGACCGTTCGTTCAGGTCATGTGGGGCGAACAGGGAAAAGGCGCCCCCAGCGGTTGGGGTGTCGTGTATCACATGTCATGGTGTGCGATGGATCACCGGATCGCACTGATTCGTCGTTCTGTTCGGCCCTCCCCCGGGCCGGCGCGAGACCCCCTACGGAGCACCCATGGCACCTTCCGACCCACCCGTCCCCCGGCCGGACGGAACCCTCGAGTCCAGGGAACGGCGCAAGGTCCTCGCCGGGACCATGGTCGGCACGACCATCGAGTGGTACGACTTCTTCATCTACGCCCAGGCGGCGGGGCTGGTCCTTTCCCCGCTCTTCCTGTCACCCCTCGCCGATGCCAACCCCGTCGTGGCGCAGGTGCTGGCCTTCGCCACCATCGGCATCTCGTTCCTCTTCCGTCCCCTGGGCGCGATCGTGGCCGGCCACCTCGGCGACCGCTTCGGGCGCAAGAGGATCCTCGTGCTCACCCTGGTGATGATGGGCGTGGCGACCTTCCTCATCGGTCTGCTCCCCACTTACGCACAGATCGGTATGGCAGCGCCGGTGCTGTTGATCTTCCTGCGTGTGGTCCAGGGCTTCTCGGCCGGGGGCGAGTGGGGTGGTGCTGCGCTGATGTCGGTCGAGCACGCCCCCGTGCACAAGCGAGGGCTCTTCGGCGCCTACCCGCAGATCGGCGTGCCCTGCGGAATGATCCTCGCGACCTTCGTGATCTGGGCGATCACCGCGGCCATCGGCACGGACGCGTTCATGGAATGGGGCTGGCGCATCCCGTTCCTGCTGTCGTTCGTGCTGATCGTGGTGGGCCACATCATCCGGAGAACGGTCGAGGAGTCCCCGGTCTTCGAGCTCATGCAGCAGCGCCGCGCCAAGTCCTCGGCTCCCCTGGGCCGCCTCTTCCGCAAGAACACCAAGGAGGTCGTGCTCGCCGCGCTGATCTTCGTCGCCAACAACGCTGCCGGATACCTCGTGATCGCGTTCCTGGCCACCTACGCCTCACGCCCGGCGGAGGAGTTCGGTCTGGGCATGGATCGCGAGACGGTACTGCTGGCGACCACCCTCGCCTCGTTCGGCTGGCTCATCTCGACCATGTACGGCGGCTGGATCAGCGACAAGCTCGGTCGGGTCCGCACCTTCCAGGTCGGTTACCTGATCCTCGCGGTCTGGGCCGTGCCGATGTGGTTCATGATCGACACCGCCGACGTGCTCTGGTACTTCGTCGCGGTGTTCGTGTTCTGCCTGACGCTCGGGTTGAGCTACGGGCCCCAGTCGGCGCTGTACGCAGAGATGTTCCCCGCCGAGATCCGCTATTCCGGTGTGTCCATCGGCTACGCGTTGGGCGCGATCCTCGGTGGCGCGTTCGCGGCCACGATCGCCGAACTGCTACTGACGTCCTTCGGCGCCTCGTGGACCATCGGTGTGTACATCGTCGTGCTCTGCCTCATCTCGGGCACGGCCGTCTCCCTGGTGAACAACCCGCAGGGTGCGAACCTGCATGCCGAGGACGACGCGCCCGCTCGCTGACCCCCGGGTCGGGGCGGGGCGGCCTGCCCCGACCCGACCGGGGTCACGAGGTCCGGTCCAGGGCCTCGTAGACGACCCCGGTCACGACGGTGTAGACGGAGTGGTGGAGCAGGTCGAGGGCGATCTCCTCGGAGCTCCAGGTCCAGGTCGGTCCGCTGATGCCTGTTGCGGGAAGCACGACCTGCTCTCCCCCCAACACCACGGCGAGATGTGCTCCGGTCGCCGGGATACCCCGCAGGCCTGCCGCGCCGAGGAGGCCGCGCACGGCGCCCCAGCCCGTGCCGTACCCCCAGTGAACGAGGGTGCCGAAAAGGCCCCCGTCCTCCCCCTCGGGGCGCACACCGAGCACGACTGCCGCCGCGTCGGCCGGTGCCGAACTCGGTCCCCGGCCCCGGAGCCGTGCCTCCAACGTGCTGGAGACGGTCATGGCCGCGGTCCCTGCCAATCCGGCCAGCAGGCCCCGCCCCACGGCGGCGGAAGCCGTTGACAACAGGTGCACCACGTACATCGTTCCCCCTGGATGTTCGGGCTCCATGGTGGTCCGGTGCCCGCGTCCCGGGCCGACGAAGCACTGTTTGACCAGGGATTGGGGCGATCCGGTTTCACGTGAAACAGCGGCGTGTCCTCACGTGCCGCTCTCGCGCCGTGCCCGACGGTGAACGATGAGACGAGTCCGCGTCGACCGTTGCGGGCCAGGGGGAGGCACACACGATGGGGGTACGGACATGGATCGAGTCGTGGCCGGTCTACCGGCAACTGACCGGGGAGGATCCGACAGGGCGGGGGTCGGCCGCCAAGTCGCAGTGGAGTGAGGACCTTCGCCCGCGCACCGAGGACGCCGACCGTGTCGTGAAGTCGGTCTGCCCCTTCTGTGCCGTCGGCTGCGGCCAGAACGTCTACGTCAAGGACGACGAGGTCGTCCAGATCGAGGGGGACCCGGACTCCCCGGTCAGCCGCGGTCGCCTGTGTCCCAAAGGATCGGCCAGTCTGCAGCTGACCACCGGCCCCTCCCGCGAGGAGAGGGTCCTCTACCGCCGCCCGCACGGCACCGACTGGGAAGAGCTCGACCTCGACACGGCCATGCGCATGGTCGCCGACCGTGTGGTCGACACGCGCGAGGAGACCTGGCAGGAGGAGAGCGACGGTCTCCGCGTCGCCCGCACCATGGGCATCGCGAGTCTGGGTGGGGCGACGCTCGACAACGAGGAGAACTACCTCATCAAGAAGCTCCACAGCGCGCTCGGTGTCGTGCAGGTGGAGAACCAGGCCCGTGTGTGCCACAGCTCCACGGTCGCCGGGCTCGGCACCAGTTTCGGCCGCGGCGGCGCGACGATGTTCCTGCAGGACCTCCAGAACTCCGACTGCATCGTCATCGAGGGTTCCAACTTCGCCGAGGCCCATCCCGTCGGGTTCCAGTGGGTCATGGAGGCCAAGGCCCGCGGTGCCGTCGTCATCCACGTCGATCCCAGGTTCAGCCGCACCAGCGCCCTGGCCGACCTGCACGTGCCAATCCGGGCCGGCACCGACATCGCGTTCCTCGGCGGGATCATCAATCACGTCCTCACCGAGGGGAAGTACTTCGAGGAGTACGTCAAGGCCTTCACCAACGCCTCCACGATCGTCGGCGAGGAATTCCAGGACACCGAGGACCTCGACGGCCTGTTCTCCGGGTTCGACCCGTCAGAACGCGCCTACGACGTGTCGAAGTGGACCTACGAGGGCGTGGAGGTCGCGGCCGCGGCGGGCGACCGCAACCAGCTCTACAAGGTGCGCTCGGAGGAAGACCTCGACGTCTCGAGGTCTGGCCGCCCAGAACAGCAGGGCGCGGGCGGCGCCGTGATCCGCAACGCCTCGCGACAGGACGAGACCCTCCAGGACCCGCGCTGTGTGTTCCAGATCCTCAAGCGCCACTACGAGCGCTACACACCGGAGATGGTCGAGGAGATCTGCGGGATCCCGGAGGAGATCTTCCTGAGGGTGTGCCGGCACCTCACCGAGAACTCGAACCGGGACCGCACGAGCGCGTTCTGTTACGCGGTCGGCTGGACCCAGCACACCGTCGGATCGCAGTACATCCGCACCGCTTCGATCCTGCAGCTGCTGTTGGGCAACATCGGGCGCCCGGGCGGCGGGATCCAGGCGCTGCGCGGGCACGCCAGCATCCAGGGATCCAGCGACGTTCCGACCCTGTTCGATCTGCTGCCCGGGTACCTTCCGATGCCGCACGCGCACGAGGAACAGGACCTCGGCTCCTACGTACGGGCCGTCGGTCACCCGCACAAGGGGTTCTGGTCGAACATGGAGGCCTACACCGTCAGCCTGCTCAAGGCGTGGTGGGGCGAGAACGCCACGGAGGACAACGACTACTGCTTCGATCACCTGCCGCGGCTGACCGGGTCGCACAGTACCTACGACACGGTCATGGCGCAGATCCGCGGCGAGTGCAAGGGGTACTTCCTCATGGGGGAGAACCCCGCCGTGGGCTCGGCCAACAGCAGGGCGCAGCGCATGGGTATGGCCAACCTCGACTGGCTCGTGGTGCGCGACTTCTCCCTCATCGAGAGCGCGACGTGGTGGAAGGACGGACCCGAGGTCGAGTCGGAGGAGTACCGCCCCGAGGACATCGGGACCGAGGTGTTCTTCTTCCCCGCAGCCGCGCACACCGAGAAGTCGGGCACATTCACCAACACCAACCGGACACTGCAGTGGCACGACCGGGCCGTGCGCCCGACCGGTGACCGGCGCAGCGACCTGTGGTTCATGCACCGGCTGGGCGAGCTGATACGCGAGCGCCTCGCCGGATCCGAGGACCCCAAGGACCGGCCTGTCCAGGAACTGACCTGGGGTTACCCGCTCGAACCCGACGGTGAGCCCGACGCCGCCGCGATCCTGCGCGAGATCAACGGCAGCGACGCGGAAGGTCGGCCGCTCGGCGCCTACACGGAGCTCCGAGCCGACGGATCGACCTCCTGCGGTTGCTGGATCTACTGTGGGGTCTTCAAGGACGGAGTCAACCAGGCCGCCCGCAAGAAACCCGGGTCCGAGCAGGACTGGATCGCCGCCGAGTGGGCCTGGAGCTGGCCGGACAACCGTCGCATCCTCTACAACCGGGCCTCCGCGGACGAGGACGGACACCCGTGGAGCCCGCGCAAGAGCCTCGTCTGGTGGGACACCGAACGCGGTGAGTGGACCGGGCACGACCGACCCGACTTCGAGAAGCACAAGGCGCCCGACCACCGTCCGGGCGACAACGCACAAGGGGTCGAGGCTCTCAGTGGGCGTGACGCCTTCGTCATGCAGGCCGACGGCAAGGGGTGGCTGTACGCGCCCGCGGGCCTGCATGACGGTCCGATGCCCACCCACTACGAGCCGCAGGACACCCCGTTCGAGAACCCGCTCTACGCACAGGGGCGCAACCCGACGCGGCTGCTCTACCCGCACGAGTACAACCTGTACCACCCCGACCCGGGCAGTCCGGAGGCCGATGTCTACCCGTACGTGGTCACCACGTACCGGGTCACCGAGCACTTCACCTCGGGCGGCATGAGCCGGTGGACGCCCTACCTCGCCGAGCTCCAGCCGGCGTTCTTTTGCGAGGTCGGCCCCGAGCTGGCCGCCGAACGCGGGCTCAGCCACGGCGACTGGGCCACGGTCGTCACCGCCCGCAACGCCGTCGAGGCCCGGGTCATGGTCACCGACCGCATGGCCCCGCTACGGGTGCAGGGCCGGGTCGTTCACCAGATCGGCATGCCCTACCACTGGGGCCCGAACGGCTACAGCACCGGCGACTCCGCCAACGAACTCATGTCGCTCGCGCTCGACCCGAACGTGCACATCCAGGAGGTCAAGGCGATCACCGCAGACATCCGGCCCGGCCGCCGCCCCAGGGGGCCCGAGCGGCTCGAACTCGTGCGTTCGTACCGGCGCCGCGCCCGCATCACCGAGTCGACCGGAACGGGGGAATGAACGTGGGTACCGAGAACGGATCCGAGCAACCGCGGCTCGGCTTCTTCACCGACACCAGCGTGTGCATCGGGTGCAAGGCCTGCGAGGTGGCCTGCAAGGAATGGAACATGGTCCCCGAGGACGGTCTCGACTTCACCGGGATGTCCTTCGACAACACCGGGGGCCTGAGCTCCGACACCTGGCGGCACGTCGCCTTCGTCGAACAGCGCGAACCCCTTGCCCACCAGGAGACCGGGCTGGGGCGCAGGGAGGCCGTCGACCTCGGCATGCCCTCGTTCGAGCTCCCCGGGGCGTCTGCGTCTCCGGAGGAACGCGGCGAGTTCCGGTGGCTCATGTCCTCCGACGTGTGCAAGCACTGCACCCATGCGGCGTGCGTGGACGTGTGTCCGACCGGAGCGCTCTTCCACACCGAGTTCGACACCGTCGTCGTGCAGGAGGACATCTGCAACGGCTGTGGATACTGCATCCCTGCGTGCCCCTACGGCGTCATCGACCGGCGTGAGGACGACGGCCGGGCCTGGAAGTGCACCCTGTGTTACGACCGCGTCGGCGACGGGCTCGAACCCGCCTGCGCCAAGGCCTGCCCCACAGATTCCATCCAGTTCGGCGACCTCGACGAACTACGCGAGCGCGCCGCCCAGCGCCTGGAGGACCTGCACGGCGCGGGGGTGAGCTCCGCGCGCCTGTACGGGGAGGACCCCGATGACGGCGTGGGCGGCAACGGGGCGTTCTTCCTGCTGCTGGACGAACCAGAGGTGTACGGGTTGCCGCCGGACCCCGTCGTGACCACACGCGACCTGCCGTCGATGTGGCGCCACGCGGGTGTGGCGGCGGCGGTGATGCTGGCCGGGGTGGCCGCGACGTTCCTGGGAGGCCGGAAGTGAACACGTCGGACGTGACCGAAGAAGGGATCCGCGGACAGAAACCCGGTCGGGACGCTGTCACGGGCGCCGCCGGTGTCGTCGGGGAACAGCAGCGGCGCGAACGCGACGCACGCCCCTCCGACCGGCACGCAGGCGACGGCGGGTTCTCCTCGTACTACGGGCGGCCCGTGCTCAACGCCATCGTGTGGGAGGCGCCCGCGATCGGCGGGTACCTGTTCCTCGGGGGCCTCGCCGGGGCGTCCTCCGCCCTCGCCGCGGGCGCGGAACTGACGGGACGCCCGGGGTTGGCCCGGCCGCTGCGGTACACCGCCCTCACCGCGATCTCCGGGTCGACGGCAGCACTCATCTACGATCTGGGACGCCCGGAACGGTTCCTCAACATGCTGCGCGTGTTCAAACCGACCTCGCCGATGAGCGTGGGCTCGTGGATCCTCATGGGGTACGGGCCCCTCGCCGGGATCTCCGCGGTCACGGTGCTGACCGGGTGGTTCCCGCGCATCGGACGCCTGGCCACCTACGGCGCCGGGGGCATGGGCGCCCTCGTGGCGACCTACACGGCACCCCTGGTCTGCGACACCGCCGTCCCGGCCTGGCACGAGGGGTACAGGTACATGCCCTTCGTCTTCGCCTCCTCGGCGGTCGCGGCCGCGGGGGGCGCGGGCCTCGTCGGTTCACCCACCGAGCAGAGCGGGCCCGCGCGTCGGGCAGCGGTCGGGGGCGCCTTGGCCGAGACCGCGGTGTCCACGGCGATGGAGCACCGCATGGGGCTGTCCGGCGAGCTCTACGGGCAGGGTACGGCGGGCCGTTACATGCGCGCAGCCAAGGCCCTCACGCTGGCGGGTGCCGCCGGGGCCGTGCTCGGCCGCCGGAGCCGGGTGGTGTCGGCGCTCAGCGGGGCGGCGCTCGTGGCGGGGTCGGCGTGCACCCGGTTGGGTGTCTTCCACGCTGGGCGACAGTCCCAGGAGGACCCGAAGTACACCGTGGTGCCGCAGCGCAGGCGTCGTGACGCCCGGGAACACGGGGAGGGCGCTCAGGCGTGAGTCGGCGCCGGTGTCGGGGAAGGGTTCCCGGCACAGACGGACAGCCGAGGAAGGACCGCCGCACGTGTTCCACCGACCCGGACTCCCCAGCGACCTGCCCGGCCCCGAGGACCTCTGGGGCCGGGCAGGTGCTGTCGCGGTCGTCTCGGCCGGAGCGGGTGCGGTCGACGCCGCGCTCGTCGACCGGTCCCTGACTGTGGGGGTCCCGGGCTCCGGGTTCCGGCTGCTGAGGGTCGGGGGCGAGCGTTTCGTGCTGATCGGCCAGAACCCGGACAGTGCTCCGGCGACCGGGCTCCGCCGCCCCACCGACCCGTTCGACGGGGCTCCCCCGTGGCTACCGGTCGAGTGGCTGGAACGCCACTGCCCGGCCGACCCGCACTTCCTCTACTGGTGGGAGGACACCTGGGTGCGCGCCGCCTACCCGGACGACTGGGACGACGACGGGCTCGCCGGGCTGCTGGGCTGGTCGGCCACGCCTGCCGCCACGGCGGAGGAGGTCGCGCGCCTGCTCGGCCGTGGCGCATCAACGGCCGCGATCGACGAGTTCGTGGCGCGGTGTCTGGGGCGCGACCTCACCCGGGAGACGGTGGCCGAGGCCGCGTCCGGGACCCCTGGGGTCGATCCCCGGATCGCTGTGACCGTCGCACACGGGCTGGGTCTCACCGAGGGGTCCGACCCCCCGGAACTGCCCGCCGGGCAGGGGCCGCCACCGGCGCGTTCGGTTCCGCTGATCGGCCGCGACGAGTGGGCGCTGCTGGTCGGGGACGCTCTGCGTGCCGCTGGTGAGGAGGAGGGCCACGACCCCTCGGGCCGCGCCGACCCGGCCCTGCTGGAACACGGACCCCCGGCCGAAAGCGCTCCCTCGTGGGCCGGCCTGCTCGACCCGCGCACCCGGTGGTCACCCCCGTGGCCGGGGCCGCCGGGGCTGCCCAGTGTCGATCCGGTGGAGATGGACGCACACGAGCGGACGGTGCTGATCGACCGCATCCGCGCACTCGTCGTCGAGGCCGCGGAGGAACTCCCGTGGCAGAAGCTGCGACTGGTCCACCGTGCGCTCGTGGGGTACGCGGGCGGCGAGATCGTGGCGGTGTGCCCCGATGCCGAGCACCGAGTCCCGCTCCCCGACGGCCTTCGGGAAGAAATGGCGCTGCTGCGTTCGGCCACGTTCTCGCCCGGACACGGCGCCTGGTTCACCGCCCGCCTGACCCTCGAGCACGGAAGCGGGTGGCGCATCGCCTACGACCGCGCCGAGGAACCCGCGTTCTCGTTCCCGCCGCCGGCGTTCAGTTACGCGCTCGACGCCCGGTACTTCCCCCGGGACGGAGCGCGGACCCCGCTGTGGTTGGCTGAACGGTTGCGCGCCGCCGGAGGGGGTTCCTGAGCCCGTTCCCGGAAGGGGCACCGCGCGGAACGATCCCTGCAGAGCCACAAGGAGGCGACCGCGTGCTGCCACGACCCAGCGGCCCCGATCGGGCCGTTCCTGCGGTGGGCGCGCGAGGACGGCTCCAGGGTCAGGAGTCCAGAACCTGGCCCTGACGCTGAACGACCGGGGGCTCGACCGACCACGGGAAGTTGATCCAGCGGTCGGTGTGGCGCCACACGTACTCGCACTTGATGGAGGACTGCGGCTTCTCGTAGATGACCGCGCTGCGGACCTCGGCGACGTGCTCGGCGCAGAAGTCGTGCACGAGTTTGAGGGTCTTTCCGGTGTCGGCCACGTCGTCGGCGACCAGGACCTTCTTGTCGCTGAGGTCCACCACGTTGGGCACGGGCGGAAGCATGACCGGCATGTCCAGGGTCTGGCCGACCCCCGTGTAGAACTCGACGTTCATGACGTGCAGGTTCTTGACGTCGAGCGCGTACCCGAGGCCGCCGGCGACGAAGAGGCCGCCGCGAGCGATCGAGAGGATCATGTCGGGCTCGAACCCGTCGTCGGCGACCGTGCTGGCCAGATCGCGGATGGCGGTTCCGAAGAGTTCGTAGCTGAGGTTCTCGCGCTCGTCGCTCACGGGGTTTCCTTTGTGACCGGTGGGTGTGGTGGCGGCCGTCGGCCCGATTCCTCGCTGGTGGGAGCCGGTACGGCACCGGCCCATCGTATGCGTGTCCCGTGTGTGCCCCGTGGGGGCGGGGGCACCGGGAGGTCCGGACAACTGTCCAGCCACGCGGGTGGTTCAGGTCACAGGTATGGACAATTGGTCCATAAAAACGGCGAAGATCGCGACGTTTTCTCAGATGATCCCGGTTTGTGGCCAACAGATGGCTCCGAATCGCACCATGTTTCCGTACGAGTCATCCACGACACACGGAGGTGGTCGCATGGCCGACGCCCGGGACCTGTTGCCCTCCGAGCAGCCCGTACAGCTGCTCGAACCGTCGGGCCGCGCGGTCGACCACCCGGTCCTGCCGCTCCCACACAAGGACCGGTTGCTCGCCGCGTACGAATCCCTGGTGGTCGGCCGCCGAGTCAACGACCAGGCCGGAGCCCTCGTCCGGCAGGGCAAACTCGCCGTCTACCCCTCCTCCCACGGCCAGGAGGCCTGCCAGACCGGCGCTGCCCTCGCGCTCGCCGACGGCGACTGGCTCTTCCCCACCTACCGCGACACCGCTGCCGCTGTGGCCCGCGGTGTCGATCCCGTCCAGGTCCTCACCCTTCTCAAGGGGGACTGGCACTCCGGATACGACCCCTGCGAACACCGCGTCGCACCCCAGGCCACACCACTGGCCACCCAGCTCCTGCACGCCGTCGGTGTCGCCCACGCCGCCCGCCTGCGCGGTGAGGACACCGTCGTCATGGCCCTGTGCGGTGACGGCGCCACCAGCGAGGGTGACTTCCACGAGGCGCTCAACTTCGCCGCTGTGTTCCGGACCCCCGTCGTCTTCTTCGTGCAGAACAACCAGTACGCCATCTCCGTGCCCCTCGCCCGCCAGACAGCCGCGCCCTCCCTCGCGCACAAGGGCGTCGGCTACGGCATCAAGGGTGAACGCGTCGACGGCAACGACATCGCTGCGGTCCTGGCCGTGCTCGACCGCGAGGTCGCCGCGGCACGTTCCGGCGCAGGCCCCCGGCTCGTGGAGGCGCACACCTACCGGATGCAGGCCCACACCAACGCCGACGACGACACCCGCTACCGCGACGGAGGCGAGGTCGACCCCTGGCGCGAACGCGACCCCCTGCTGCGTGCCGAGGCCCACCTCAAGCGCCGCCGGGTGCTCACCAAGGCCCGCGCGGCCCGCATCAACGAACGCGCCGAGGAGGTCGCCGCCGCCATGCGTGCCGGAGTGGACGCCGACTCCGACCCGGACCCCTCGGAACTCTTCGCCCACGTGCACGCGCGGCCCACCCCCCAACTGGCCGAGCAGGCCGCCTTCCTGGCCGACGAACTCAGCAGAGAGGGCCACTGACATGGCCGAACGGTTCACGAAAATGTCCATGGCCCAGGCCCTCAACCGGGCCCTGCGCGACGCCATGGCCGACGACCCGACCGTGTACGTCTTCGGTGAGGACGTCGGCCCGCTCGGCGGGGTCTTCCGCATCACCGACGGCATCACCGACGACTTCGGTGAGGACCGCTGCTTCGACACCCCGCTCGCCGAGTCCGGGATCGTCGGCATGGCGGTGGGCATGGCCATGAACGGCATGCGGCCCGTCGTGGAGATGCAGTTCGACGCCTTCGCCTACCCCGCGTTCGAGCAGATCGTCAGCCACGTCGCCAAGACCCGCAACCGCACCCGCGGCAGAATCACGCTGCCCATGGTGATCCGGGTGCCCTACGCGGGCGGCATCGGCGGGGTCGAGCACCATTGCGACTCCTCCGAGGCCTACTACACGCACACCCCCGGGCTCACCGTGCTGGCGCCCTCCACCCCCGTCGACGCGTACTGGATGCTGCGGGACGCGATCGCCCTACCCGACCCGGTCGTGTTCATGGAGCCGAAGAAGCTCTACTGGGGCAAGGACGAGGTCGACCTGAGCACCCCCGTCCCAGGCATCGGTACCGCCGTGGTCTGCCGGGAGGGCACGGACGCCACCCTCGTCACCTACGGGCCCTCCGTCCCCACCGCGTTGGAGGCCGCCGAGGCTGCCGCGCAGGAGGGGCGCAGCCTGCAGGTCGTGGACGTGCGATCCCTCGTGCCCTTCGACGACGCGACCGTGTGCGAGGCGGTGCGCTCCACCGGCCGGGCCGTCGTCGTCGCCGAGGCGAGCGGGTTCGCCAGTGTCGCCTCGGAGATCGCCGCGCGCGTGAGCGAACGCTGTTTCCACTCCCTCGCGGCCCCGGTCCGGCGCGTGACCGGGTTCGACGTCCCGTACCCGCCGCCGAAGCTGGAACGCCACCAGCTGCCGGGTGTGGACCGGATCCTCGACGCCGTCGACGACCTTCAGTGGGAGGACCAGTGACAGACCGGACCTTCGACCTGCCCGACCTGGGTGAGGGCCTGACCGAGGCCGAGGTCGTGCGCTGGCTCGTCGCCGTCGGCGACACCGTGGCGCTGGACCAGCCGGTCGTCGAGGTGGAGACCGCCAAGTCCGTCGTCGAGGTGCCCTCGCCCTTCGCCGGCACCGTCGGAGTGCTGCACGGCGAGGAGGGCGCGGTCGTCGAGGTGGGACGGCCGCTGATCACGGTGGTGTCCGGGGAGCCCATGGCCGCCCCCGATCCGGCCGGTGAGCGGTACCGGGAGGAGGAGCGTGCCGGGTCCGGCAACGTACTCGTCGGTTACGGGACCCCCCAGACCGGTGGGCGGGGACGCACGCGCCGTCCCCGCACCCGTCCGGCCGCGCCCGCCGTGTCGGCCACGGGCGGTCAGGGCCGGGTCCCGGAGCCGCGCCGGGTGCCGCTGGTGACCTCTCCCCTGGTCAGGAACATGGCGCGGGGAGCGGGGATCCGTGTGGCCGACCTCGAGGGGAGCGGACCGAACGGGCTGATCATGCGCAAGGACGTGCGCGCCGCGATCGAGGCCGGGGTCGAGCGTCAGGACGTCGCCGGTCACGAGACCGACGACCGGAACACCGATGGTCGCGACGCCGTCCCCGCAGCGGCCTCCGCTACACCGACCGACCCGCGCACCGGGCTGCCCGAGGCCGCGCGGGTGCCCATGACCGGGTTCCGTAAGAGTGTCGCCACCGCGCTCTCCCGCAGTCGCCGGGAGATCCCGGAGGCGACCGTGTGGGTGGACGTCGACGCAACGGAACTGATGCGCCTGCGTGCGTCGCGTCCTGAAGGACCGGGGCTCATGGCGTACGTGGCGCGGTTCGTGCTGGCGGGGCTGCACGCGTACCCCGAGCTCAACGGGTGTGTGGACACCGAACGCGAAGAGCTCGTGCGCTATGACGGGGTCAACCTCGGCCTCGCTGTGCAGACCGACCGTGGTCTGGTCGCCCCCGCTGTGCTCGGCGCGCACAGGTACACCACTGCTGAGTTGGACGCGGAGATCCGCCGCGTCACCGCTGCTGCCCGCGAGGGGAAGACGTCGCCCGCCGAGATGACCGGTGGGACGTTCACCCTGAACAACTACGGGGCGTTGCGGGTGGACGGTAGCGCGGCGATCATCAACCATCCCCAGGTCGCGATCCTCGGGCTCGGCCGCATCATGGACCGGCCGTGGATCGTCGACGGGGAGCTGACCGCCCGCAAGATCACCCAGCTCTCTTTTGCCTTCGACCACCGTGTCTGCGATGGCGGCACGGCGGCCGGGTTCATGCGTGTCGTTGCCGATGCGATGGAGGATCCCGCGGCGGCCATTGCGGGGTTGTAGTAGCCACCCACGGAGCGCAGCCCCGGAGCCATTTCTGGGACATCTACGGAAGAAGACCCACCTCGCAGCCCGACTTCGGTGCGGGTAGCCGGTCCAGAGGTGGGGGTCGTCCTGGGACCGGTGCGGCTGGGCAGGGTTTTCGGGGTGATGTGTGGTGTTGCCCAGGGGCGGTGGTTCCTCGCGGGTGTGACCCCAGGACCGGCCGGGCCGGGACGTGTGGAGCTCTGTGTCGGACTGGGGCCGGGGGCCGGGAGTCGAGGGGGCTGTGGTTGACGGCTTGTGGTTGGGGTGGGTGGTGTTCGTCGTCGGGTCGACACGGCCGCCCCGGGCAGTGCCCCGGACGCGGCCGTGTCCGCCCTGGTGGCTGCGGTGCAGACCTTCACCGCGACCCTGGCCGGGGAAGTGCCGTTCGGTGCGGCCGCAACGGTGTTGGAGCGCCTCCGGGCGGTGCGCGAGCAGATCGACCAGTTGACGTTTGCGATGCTGGCCCCGTTGGCGCAGATGGAGGCCTCGGGCGCATTGCTGGCCGAGGGCGGGCAGAACACCCTCAAGGCCTATCTGGCCCATGCCTGGGGCATCGGCCACACCGAGGCCGATCGGCTCATGGTGCTGGCGCAGAACCTGCACCGGCAGAGCCTGCCCGAGACCGCGGCCGCGATCGAGGCGGGCGCTCCTCCGGGGCAGCTCCGTGGTCGACCTTCTCCGGAGCGGCTCCGTGGGCCGACCGGCCTCGGAACCACGTGTGGTCGAGCTCGCCGTCCCGTCCTGACCCGGTGCCCTCCTGCCACCTGGCCGCTCACGTGCTCACGAACCTCCACACCGGAGCTGGAGACCAGAACCCTTACCGGCCCGCCGGAACAGCGGTCAGGAACGCTCCAGGTCGGCGTGCATCCGCCGCAACCGTGGGCCGAACGCGCCTCGGAGGGCGATGGCCGCGACCAGGTCCCCGGCCGGCCCGAACCCGGTGCTGAACTCCACGGTGTCGGTGTGCCGGGTGCCGCCGTTGTGGGGCTCGACCGTGTGGGTGTGCCGCCAGAACCGGAACGGGCCGCGCACCTGCAGGTCGGAAAAGGTTCGCCCGTGCTCGAAGGCGTCGATCTCCGCGAGCCAGCGCACCGGGTGCACACCCGCGGCGCCCCAGCGCAGGTCCAACACCTCGCCCGGGCCGAAGTGCTCCGGCCAGGCCAGCACCTCCACCCCGGGCGGCATGGCGTTCAGGAAGCCATCGCGGCTCGTGATCAGGGCGAACACCAGCTCGGGCGGGGCAGCGAATTGCTCCACGACCCGCAGGGTGGTGGTGCGCTTGGGCCTGCGCGCCGCGGCCCGTTCTCCGTCTCCCATGGGGTGCCCCTGCTCCCCCGCTGTACTTGCCAAACCCGGGCGCATACATGTCGGCGCCCCGACCGGGCCGGGGTGCCGACGTGTCCCCATGTCGACTCGGCGATGTGCGGACCTGTCGCCAGGTCGGTCGCCGGATCGCCGGAACTACCCTTCCTCACCCTTGGCGACGAGGGTGAGCACGTCGTAGGTGGCCACCGGGTCGCCCTCGGTGTTGGTGACCACGGCGTCCCAGCGCACCTCGCCGTAGTCGGCGTTGGTGCGCGGGGTGATCTGCTTGGCGGTCAGCGTCACCTTGATGGTCTCGCCCTCCTTGACGGGGGTGAGGAACCGCAGGTTGTCGACGCCGAAGTTGGCCAGCACCGGACCGGGGTCCGGGTCCACGAACAGGCCGGCCGCGAGCGAGACCACGAGGTAGCCGTGGGCGACGATCCCCCCGAACAGCGGGTTGGCGGCCGCGGCGTCCTCGTCGGTGTGTGCGTAGAAGGTGTCGCCGGTGAACTCCGCGAAGTGGTCGATGTCGGCGCGCGAGACCGTTCGCTCGGCCGAGGAGATCGTGTCGCCGATCCGCAGCTCCGACAGGTTCTTGCGGAACGGGTGCACGTCGCCGACGTCGCGTCGTGAACCGGTGGTCCAGTGACCGGTGACCGCGGTGAGCATGTCGGGGGTTCCCTGCACGGCGGTGCGCTGCAGGTGGTGCTTGACGCCGCGCACTCCGCCCATCTCCTCGCCGCCGCCGGCACGTCCGGGGCCGCCGTGCACCAGGACGGGCATCGGTGAACCGTGGCCGGTGGACTCCTCGGCGTCGTCGCGGTTGAGCACCAGGATCCGGCCGTGCCAAGGGGCCGTGCCCAGTACGATGTCGCGGGCCACGTCCTCGTCCCGGGTGATGAGCGAACCCACGAGCGAGCCCTGCCCGCGGGCGGCGAGCTCGACCGCCCCGCTCACCGAGGAGTAGGTGATCACGGTGCTGACAGGGCCGAACGGCTCCACGTCGTGCGGCTCCTGCGCGCCCGGGCGTGCGCGAAGCAGGATCGGGGAGACGAAGGCGCCGGCCTCGGCGTTCGCGTCGCCGTGCACCTCGACGCGGTCCGGGTCGCCGAAGACCAGGTCACTGGATGTGCGCAGGGCCTTGACGGCCTCTCGCAGGCGGTCGCGCTGCTGGAGGTCGATGAGCGGGCCCATCTTCGCTTCGGGGTCGTCGGCGGCGCCCACCACGACCTTCGACAGGCGTGCGGTCAGCGCTTCGGTGACGGCGTCGCCCATGGCCTCGGGCACCAGAACCCGGCGGATCGCGGTGCACTTCTGGCCGGCCTTGACGGTCATTTCCGCGACGACCTGCTTGACGAAGAGGTCGAACTCGGGGTCGTCGGCGGCGACGTCCGGGCCGAGGATCGAGCAGTTGAGGGAGTCTGCCTCGACGTTGAGCTGCACACCGCCGTAGACCACGTTGGGATGTCCGCGCAGGATCCGCCCGGTCGCGGCCGACCCGGTGAAGCCGAGGACGTCCTGCGGCCCGAGGTTCTCGACGAGGCCCTCGTGTGTCCCGGTGAGGAGCTGGAGGGAGCCCTCCGGCATGAGCCCGGACTCGATGATGCGCTCGACGACGGCCACGGTCAGGTACGCGGTCTGGTCGGCGGGCTTGACGATGCTGGGCAGCCCCGCGAGGAAGGCGGGGGCGAGCTTCTCGAGCATGCCCCACACGGGGAAGTTGAACGCATTGATCTGCACGGCCACACCCGGGCGGGATGTGTACACGTGCTGGGCGGCGAACGTGCCCTCCTTGCCGAGCGGTTCGAGCCCGCCGTCGAGGATCACCGTGGAGTTGGGCAGTTCGCGGCGGCCCTTGTTGGAGAAACTGAAGAGGGTGCCGAACCCGCCGTCGACATCCACGGCGGTGTCGCGCTTGTTTGCGCCGGTGCGGTGGGAGAGGGAGTAGAACTCCTCCTTGTGCCCCATGAGGTGCTTGGCGACCTCTTTGAGGATGTTGGCGCGCTGGTGGAAGGTGAGGGCACGTACGGCGGGGCCGCCGACCTCCCGGGCGTGGGCGATCATCGCGGTCGCGTCCGGGCCCTGGGCGGAGATGCGGGCGACGGTCGCGCCGGTGTTCGCGTCGGCCAGGGGTGTTCCCTCGTCCGCGGGGGTGAACCAGGACCCCTGTGCGTAGCTCGCCAGTACGTCGGACACCTGAAGGTCCTCTCCTCGGGCTGCGGGTGTGCCAGGACAGTATTACAGAACGATCGGTCAGTAAATAGGCGAGCGGTCCCCGTCGCCACCCAACAGCGCATTCCGTGCAGGTCATCGGATGAGCGTGCCGTGCACCAGGAGTGACCCTCCCGTCCAGGGCACCGCGCTTATCGTGGATCCATGACCAAGTATGCGCGGATGTACCGGCTCGGTTTCACGCCTTGGGAGCGCTATGGTCCTGCCGCCGGGGCACAGCTGCGCCCTCTGCTCGAGCGCGAGGCGCAGGAGCGGCGGTCCGGGCCCGGCCGCGCATTGGACATCGGCTGCGGCCGGGGGCAGTTCACCCCCGAGCTCTCCCGGAACGGGTGGGAAGCGGTGGGTGTCGATGTGGTGCCCGAGGCGATCGAGGCAGCCCGGGAGAGGGGGCCGGCCGAGGTCGCCTATGCCGTTGGGGACGCGACCAAGCTGGAGTCCGCCGACCTGGGTACCTTCGACCTCTTCCTCGACATCGGTTGTTTCCAAGGGTTCGACGGGGCCCAGCAGAAGGCGATGGGCAGAGGGGTGACGGCGCTCGCCGAGACCGGAGCGACTCTGCTGATGCTCGCCTTCGGTCCCTCGATCTACCGGCGGATGGTCGAGGGCGTCTCGCAGGCAGAGGTCGAGGCAGCGTTCCCGGAGTGGGACCTCCTGGAGGTGGAGGACGCCTCCACCGAAGGCCTCGGCTGGCCGATGAACCGCACGTCACCGAAGTGGTACCGATTCCGTCGCACCACCGGGTGACACGTGGTCCCACCGGCGTGCTGCCACCGCGGCTGCCTCGGAAGCCTGTCGGTTCATTTCGGTGAGCGCGCTCTGATCTCCCGGGCGCTCTCCCCGAACTCCGCACGCAGCATCCGGCCCAGGTGGCCGGCGTCCAGCACACCCCACCGCGCGGCCACCGCCGACGTGCTCCGGTCCGTCAGGGACGGGTCGGCCAGGTCGCGGCGGATCCGCGACAGCCGCTCGGTCCGGATCCACCCGGAGAGGGTGAACCCCCGATCCCGGCACAGTTTCTGCAGGTACCTGGGGGACACCCGGTGCGCGGCCGCCACCGACGCCACCGACAGGTCGGGGTCGCCCAAGCGCGACAGACAGTAAGAGCGGATCCGCTCCCACGGGTCCGAACCGTCCTCGGGCACCGCATCGGTGAAGGCCGCACACACCAACGACACCAATGCCGTCGCCAGGTGGTGCTGTGCGCTGGAAGCCGCGCCCTCTCCCGTTCCCTCCGCCATCCCCTCGAACACCGGCCCCAACAGCCCGCTGAGACCCGCCCCGGCCCGCACCGGAACCGCCGTGCGCCNCCCCCCCCGCCACCACCGTCTCGTAGGACTCCCAGAACGGCAGCTCGTAGGGGTGCCCGGTCTCGTAGACCACCAGGTCGCCCGGGGCCAGCACACACTGCCGCCCGCCCTGTTCGACCCCGGCGCTCCCAGCCACGTGCCAGGCCACCTTGATCAGGTCCGGATCGGAGGAGGCCATCACCGACCGGTCGCGCCGCACCACTACCGGGTCGGCGCGGATCCGGGTCAGCACCAACTCGTCCACCCGCGTGCTCGTGAACGTCTCGCGGAACCCGGGGCCGCCGCCCGTGTGCATCCGCAATGGCACGAACGCCCGGGACGCAGCCGCTTCGAACCCCTCGATCCGGTCGGTCCCGTGCCCCCTGGCCACAGCCGTCTCCCTTCCCCCATGCCCTGTACCGGCCTGGGCCCCCGAACCTAGACCAGCTCCCACCGCACGGCCAGGGGTCCACCGAGGTCCTCCCGGCCCGTGCGCAAAACGGCGATCGTCCGTGCGCGCGGAGGCGACCTGTGCCTCCGCATGCGTGGTTACGGTCACATGCCGAACGACGCCCCCAGCGAGCGAGGGAGCTCTATGCACCCGCACACCGACCTGCGCACCGACATGCTCATCGACGGCGACTGGATCTCCGGCAGCTGCGGAGGCACCATCCCCACGTACGACCCCGGCACCGGCGCCGTGATCACCGAGGTCCCTGAGGCAGGGGAAGCGGACGTGGCGGCTGCGGTCGAGGCAGCTTCCCGGGCATTCGAGTCCCCGGAGTGGGGCGGGATGCTGCCGGCCGACCGGGCGAAGGCCCTGCTGAGACTGGCCGACCTCCTGGAGGCCGACGCCGACGCGTTCGCCCGACTGGAGACCGCCGACCAGGGCCAGCCCCTCGGCGTCAGCTCCGGGTTCGCCGTCCCCAACGCCGTCGAACACCTGCGCTACTACGCCGGATGGGCGACCAAGATCACGGGCGTCACCACGCCGCTGTCCGTGCCCGACGTGGACCACCGCACCCGCCGCGAACCCCTCGGGGTGTGCGCTCTCATCACACCCTGGAACTTCCCCCTCATGATCTGCGTGTGGAAGCTCGCCCCGGCCCTGGCCACCGGGAACACCGTCGTGGTCAAACCGGCCGAGCAGACCCCGCTCACGACTCTGCGCCTGGCCGAGCTCGTCCGCCGCGCCGGGTTCCCCGACGGTGTCGTCAACGTCGTCACAGGAGGCCCCGGAACCGGCCGCGCCCTGGTCGAGCATCCCGGTGTCGCCAAGGTCTCCTTCACCGGATCCACCGAGGTCGGGCGCGAGATCGCCGCCCGCACCGGGCACGACCTCAAACACGTCTCCCTCGAACTCGGCGGCAAGGCCCCCTCGATCATCACCTCCGACGCCGACATCGACGCCGCTGTCCAGGGCAACCTCACCGGGGGTCTGCTCAACTCGGGCCAGGTCTGCGCCGCCTACACCCGCTTCTTCGTGGACTCCGCGCGCCACGACGAGTTCGCCGAGAAGCTCGCCGCCGGGGCCGCCTCCATGAAGCTCGGCCACGGGCTCACCGAGGGCACCGATCTGGGGCCGCTCGTCTCCGCTGAACACCGGGACCGGGTCGAGCGCTACGTGGCTGTCGGACGTGACGAGGACGGGGCCCGCCTGCACGAACGCTCCCCCGTCGACGGTGAGGGGTACTTCGTGCGCCCGGCCGTCCTGTCCGGCGTCACCGACGACATGCGCGTCGCCCGCGAGGAGATCTTCGGGCCCGTGCTGTCGGTGCTGCCCTACGACGACCCCGACGAGCTGGTCGCCCGCGCGGACGCCACCGACCACGGGCTCGGCGCGGCCGTGTGGTCGCGCGACATCGCCACCGCGAACCGCCTGGCCAACCGGGTCCGAGCCGGCACCGTGTGGATCAACATGCCCCCGCTCCTGGACGCGGCCGCCTCCTGGGGCGGGATGAAGGCCTCTGGGCTGGGCCGGGAGATGGGATGGTCGGCGATCGAGGCCTTCACCGAGGTCAAGAGCGTGTGGACGCACCTGGGCTGACCCGCAGGAACCCCCGTGGTCCGTTCCCGCCCGCGCCGACAGCCCCGCGTCCCGCGCCCCCGCACACCGACCTCGACGACCCCGGTCACCACACCGAAGGAGCACTATGGCCGAGCACACGCCCCCTCACCCGCTCGACGCCCTCACCGCCGAGGAGATCGACACAGCACGCACCCTCCTCGACACCGCGGGGTACACCACGCCCACCACACGCTTCGTCCACCTTTCTTTGGCAGAACCGCCCAAGGCCGAGCTGCTCGCTCACCGTCCGGGCGACCCGGTCGAGCGCAGGGTCCGCGTCCTCCTCCTGGAGACCGCCGACGGCAGCTCCCGCGAGGTGATCGCATGCCTCACCCACCGCCGTGTCGACACCGAACGCACCCTCGACCCGGCCGTCGACGGACAACCGCCCGTACTGGTGGAGGAGTTCGAGGTGGTCGAGAAGGCGCTGGCCGGCGATGCCCGCTGGCTCCGGGCCCTGCACGAGCGCGGCCTCGATCCGGTGCAGGTGCGCGTAGCGCCACTGTCCGCCGGGGTCTACGCCGACGACTTCCCCGATGAACGCGGACGCCGCATTCTGCGCGGCCTCGCCTTCGTCCAACGCCACGACGGCGACCACGCCTGGGCCCACCCGGTCGACGGACTCGTCGCCCACGTCGACGTCACCACCGGGCAGGTCGACCGGGTCATCGACCTCGGCCCCGTGCCCGTGCCCACAGAGAACGGCAACTACGACGACCCCGCTGTCACCGGTCCGCCCCGAACCACCCTGCGCCCCATCGAGATCACCCAGCCCGAAGGCCCCGGGTTCAACCTGGACGGAAACCTGCTCACCTGGGAGAACTGGTCCCTGCGGGTGGGATTCGACGTCCGTGAGGGGCTGATACTGCACCGCCTCGCCTTCCACGACCGGGAGCAGGGGCGCGACCGTCCCGTCGTGCACCGCGCCTCCATCGCCGAGATGGTCGTGCCCTACGGCGACCCCTCCCCCGTGCGGTCCTGGCAGAACTACTTCGACACCGGCGAGTACATGGTCGGCCGCTTCGCCAACGCCCTGGAGCTCGGCTGCGACTGCCTCGGCGAGATCACGTACATGGACGCCGTCGTCGCCGACGAACACGGGCGCCCCAGCACCCTGCCCAACGCCGTGTGCCTGCACGAGGAGGACCACGGGGTGCTGTGGAAACACACCGACGACTGGGCCGGGTCGGCCGAGACCCGGCGCCAACGGCGGATGGTGCTCTCGTTCTTCACGACCGTCGGCAACTACGACTACGGCTTCTACTGGTACCTGTACCTGGACGGGACCATCGAGTTCGAGGCCAAGGCGACCGGCATCGTCTTCACCTCCGCCGTCCCCGAGGGCGCACACCCCCACACCGCCGAGGTCGCACCCGGCCTCGGAGCCCCTTTGCACCAGCACCTCTTCTGCGCCCGGCTCGACATGAACCTGGACGGCACCACTCATCGGGTCGAGGAGGTCGATGCGGCCAGGGTTCCGATCGGCCCGGACAACCCCCGGGGCAACGCCTTCACCCAGAAGCGCACCGTGCTGTCCTCCGAGCACCGGGCCCGCCGCGACGCCGACGCCTCGGTCGACCGCACCTGGCACGTGTCCAACCCCGAGGTCCTCAACCGCGTCGGCCGCCCCGTCGCCTATGCCCTCCAGCCCGAGGGCAAGCCCACCCTGCTGGCCGACCCGGCGTCCTCCATCGCCGATCGTGCCGCGTTCGCCACCCGACACCTCTGGGTCACCGCCCAGGACGACGACGAGCGCTACCCCGCGGGCGACCTCGTCAACCAGCACCCGGGCGGTGCCGGTCTGCCCGCCTACACCGCGGACGACCGCCCCATCGATGGGAGCGACGTCACCCTGTGGCACACCTTCGGCATGACCCATGTCCCGCGCCCGGAGGACTGGCCCGTCATGCCGGTCGACCGGACCGGGTTCCGGCTGCGCCCCGTCGGCTTCTTCGACCGCAACCCCACGCTCGATGTTCCGCCCTCATGGGCCTCCAAAGCGTGCTGCGGGGACAACGGACCGGCCGGAGACGGATGCACGTGCGGGCACGGAACCGGGTGATCAGGGGCGGTAGCCCGGCAGGTCCGCAAGGGTCCGAATCCACAGGTCACCATGTCGACATTTGGCGGCCCCGTGCCCCGGGCGCCCCAGGGGAGGGTCAGTCGTCCGGTCCGGCCACGACCGCCTCCCCGAACACGAACTCGCCCCCTCGACCCGGAAGAGAGGACAGGACCACGCGATGTGTTCGCAGGTCAGGACTTCGCGCACCTGCATCACCGATGGCCCGCTGAGCCCGCTCCCCGGAGCCCGCTCCCCGCCGGGAGCGGTCAGCCGGTCAGCGCAAGGGTCTCCGCGCCCGCGAGCTCCGTCAGCACCTTCCCCGGCACCAGGAGTTTGGACCGGCGCAGGCCACTGCCCACGACCACCTCGGGCTCGGTCGCCACCGCCTCGTCCACCAGCACCGGCCACCCCTCAGGAAGGCCGAACGGGGTGATGCCGCCGTACTCCATGCCGGTCATCCCGGTCGCCTGGTCCATCGGCGCGAACGAGGCCTTGCGCGCGCCCAGGTGGCGGCGGATCGTCCCGTTGACGTCGGCGCGGTCGGTCGCGAGCACCATGCAGGCGGCGTAGCCGGTCTCGCCGCCGCGCTTGGTCGCGACGACCACGCAGTTCGCGCTGGTGCCCAGGGGTAGCCCGTAGTGCTCGCAGAACTCCGCGGTGTCGGCCAGTCCCGGGTCGATCTCGGCGACCCGCGCGTCGGCGACGCCCCGGACAGCCGCCTGTACGGGCTCGGCCAGGAGCTCGGGGTGTTCGTCGGCGCGCATCCAGGTGAGTGTGCCGGTCATCGGGGTCCTTTCGGTCGTGTGGTTCGCGTGGGGCCAGCGTAGGTTCCGTGCGGGGCCACTGCCCGGCCGATTCGTCCTCATCGCAGGTGATGCGTCGGGGTTTGTCCCCGTACAATCCGAACCATGTCCACCCCGTCCCCTGATTCCCTCTCAGGTACCACGCTGCACGAGCGTTACGTGCTCGGCCGGCGTGTGCGCAGCGATGCGTCGGGGACGGGTTACACCGCCCACGACCTCGCCACCGAGCGCACCGTCATGGTGACGGTCATGCACCCCCACCTGGCGGGCGACGAACCGGCCACGGAGGCCTTCCTCGCCCGGTCCCAGGCCCTCACCGACGTCTCCGGACGCGGGCTCGCCGCGACGCTCGGCCACGGCCGCGACCACGATTACGTGTACAGCGTCACCGAGTTCGCGCCCGGCGAGACCCTCACCGACGTCCTGCACCGGCCCGACCAGTACCTGCGCTACTCCCCTGCAACCGCGCTGTCCGTGGTCGCCGACGTCCTCCAGGGGCTCGACGCCACCCACAGGGCGGGCCTGACCCACGGCGCCATCAGTACCGACATGATCGTGCTCGACGACGACGGGCGTGTGCGGCTCACCGGGTTCACGCTGCTCTCCGACGCCGCCCCCGACACCCGAGTCGACGTGCACGACATGGGCGTGGTGCTGCACACGCTCATGACCGGCGCGGCACCCGAGAGCGACACCCGGCCCCTGCGTCCGTCCGCGACCGTGCCGGAGATCCCGCCGGACCTCGACATGCTCGTGGCCAACGCGACGGAGCCCGACCCCCGGCACCGCCCCCGCGACGCCGCCCACTACCTGGCCATGGTCGACCAGGTGCTGCGGGGCCTGCCCAGCGACTACGGCAACCGTGAGGCCGAGGACACCCGGCCCATCCCCGTGGTCCCGCCGCCCGGCGAGGGCGACGACGGCGCGGGCGCGGTCCCCTTCTGGAAACGCGTGCCCGTGCTGGTCGGAGCTTGCGTACTCGTCCTGGCCCTGTTCGCGGGCGGATGGGCTTTCGTGGCCGACCGGGGGACCGAGCTCCCCGACCTGATCGGGTCGGACCCGGACGCGGCCTCCTCCGAGCTCGCCGCGCTCGAGCTCGACCTCGATGTGAGCCTCGGCGAGACCTACAGCGACGACATCGGGCCCGGCGACGTCGCCGAGACCACCCCGGACCCCGGATCCGATCTGGAGGAGGGCGACGAGGTGGTCCTGCACGTCTCCGACGGCCCCCAACACGTGGACGTGCCCGACGTCGCGGGCGGCAGCGAGGGCGACGCCCGCACCGCCCTGCGCGAGGCCGGGTTCGGTGAGATCGATGTGGTTCAGGAGCACTCGGCCGACCACGAGCCCGGCACGGTGCTGTCCACCGCACCGGAGGCCGGCGAGGAGGGTGACCGCGAGGAACCGGTGACCGTCAACGTCAGCGAGGGCGTCATCGTGCCCGAGCTCGTCGGCATGGGCCAGGCGGAGGCCGGTGACGCGCTCGACGGGCTCGACCTGTCGACCGAGACCGTCCAGGACCACCACGACACCGCACCCGAGGGCGAGGTCATTGGCCAGACGCCCGAACCCGGGTCGATCCTCCCCGAAGAGGGCACCGTCACGCTCACGGTCTCCGCCGGCCCGGAGGAGGAAGAGGAACCCGAGGACGACGACAGCGCCGAGGAGGGCGCCGACGACAACGGCGGCGAGTGCGGTGGTGCCGAGGCGTGGAACCCCGACACCACCTACGAGGGAGGCGAGCAGGTGCATTTCCGCGACCGTGTCTACGAGGCGCAGCACTGGGTCCGGACGATCCCGCCGAGCATCGGCGAGGAGTGGGGCGCCTGGCAGGAGGTCGGCAGCTGCTGACCGCGGGTCGGCACCTCACCTGTTGTCCGGCCGCCCCCCGCGCTGTTCGCCGAGCAGGTCCACACCCTGGTCGATGAGCCCGTGCAGGTGGAGGGCGAGCTGTAGTTCCAGCGCACGTTCGGGCTGCTGCCAGTCGGCGCCGATGAGCTGTCCGATGCGTTCAAGTCGCTGGGTCACGGTGTTGACGTGGATGTGCAGGCGGTCCTTGGCTCGGGACAGGTTGCCACCACACGCGAAGTAGGCGCGCAAGGTCTCCACGAGGAGCGTCCCCCGACGCCGGTCGTAGTCGAGCAACGGCCCGAGGGAGCGCTGTACGAACCCCGGGACATCGCGGTCCTGTCCCAGCAAAAGCCCGGAGAAACCGAGGTCGGCCGTGGTGGCCACATCACCCTCCCGACCCAGGGCCCGCAGGGTCTGCAGACACCGGAATGCCTCCGTGAACGCCGTCCGGAACGCCTCCGGCCCGTCGGTGGGCCCGGCCAGCCCCGCGGTGACCGGACCGTTGGCCGCGGTCGACAACTCCGCGGCCACCCGTCGCCCCGTCTCCGACGGGTCNCCGCCCCGATCGGCTCCCGGCCAAGCCGCCCGTGGTCTCGGCGACGTGTGTGGCCGCCGACCGCAGGCGTCCCGGGTCGGCGTCCTCCGCCTCGGCGACCACCACCACGTGCGGTTCGTCCAGGTCGGTGTGGAGCAGCGCGGCCCGCTGCCTCAGCGACTGCGGGTCGCGCGGCGTCGTGTCGAGCAGTTCGTCGAGCAGATCGCCGCGCACCCGGTGCTCGGCCTCGCTCACCGACCGGCGGATCAACAGCAGCAGCGCCGTGACCATCGCCGCGCGTTCCAACACCCGCTGGTCCGTGCTTCCCAGTTCCACACCGCGCAGCACCAGGGTTCCCAACGGTTCCCCGCCGGCGGCAGCGACCGCGACCCACGCCTCTCCCCCGCGCTCGGCACGGCCACCGGACAGCGACGCACGCACCGCTGCGGCCAGGCCGTCCTCCTCCGACAGCGCAGGGTCCCCACCGGGTTCCGGTTTCCCGACAGCCCCCGACGCCGTGGCCGTCACCGACACGTCGGTGTTGCGGTCGTGGATGAGTACGGAACCACCCAGCACCTCCGCCAGTGCCGCCGCGACCTCACGCACCCCTCCCCCGCTCAGCACCAGGTCGCCGAGCCGGTCGTGCGCCTCCGCCGAACGTTCCACGGCCTCGGTGTGCCGCTGCAGGCGCGCGTTGACCGTGTGCAGCTCGTCCAGCGCCCGCCGGGTGTCGTCGATGAGGTTGGCGTTGTCGATCGCGATCGCCGCGTGTGTGGCCAGCGACGACAGCAGCGCCACCTCCGAGTGCGAGAACGGGCGTTCCCGGCGGTTGGCGGCGAACAGCACCCCGGCCTCACGCCCGTTCATCTTCAACGGCACTCCGAGGATCGCCTTCAGCCCCTCCTCGCGCACGGCGTGGTCGATGTTCTCGGTGTGCGCGAACCGGGGGTCGGCGAAGTAGTTCGCTGTCACGTACGGGAGCGCGGTCGAGGCGACCAGACCGCCCAGCCCCTTCCCGGGTTCCAGGCGCAGCTGCTGGAACGCAGCCGACACCGACCCCGACGTGACCCGCATGGCAGTGTCGCCCTGCTCCGGGTCGCTGAGCGTGAGATAGGCGGTGTCGGTGCCGAGCAGGTTCCGTGCACGCTCGACGATGGCGTGCAACACCTGGTCGAGGCTACGCATCCCCGCCAGGTCGTTGGCGGTTTCGAACAGCGCGCTCAACTCGTACTCGCGGCGCCGGCGGTCCCGCATCACCGACCGGACACGGAGTGCGGTCAGCTTGGCCCGCTCCAGTACCGCGACCTCGTCGGCCGGTGCACCCCGCGCCCGCGCGCGCAGCACCGGCCGCTCGTACTCCACGGTCGGGGCGTCGCGCAGCAGCAGTTCGAGGAACACCTCCTGCCCGGAGAGCTCCTCCTCCTCCTCCTCCGGGATCAGCTCGCCGTCCATGCACCGTCCACGGGCAGGGAGGCGCCGCTGATGAACGACGCCTCGCGGGCACACAGGAACGCCACCAGTTCCGCGACCTCCTCCGGCTCCACCAGGCGCTTGACCGGGCTGCGCGCCAGGAGCACCTCTTCGGCCACCCGGTCCTCGGCAATGCCGTGGGCACGGGCCTGCTCGGCGATCTGGTGCTCCACGAGCGGGGTGCGCACGTACCCCGGGTCGACACAGTTCGAGGTCACCCCGTGCTCGGCACCCTCCAACGCGACGGTCTTCGAGAAACCCTCCAGCCCGTGCTTGGCCGTCACGTAGGCCGACTTGTACGGCGAAGCCCGCAGGCCGTGCACGGACGAGATGTTGACGATGCGCCCCCACCCCCGCGCGTACATGTGTGGGAGGGCGCCGCGCACCGTGCGGAACGGCGCCTCCACCATGAGCCGCAGCATCAGGGAGAAACGGTCGGCGGGGAACTCCTGTACCGGTGCCACTGTCTGCACACCGGCGTTGTTGACGACCACGTCCGCGTCCCGGCCCGCCGCCTCGGCCGCGTCAAGGTCGGTCAGGTCGACCTCGAGCGGTTCGCCCACACCGAGCCCGGCCAGTGCCTCCCCGTCGACGTCGACCAGGCGCACATGGGCGCCCGCAGAGGCCAGGCGCAGCGCACACGCACGTCCGATGCCGCTCGCCGCGCCGGTGACCAGAGCGGTCCTGCCCGAGAGGTCGACGGAGACGGTGTGGTCCGCGGACGCCGTCCTCGCGTCGAAGGTGTGCCGTCGCGTGCCCGTGGGGCTCTCGTGCGTCGTCATGCCGCACAAACTAGGCCGGCCCCGACGCCGGGTGGATGGCCGATGCGCACACACTCCCAGGCGGGCATGTGTGGGGGAACGCCATGGACCTGCGCTCAACCCCGGTCGGGCAGGCGGGCCTCCCCCGCCAGGACGTTGCGCGTCAGCTCCACCAGCGTCACCCGCGCGGCCTCGAACTCCTCCTCGGGGACACCGATGACCTCGCGGATCGCCTCCGGGATGCCCTCGACGTCGGCGCGCATCTCCGAGCCCGCGTCGGTGAGCAGCACCTGCACCGAACGCTCGTCGCGCGGGTCGCGGGCGCGTTCCAGGAGCCCGTTGGTCTCCAGGCGCTTGAGCAGCGGCGTGAGGGTTCCGTAGTCCAGCTGCAGCACGTGGCCGATCTCCTTGACGGCGCACGAACCGCGCTCCCACAGCAACATCATGACCAGGTACTGCGGGTACGTCAGCCCCAGCGGCTCCAGCAGGGGCCGGTAGAGGTTGGTGACAGCCCGGGAGGCCGTGTACAGAGCGAAGCACATCTGCTCGTCCACGGCCGGAAGCTCGAAATCACCCGAGGGGTCTGGGGAACAGTCCGACATCGGCAACATCGTAGGACCCGCCGACCCGTTGTCAAAGCCTTCGATGTTGCAGCGCACCGGCTTGCATGCCCCCGACGTCGCACCTCTCGAAACGTGCACATGTCGTTCCCGGACACCATGGGCGAAGCGCACATGTGTAGACGGCCGCCCGACCTCTCGGGAACGGACGGCCGCACCGCCTCACACCTTGCCTCATTCGCTCGGTTCGCTGTCCGGCAACCGGCGCTTGACCACCTTGCCCGTCGCGTTGCGCGGCAGCTCGGGGAGCAGGATCACGTCCCGGGGAACCGAGAACCGGCCCAGCTCCGAGCGCACCTTCATGCGCAACTCGTTCGGGTCCACGTCCGCGCCCTCGTAGGGGACGACGAAGGCCGCGAACCGCTGGCCGAACTCCTCGTCCGCAACCCCGGTCACCACGACCTCCCGTACTGCCGGCATAGACACCACGGCTTCCTCCACCGGACGCGGGAACACGTTCTCGCCGCCGGAGACGATCATGTCGTCGTCCCGGCCGGCCACGTGCAGCAGACCGTGCACGTCGACGTGGCCGCGGTCGCCGGTCTCCATCAGCCCCAGCGCCGTTCGTTTGCTCCTGCCGTTGGTGTAGCCGTCGAACAGCATGTCGTTGCCGACGAAGATCGAACCCTCGCTCCCGTCGGGGAGCTCGTTTCCGTCCGGGTCGAGGATCGCCACGCGTGTGCCCAGCGGAGGCCGCCCCGCTGTCGTCGGCGCCTTGCGCATGTCCTCGGGGCTCGCGATCGTCGCCCACGACACCTCCGTCGAGCCGTACAGGTTGTACAGCACGTCCCCGAAGGCGTCCATGAAGTCGGTGATCAACTGCGGACTCATCGCCGAACCGCTGCACGCCACCACCCGCAGCGACGAGGTGTCGTACTTCTCCCGCACCGAACGGGGCAGGTCCATGATCCGGCGCAGCATCACCGGGACCGCGAACAGCACAGAGCACCGCTGCTCCTGGATCGTGCGGAGGACGTCCTCGGGCTCGAACAGCCGGCGCATCACCAGCGTCGCCCGCATCGACATGCCCAGCTGCACCCCTGCCAGCCCCCAGGTGTGGAAGACCGGGGCGGACACCAGGATCCGGTCCGAGGACCGCAGGGGGATACGGGACAGAACCGACGCCGCGTCCTGCGGCCCCTTGGGCGTGGGACGGCGCGCGCCCTTCGGTGTTCCGGTCGTGCCCGAGGTCAGCACGACGAGTCGCCCGGGCCGCCCCGGGACCGGCGGTTCCTCCTCCTTCACAGCGGTGGCACGCCACGGCACCTTCGGCCCGGGCGAGATCGGCTCGCCCCAGGCCGTGAACCGCGGGACCTCCTGGGGCAGCCCGGAGCAGGACTCCTCGAACTCGGCGTCGGCGATCAGCACACTCACGTCGTTGTCCGCTGCGGATGCTGCCACCTGGGTCGCGGCCAGGCCGGTGTTGAGCAGGACCACGTCGGCGCCCAACCGCCCGCACGCGATCATCGCCTGCACGAACCCGCTGTGGTTGCGGCACAGCAGGCCGACCCGGCTGCCTTCACGGACGCCGGAACGCCGCAGGTCCAGGGCGAGCTGCCGGCCGCGCACGTTCATCTCGGCGAAGGTCGAGGTGCCGTCCTCGTCGATGATCGCGATCGAGTCCGGCACGCGTTCGTTCGCGGCCGCGTACCCGCCCGCGATGGTCGGCCCCCACGTCTTCAGGGCCTTGAGCTGGCGCGCGATCTTGTCGGGCCGCGCGGGTGCGAGAACCCCGGAGCGGACCAGGATCCGCACCGTAGCGAGGGTCCGGCGCAGGGGCGAGGGGGTGGACGTGCTTCCGGCGTCAGCCATGGTGTCTCCGAAGGGGACGGGGACGGGCGAAGCGGTCCGCGCCCTCCGAGGAGCCTTCGCCTCTTGACTCCACGGAGTACTGCGACCGTAGGCGAGAGGCAGGTGGCGTTTCTTCGGACTCGGGTGAGTCACTACCGGCTCGTACTTGTCACTCGAGCACACACCGGTCCGGGCTCCGGTTCTTGTCGGTGACGCATGTGGCGCGTATGACGGGTGTGTCCCGAGCGGCCGCGCACACACGGAAGGGGCCGACGCGCGCGCCGGCCCCTGGGGACGGGCGTTATGAGCCGACGGTGATGGGCGTGTCTGCGTCGTCGGCGTTCTCCACGTCGTACGCCGCGGTGAAGCCGGCCTCCTCGTCGTCGGGGCAGCCGGTACCGCCCTCGACCTCGATCGGGGCAGTGGTGTCGAAGTCCAGCGAGGAGACCGGCTCCCCGTTGGACCATGCGCCCTCGATGTCCACGTCGGCGTCGGGGCTGACCGTCGCGGTGCAGGAGGCCACACCGCTCGTGGTCACGACGATCCCGGCTGCGGGAACGTGCATCGTGCCGACCGCGCTCTCATCGTTCTGCATCGACATGTCCCAGACCGCGTCGGCGACCTCGACCTCGACGTCGACCAGCGGCACGTCGGTGTCGCAGTCGTCGAAGTTCGGGGCGTTGATCGGGCCGCCGACCGCGCCCTCCGGGTTGTGGTTGTCGGGCTCGTCCGGCACCAGGTTGTTGCCGTCGCCGGGCTCGCTGACCGACACGGCACAGGTCACGGTCATGGGACCGGTCTCGAACGTGGCCTCTCCGTCGAGGGTGGCCGAGAACGCGGCACCGGCCGGTTCGACGGTGGTGGACTCCTGTTGGGACGCAACGGCCGAGCCACCCCAGGCCAGGGCGAGCACCCCGGCACCGGTCAGGGCGAGCGCAGAACGGGTCACTGATCGCGGGAACGACATGGAACCTCCTCGTGGTTGGCGGACGGAACCCGCGCCGGGGAAGCGGCGAGGGCTCCGGCGTCGAGCGGGGACACGCGCCGGTAGGTAGCCGTGGTGGTCCGGGGGTCAGTCGCCGGCCCGCTGACGGGGCGCCGCGGGCAGGGTCTCGGTGGGATTGTCGTCGGGAGCGTCCGCGTTACTGGTACGCCGCCGTCGGCCACGCCGTCTGCGCGGGGGACGGGCCACGGGACGCCAGGCGAAGGCCAGGCCCCCGCCGCCGAGCGCGAGCAGGGTCCCGATGACCAGGCCGCCGAGGTTGGACAGGACGAGCGCGCCGAGGGAGATGAAGCCGGCCAGAGAACCGGTGATCATGTGCTGGCCCGGAGTGAACCAGGTGATGAAGCCCAGAACGACGAGCATTCCGGAGAACAGGAACGTGGAGACCGCGCCGACGCCGAGCTGAAGGGCGAGCTCCACGGGCAGGCGGGCCACCACGACCATCTCGATGCCGGCGGCGATCATGAGCAGGCCGCCGGCGAAGGGACGCTTCCTGCGCCAACGTGTCCACACGGCCCAGATGCGTCTCAGAAGCACTCGTCGTCTCCGAGACCGACGCCCAGGCTGAGGTTGTTGAGGCGGAACATGCCGGCCGTGGCGCCCCACGCGGTCTGTTCGAGGTCCTCGACATGGATGGTGTCGGACTGCATGCCGAACAGGTCCGTGTGCCCCTGGCCGGAACCGAAGCCGTCCGGTCCCTTGTCGAGGGTGGAAGCGTCGCGGCCGATCTCCATGGACTCGAACTCGGCGTTGCCGTCCATCTGTTCCATGTCGATGACCAGATCGGAGGCCTCGACCGGGCTCCCGGCGTCGCCCGCGGTCAGCATGAGCGAAACGTTGCCGACGGCGGGGAACTCGGTCGTGAGCACGGACTGGCAGAGGCTGTGGATCTCGGCCTCGCGGATCCCGGCCACTGCGACGGGGACCGCCTCGTCGCGCACGGTCGCGTCGATCCAGCCGAACTGTGCGAAGCCTTCGCCGGACATCTCGTCGGCGGAGATCTTGAACTGCTGGCTGGAGATGGAGAAGGACGCGGCGAGAGCGCCGTTGGCCATGCCCAGGAGGATGGCCCCGACGGCGACGCCGGCAGGGGCGGCGAAGAGCGCGAGCCGTTTCCAGCTGGTGTGGCTCTCCGGCACCGCCCCGGTGCCTGTCCCTTCGTCCGCGCCGGGGGATGTGCTGTCCATGTGTGTCCTTCCGTGGGTGCACGGCCGCTCCGAGCGCAGTGCGGCCTGGGGGATGTCCCGTGCGGCGGGGAGCACCGGACCGGCTTTCGGTATTGGTCATCATCAGCCGGTCCCCGAATATTTTCAAGAGTACTTCCGAGGGTTTTCCGATCTACTGTGAATGCGTGCGAAGGATATCGTGCATGACGTTGTGACCTGCGGCGATCGAAGTCGCCGCCGGGCTCAACGGGCAACGGTAAGTTCCTGCGTAATTCTTGTAATGATGGTGAGTGAAAGGATGTCCGGAATTCCTCACCCGGATGAGTAGCCCCTGCTGGTCGGGTCGGAGGAGGTCGACGGGCACGTAGGGGAACACGTTGCCTCCCGCGTACGCGCGCGAGAGGTGCGGCGGGAGTGCCCAGAGGGCAGGGCTTGCGGGTGTGAGTGGCGGCACAGGCAGACGGTTTGCTCCGCTCTGGGGCTGGGGGTAGTGTCTTTCGAGCCGCCACGGAGCGGGCGTGCGGAACGGGAAGCCGGGCCGCTGCCGACCGTAGGGTGGCCACCTCTTCTTCGAAACCCTGGTTCGAGCACTGCTCGGGTCATGTAAACTCGAAGAGTTGCTCACCGAAA
>NZ_ANBF01000123.1 GCF_000341025.1 Nocardiopsis salina YIM 90010 | reverse complement strand
AACCCTCCCCGACACTCACCATGATCCCCAGTAGATCTTGCTACCAGCGCCGGGTTCAGCGCCGATATTGGCTCCAGTAGCAAGATCCCCACGTGTCTGCGTGAGGTCCAGGCCGATCCCGCGCGCCCACAGAACCGTCGCGGTCTCCAAGGCGTTCTCGGCGTCGTGCTCCTGCCCGTGCAGGAACCACACTCGCGCGAAGTGCTCCACCATCCCGCCGAGCATGCTCGCGGCGGTGCCGGCGTCCAGCGCGGGGTCGGCCGCGCCCTCCTCCTGCAACCGGCGGATGCCCGAGGCGATGCGGTCCACGAACAGGCCCCGGATCTCCAGGTACACGTGGGCGAACCGGGGTTTGCGGGGCGAGACCTGCTCGATCACGTGCATCATGCGGGCGTTGTCGCGGTACACCTGCAGGAACCGTTCCGTGGAGGACCGGATCCGGTCGACGGGGTCGGCGTCGGCGGGTTCACCTGAACGGGACGCCTCGAACATCTCCGCGGTGAGGCCCTTGGCGACCTCGTGCAGCGCGTCGTCCTTGGAGTCGAAATAGGTGTAGAACGTGCCGTGGGCGAGACGGGCCCGGGCCGCGACTTCGGCGATCCGGGTCTCCTCGAACCCCTTCTCCTCGAAGACCTCGCGCGCGGCCTCCACGAGCGNGCGCTCGCCGAGCCGGCGGTCCCTCATGTTGTCGGCCTCCTCGGGTGGGCACGCGGGCGCGGCGAATGCGACCGGGGTCAGCGCAGGGGCAGGAACTTGGTGATGACCTCGTTCATGATCTCGTAGGTTCCACCGCCGATGCTGAAGATTCGGGCGTCGCGGTAATGGCGCTCGACCTCGCTGTCGCGCACGAACCCGGCCCCGCCGTGGATCTGGACAGCGTTGTCGACGACGTGGTCGAGGGCCTCGGTGGCGGTGTTCTTGGCGATCGCGACCTCGGGGATGAGCTCCTCGCCGTCCTGAACCCTTTCGGCGACGTGCCGTACGTAGGTGCGCGCGACCTCGGTGCGGCGGTGCATCTCGGCGAGGCGGTGCCTAAGGACCTGGCGTTTGGCGAGCGGCCCGCCGAAGGCCTCGCGTTCGCGCAGGTAACGCGCGGACAGGTCGATGCAGCGCTGGGCGATGGCCACGGCCTGCACCGAGAGCCCGATCCGCTCACTCGCGAACTGCCGCATGATCTGCCAGAACCCCTGGTCGACCTCGCCGACGAGGTTGGCGGCCGGCACCCGCACCCCCTCGAAGGAGAGCTCTGCGGTGTCCGAGGACAGCCAGCCCATCTTGTCGAGCTTGCGGGAGACGGTGAACCCGGGGGTGCCGGTGTCGACCACGAACAGGGAGATGCCCTCGTGGCCGGTGCCGGAGGTGCGGGCGGCGACAGTGACGAAGTCGGCGCGGTGGCCGGAGGTGATGAACATCTTGGACCCGTCGATCACCCAGTCGTCGCCCTCGCGGACGGCACGGGTGCGCAGGTGGGCGACGTCGGAACCGCCGTCGGGTTCGGTGACGGCCAGCGCACACACGCGTTCGCCGGAGAGGGTGGGCCGGACGTAGTCGCGGGCCAGGTCCTCGCGTTCGCTCGCCACGAGCGCGGGCAGAGCGATGGAGTGGGTGAACAGCGAGGCCAGGACCCCGCTGGGCACTCCCGCGTGCAGGAGCTCCTCGGAGACCACGAGCTGGTCGATCATCTCGCCGTCGCCGCCCACCCGTTCGGGCAGGCCGAGCCCGAGGAGTCCCAGATCGGCGGCGGCCCGGTGCAGGGATCGGGGCAGCTCGCCCTCGCGTTCCCAGCGGTCGGCGTCGGGCAGGATCTCCTTCTCTGCGAAGGAGCGCACCGTGGCGCGCAGTTCCGTGCGTTCTGGGGTGTTCCAGGGGTCGGTCCGGGGGGTGGCGCTCATCGGTTCACGCTCGCATCCGTCGTCGCTGTGGGTGTCGCCGACCGGCCCACCGGCCGCGCCCGACCGTGTGAGGGCGATCACTCATGCGCTATTGTTCGCCGAACATGACAAGTCCGTCAACATCGGACGGTGCCGCCCCACCTCCTGGGAGGAACGATCCCCGTGGTCGACGCACACGCCCTGATCGACGACCTGCGAGCCGAACAGGAAGAGCTCGCCGACCTGCTGACCGGTCTGGAACCCGCCACGTGGGACCGACCCACCCCCGCGCCCGGATGGACCGTCGTCGACCAGATCGCCCACCTGGCCTACTTCGACCGGGCCGCGCACACAGCCGTGACCGACCCGGAGGGTTTCGACGCTCTGCTGAGCGAGGCCATGAAGGACCCGGAGGGGTTCACCCAACCCGATCCCGTCCCGCCCGAGGAGCTGCTCCCCGAGTGGCGGGAGGCCGCCGGAGAGCTGCGGGCCGCACTGGCAGAGGCACCGCCCGGAACCCGCGTCCCGTGGTTCGGACCGCCGATGAGCGTGCCCTCGAAGGCGACCGCACGCCTGATGGAGACATGGGCGCACGGACAGGACGTGGTGGACGCGCTCGGGGTGCGTCGCCGCCCGACCGCGCGGCTGCGGCACGTCGCGCACATCGCGGTGCGGGCCCGGCCGTTCAGTTACCTCACCCGTGAGCTCCCGGTGCCCGAGGAACCGGTGCGGGTGGAGCTGGAGGCCCCCGACGGTTCCACCTGGTTCCTGGGCCCGGACGGGGCCGCGCAGAAGGTGGTCGGCAACGCGGAGGAGTTCTGCCTCGTGCTGACCCGTCGGCGCCACGTCGAGGACACCTCCCTGCGGGCGCACGGCGCGCTCGCACAGGAGTGGCTCGAGATCGGGCAGGCCTTCGCCGGCCCGCCCGGAGAGGGGCGTCGGCCCGGGCAGTTCGACGACCGGAGTTGACGAGTCGGTCAACTCCGTCCCGCGCCCGGGCCCCGGCGATCAGCCGAAGGAACCCTCGACGTTCCCGACGCGGCCCTGCTCGTCGAAGGAGACCGTGATGGCCACTCCCTCCGCGGACAGGGTCAGCCGTGCACCGTCGTCGGCGAACGCGGGGTTCAGTCCGCGCAGGTGGCCGTAGGTGTAGACCGCGCGCCGGTGATCGGTGAGCGGCAGCCCGGACACCGCCTGCTGCAGCAGCCCCACGGTCCGCACGGGGTCAGGCGCGGAGAGCCGGAAAGAGGGGTGCTCCACCAGGAACGAGGCCCGGGTGCCGCCGCCGACCTCACCGCTGTAGGAGGTCCAGCGGCCGGTGAGCACCTTGGCCGCCTCCGTGAGCGGACCCACGACCTTGTGCGGTGATTCCGGTGAGCCGGGCAGGCCGTCGAAGGGCACCTCCGCGGAGGTGAGCTCCGCGACCCCGTGGCGTTCACCGAGGTCGCGCACGGAACCGGCCAGGGCGATGAGCTCGGGCGGGAACCCGGACGGGTTGCCCCACGACCACATCCAGGAGCCGGGACCAGGTGCTGCACTGCCCAGGAAGTGGAAGTTCTCGCAGACCAGGCTCTCGCCCGAGGGGAACGTGAACTCGAAGACAGGGGCGTTCATGTCGACCCGCCAGTTGTGCTCACCGAGCACGTCCTGCAGGTGGAACTGGTGTTCCAACGACAGGATCGCGGCGTCGTCCATGAGGGTGCTGAGGGGAAGTTGTGCATTCACGTTCCGCACTCTAAACACCTTCCGCGACATTTCGGGGGAGAACACAGCAATTCCGTCCCCGGGGCGGTCCGGCCGCCGCCGGGGACGAGAGCATACTGGGAGTCCCGTCCTCCGACCGCTGGGAGCACCATGCCCGGTATCAGCCGACGCACGCTCGTGCGTGGAGGCGGGGCCCTGCTCGGAGGCGGGGTCCTGCTCTCCGCCGCGGGTTGCTCGGGGTTCGGCGCCCCGGACTGGGACGTGGCCGTCATCGGTGCGGGCATCACGGGGTTGTCCGCGGCGCGCAACCTCGTCGACCAGGGGAAGTCCGCGGTGGTCCTGGAGGCCCGCGACCGTGTCGGCGGCCAGGTGCGCACCGACCACTCCTTCACCTCCGTCCCCGTGGAACTGGGCGCCGGGCTGATCCACGGAAGCGACGCCTACACCTGGGAGCTCGTCGAGGAGAGCGGCGCCGAGACCGTCCGGGTGCGCGGCGGTTCCGGCGGGGGTTCGAGCATCGAGACCGGCAGCGCTCCCCTGGACACCGAGGACGCCGCCTCCTACCTGCGGCGCATGGACGTGCCCGAGTCCGACTGGCCGCCCGTCTCCATCGACAACGAACCCCTGGACCGGTGGAGCGCGACCTGGATGCACCGGTACGAGCTGTTCGACTGGTGGTCCGCCTCCCGGGAGAACCACCGTGTGGTCGACGGCTACGACCGGATCCTGGAACCCCTCGCCGACGGGCTCGACGTGCGGCTGTCCACGCCGGTTCGGGAGGTCCGCCGGATCCGGGCCGGTGTGGAGCTGGCAGCAGGGGCCGACGGGGAGCAGATCTTCCGCGCCGCCCAATGCGTCGTGGCCCTGCCGCTGGGTGTGCTCCAGGCCGGCGACGTGCGTTTCGACCCGCCGCTGCCCACCTCGCACCTGGACGCGGTCCGGGCCCTGGACACAACCGACGCCCTCAAACTGGTCTACGAGTTCGACCGGCCGGTCTTCCCCGAGGAACCTGATGCCCTCGGCTGGGAACAGGGAGCGGACTTCGTGTTCTGGCGCATCTCCTCGGGCGACGCCGGTTCCGGCTCCCCGGAGGTGGTCGTGGCCTGGGCGGCCGGTGCCGGCGCCCGCGACCTGCTCGCGCTGGACGAGGGCGAACGCTTCGACGCGGGGCTCGCCGCGCTCGCCGACGTGCTCGGCGAGGAGCTGCCCACCCCGGTCGCCCGCACCACACACGACTGGGCCGCGGACCGCTACAGCCGCGGCGCATACCTGTACGTTCCGCCGGGCGCGCACGACGCCCCGGCGGCCCTGGCCGAACCCGTCGACGGGGTGCTGCACTTCGCCGGTGAGCCCACGACCGGCGAGAACACCGTCGAGGGCGGCTACGTCAACGGTTACGACGTCACCGACCAGCTCATCGCCGGGCTCTGACCGGCCCACCGAGGAGGCCCCGTGCCGGCTTCGCACCGCGCCCTGCCCGTCGTCCTGGACACCGACATCGGCGGCGACCCCGACGACGCGATCACGGTCGCCGCAGCAGCCCGCACCCTCCCGGGGCTCGCGCTCGTACTCACCAACGACGAGACCGGCGCCCCTCTCCCCCACGGTGAACGCGCACGGTTCGCGCGCCACCTGTTGGATCTCCTGGAGCGCGGCGACGTCGCGACCGTGGCGGGCCACGGCGTGGGCGGAACCCGGTACTTCTGCGCGCAGGGGCTCGCCCCGGCCAGCGTTCCCGAGCAGGGCCGGGACGTCGTGGGGGCGGTCCGCGCGCTCCTGGACCGCACCGACGGGGAGGTCCTCTGGGTCGGCATGGGCGCGCTCAGCAACCTCGCGACGGTCCTGGTGGAGCTTCCCGAGGCAGCCGGCCGGCTCGCCGTCACGCAGATGGGCGGGAGCCTGGCCTACCGCGACCCCTCGCGCGCCGAGCACAACATCCGCATGGACGTCCCCGCAGCACACGCGGTGTTCGAGGCGATCGCTGCGGGGCAGCTCGAGGGGGTACGGCTGGTCACCTCCGACATCACCTTCCGCACAGAGATCGAGGTCGTGCCCGGCGGACCGGTCCACCACCGCCTCGCCCAGGCAGCGACCGGGGGATGGCAGCACCTGCTCCACCACCACCTGGAGGGGTGGTTCGAGGCGTTCCACCCCGGGAGCATGCAACACGACGCGCTCGCCCTGTCCACGGCGCTGGACGAGCCCTACGTGGGCCTTCGCCCGGAACGTGTCGTGCTCGACCCCGTCGGACGCACGCAGCGGAGCGGCCCGGACGACCGGGGCGCCGCGGTCCGGATGAGTGTCTCCGCGGAGTACGGCGCGTTCAACAGGTGGCTGGAACGCGGCCTCTTCGGCGGGGAATCGGCGGAGGGCCACCAGGGTTGTACCTCCACCGACCGGCAGTGACCCCGCTACAGGGTGGGCCCGCCATGGACATCAGGACCGGGCGTTGTGGTGCAATAAGTACGGGTTCGTGAACCCGTGGAGGGCTTCCGAGACCGGCAACAGCACCGAGATTCAAGAGGAGGTTGGCACTCCATGACCAACCGCGCATACGTGATCGCAGGGTCGGAGGCCACCGGCGGCGCCGGCATCCAGGCCGACCTCAAGGCCTTCCAGGAACTCGGCGTCTACGGGATGGGCACGATCACCTGCGTCGTCTCCTTCGATCCGAAGAACGACTGGGGGCACCGCTTCGTGCCGATGGCCCCCGGTGTCATCGCCGACCAGATCGAGGCGGCCACGAGCTGCCACGACCTCGACGTCGTCAAGATCGGCATGCTCGGCACGCCCGACACCATCGACGTGGTCGAGCAGGGGCTCAAGGCCCAGGAGTGGCGCCACGTCGTGCTGGACCCGGTCCTGATCTGCAAGGGCCAGGAGCCCGGTGCCGCCCTGGACACCGACAAGGCCCTGACCGCGCAGATCCTGCCGCTGGCCACGGTCATCACGCCCAACCACTTCGAGGCCCGCACCCTGGCCGGCATGGAGAGCATCGACAACGTCGACGACCTCGTCGAGGCCGCCCGCCGAATCCACGAGCTGGGCCCGGACCACGTCATCGCCAAGGGCGGCACCGAGCTGCCCGGTCCCGACGCGGTCGACGTTCACTTCGACGGCGAGAACGTCACCGTCATGAGCGCCCCGAAGATCGGTGAGGAGCGCGTCAGCGGCGCAGGCTGCACCTTCGCCGCCGCCATCACCGCCGAGCTCGCCAAGGGCGCGGACGTGGGCAGCGCCGCGGAGGCCGCCAAGGCCATGGTCCGCGAGGGCATCACGGAGCGCCTGGCCACGCACGCGCCGTTCTCGTCGGTGGTGCCGATCGCGCCGTGACGCCGTGAGCCGTGAGCGCCGGTCGCCGGCCCCGTCGCTCCGCGGCGGGGCCGGTGTCGTGCCCGGGGACGGCAGACCCGGTTGCGGCGTGCACCAGGAGCCCGGCCACGCGAACACGTCGGTCTTGGACGACCCGGGCGAACCGCGCCCGAGGGCAGGGTTCCCGGGGTCGGGGGTGAACTCGCGGGTGGTCATCCGCGTCCATTCCTCCAAGGGGCTCGTGGGGTGTGGGAGGCCCACGGGTCGGGATCCCGGGGACGGAGCGTTCCCGGCCGGGCCGTCTCCCCGTGGTTCGGGCGGGGCTCGTGCGGCGGCGGATACGAGTGCGGCCGACAGGGGTGGGATCGGCCGATGGCGGCCACCGAGCGGGGGTGGCTGGGAGCGATTCCATGGAGAATGGTTCGGGGACCACGAGGAAAGGGCGGGCAGACATGGGAGTCAGGTTCGGATTACTGGGCACGGGGCTCTGGGCCACCGAGACACACGCCCCGGCCCTGGCCGCCCACCCCGGCGCGGAGTTGGTCGGTGTGTGGGGCAGGGACCCCGAGAAAGCGGCGGCGGTGGCCGGGCACTACGGGGCACAGGCACACGAGGACGTGGACGCGCTCTTGAAGGAGGTCGACGCCGTCGCGATCGCCCTGCCGCCGGACGTGCAGGCGGAACTGGCCCTGCGAGCGGCACGGGCGGGGCGCCACCTGCTGCTCGACAAACCGGTCGCGCTGTCCGCATCGATGGCCGACCAGCTCACAGTGGAGGTGGAGAGCCGGGAGTTGGCGTCGATCGTGTTCTTCACCGCGCGGTTCTCCGAGGAGGTCGAGCGCTTCCTGACAGAGGCGGAGGGGCAGCGCTGGCACGGGGCCCGAGCGCACCTGTACGCATCGATCTTCGAGCCGGGGAACCCGTACGGGGCCTCGCCGTGGCGGCGGAACAAGGGCGGACTGTGGGACCTGGGCCCGCACGCGCTCGCGTTGGCCTTGCCGGTGCTGGGCCCGGCGCGGCGGGTCTCGGCGATGGCGGGGCCGCGGGAGACGGTGCACCTGATGACGGAGCACGCCGGAGGGGCGGTGGGTTCCTTCGCGCTTACGGTGAACGCCCCGCCCGCGGCCCGAACCTTCGAGATGCAGCTCCACGGTGATCCTGGGTGGCGTCAGGTACCGACCGGTTCTCGGGACCCGGTGTCGGCGTTCGGCGCGGCGATCGACCGGCTGACGGCGCAGGTCACCGGGGAGAAGGCGGACCCCTGCGGCGTGCGGTTCGGCCGGGACGTCGTGGCGGTGTTGGAGGCGGCGGAGTGGTCGCTGTCGTCGGGGCGCACCGAACGCGTGACGCCGGCCCCCGGTTGGTGACCGAGAGCCGGCGTGTGGGATCGGGGTGCGGCGTCGGGATGTGGGCCGGGCCCGCGGGGCGGGCGGGAAACTCGGTGCCCGCCCTCCGTTCACACTCCGCTCATCCGGCGTTCCTGGCGTACATCCCGTCGGCGAGATAGACGATCACCGCGGCCACCAGGACCTGCACGAGCAGCACCCAGAGGAAAGCCGTGGAGAAGATGGCCGCGACCCAGCCTCCGACGAACGCGGCCACGATGCCGAGCAGGAGCGTGAGCCAGATGGGCAGGTGCTGCTTGCCCGGGACGATGAGGCGACCGAGCGCCCCGATGATCAACCCGATGATGATCGCGCTGAAGATTCCGGTGATCTCCACGGGTGTACCTCCCTGGTCGGCGATCGGCGGTCGGCGCTCTTGCGCGCCCCTTCCGTTCCCTCGCGATGCCCGTGGGACACCGGAGCACTCCCGCCCTGTATGAACCTTTTGTCAGATATTGGCGTCGACGAACAATCCTGCATTGCACAGAGTCATGTGCGGCGTTGCCCCCATGCGCCTTGCACGGGCAGGTGTCGCACTTCGGAAGCCGCCGCCCCGAGATCTGCACGGAGTTCTTCCGGAGAAAGCGTCCGGCCTGCGTCAAGACCGACCTCGCCTCGACCGACACCGAACTCCTGCGCACTCTGCTCACCGAGGCCCGGGAGCACGAGAAGCGCTGAACACCGCGGCGGACCGCCACCGGGACGGCCATGCCGCTCCGAGGCATCCGGCGAACCAGACCTCACGACCGTCAACGCCCTTCCCCGCGGGGGTTCTGGGGCACATCCTCCTCCTCGGTGCGCAGCGCGGCACAGACGAGCGTGGCCGGACCGGTGAGCACCAGGACGAACATCCCGAGCGGCGTGTCGAGGTCGGCCGGCGCCCAGAACCGGTTCGCCATCCAGAACACAGCCAGCACCACCAGCAACGCCAGCGCGGTCCACGGAACCCGGTGCCCACCGAGGTTCCGCGACAGATACCGGCCCAGGGCGGCCAGCGGCGCGGCCACGGCCCAGACCACCACCGGTGCGCCGACCGCGAGCACCAGTACATAGACGAAGAGGTCGCGCGCGACGACAGTGTCGTCGACGGAGGTCGAGATCATGCCGAGGAGGATCAGCGACAAAACCACTGCGCACACCGCGTAGACCAGGAACGCCGCCGGGATCGGCCTCGGGTGCCGGAGCCCCCGTTCCCGCCGGCCGCTCGACCCGTCGAACCCGTACATGCGCACCCCCAGGAAGTTGACGTGGGGAGACTAACCTGTTGTAAGCATCCGGACACGACACGAACACGGCCCAGGCCCGGTGGGACCGGTTCCCACGCCCTTCTGCCGTCGGCAGAAGCGGGCCCGCTACCCCTGCCCGCGATCCTCCCCTGCACATAGGCTCGAAGGACGACGTCCGCGCCGAGACCGCCGACGGTGCCGAACGGCGCCGTCGCGGCCACCGCCGCCACCGGGAGGAACCGATGTCCGACAGCGTCCTGCGCGACCTGGACCAGGCCCGCCGTGGCCAGCGCGCACAGCAGCCCGAGACCCCGCGGCCCGAGGGCCGACAGCCCCGGGCCCCGCAGCCCGACGACCCCCTCATGCGCGACCTCATCGGCGAACTCCTGCGCCGCGCGCGCACCGAACAGCGCCGCACCCTGCGCGAGGTCGCCGAGGACGCGCAGGTCTCGCTCCCCTACCTCTCGGAGATCGAGCGCGGACGCAAGGAGGCATCCTCCGAGGTGCTCGCCGCCGTCTACCGCTCCCTCGGCCTGTCCCTGACCGACGTGCTCGCCGAGCTCTACCACCGTGCGGCCCCGATCCGGCTCACGCGCACCGGCAGCTACCAGGTGGCGCCGATGCCGCAGCAGGTCGTGCCGCAGGCCCCACCCCAGGCGCAACCGACACGGTCGGCCCAGCAGGCGCAGGTGCTCACGCTCGCCGCCTGACCCCGAATGCACCGATGCGGCCCGGCCCGCCGGCCGGGCCGCACACGTTCCACCCGCTTCGGGCACATGTTCTCCCGCCCGCACTCACCCGCTTTCGGCCTGCGCACGGGAGAACCGCTCCGTACAGACCCGGCCGCCCGGGGACCGGAACCCCCGGGCGGCGCCCCGGCACAGGGGCCGGGGCCGGATCCCGCCACGCCCCCGTCAGGCCGCGGCGGGCTCCGGGGAGACCTCCGGAACGCTGATGATGCCGTCGATCAGGCCGTAGTCCTTGGCCTGCTCAGCGGTGAAGAAGCGGTCCCGGTCGGTGTCGGCCCTCAGACGCTCGGCCGACTGCCCCGTGTGCCGCGCCAGGATCCCCTCGACCTGCGACCGGATCCGCAGCACCTCCTCCGCCTGGATCTCCAGGTCGGCGGCCACACCCTGGCCCTCCGCGGAGGGCTGGTGGAGCAGGACCCTCGCGTGCTCCAACGCCATCCGTTTGCCGGGCGTGCCGGCCGCGAGCAGCACCGCCGCGGCAGAGGCCGCCTGGCCCATGCACACGGTCGTCACGTCCGCGCGCACGAACCGCATGGTGTCGTAAATGGCGGTCACTGCGGTGTTCGAGCCGCCGGGCGAGTTGATGTAGAGCTGGATGTCGGTGTCGCTGCTCTCGTGGTCCAGGTGCAGCAGCTGCGCCATGACCACGTTCGCGACGTCGTCGTCGATCGGAGTGCCCAGGAAGATGATGCGCTCCGACAGCAGTCGGCTGAACACGTCGTAGGAGCGCTCCCCCTTGGGCGTGCTCTCCACGACGGTCGGGATGGTGTAACGGCCGCTCACCGGGGGCCTCCTCGTCCGGTGTTGAACCCGGGCGCATGCGCGCCCAGGCGCGGGCCGACCCCGCCGAGTTCGCCCACGCCGCTCACGACCTCGTCCACGAACCCGTACTCGCGGGCCTGCTCTGCGGTGAACCAGGCGTCGCGGTGCTGGTCGGCAGCGATGCGTTCCTCGGTCTGTCCGGTGTGTTCGGCGATGAGGCGCACCATGGCCTGCCGGGTGTGCGCGAGGTTGTCGGCCTGGATCGCGATGTCCGCAGCGGTCCCGCTGATACCGCCGGAGGGCTGGTGCATCATGACGCGGGAGTTCGGCAGGGCGAAACGCTTGCCGGGCGTGCCGGTGCAGAGCAGGAACTGCCCCATGCTGGCGGCCACACCCATGCCGACCGTGGAGACATCGTTGGGCACGAAGTTCATCGTGTCGTAAATGGCCATCCCCGCGGTGATCACGCCCCCGGGACTGTTGACCGCCAGAGTGATGTCGCGGTGCGGGTCCTCGTCGGCGAGCAGCATCAGCTGCGCACACACGCGGTTGGCACTGGCCTCGTCGACCTGGCTCCCCAGGAACACGATGCGGCTGCGCATGAGGCGCGCGGCGAGCTGGTCGTCGAATGCGCCGCCCGTGCCCTCGTCCGAGGCGACGGGGGTCGATGCGGTGATCATGGTGGTCTCCTTCCCCCGGCCGCGGTTCCGGGCCGGTTCCTCTCCAGCCTGGGTCGGGGAGAGCCGCGTGGGCCACGGTTTCGGCCCGGGGCAGATCTGCCCACGGCAGATCCACGACCCGGCCCTACCGGCCGCCTGTTCGGGACGGACCGAATCGGTGAACCCTGCTCGGGAAGAAAGAGACCCGTGGTGCGGTTGTCAATGTGAGGTAACGAAGGCGCCAAGTGGAGGACTCGGACCACTCGACGCACCGGGCCGAAGGTTCAGGTCTCGTCGAGGGCCTCGCGGAGGTCGTGGAGGAGCGTGATCACCATCGGGCGCATGGCGGGCCGTATGGCATCGAAGACCCGGCGCTGTCGGGCTTCCATGTCGCTGCGCGCGAGGGCGAGCACCCGATCCCCCTCCTCGGTGATCGTCACCACGGTGCTGCGTTCGTCCCGCTCCGACCTGCGGCGCGCCATCAGGCCGCGGCGCTCGAGCTGTTGGATCATGCGCGTGGCCGACGGGGACGACACCCCCACCATCTGGGCGACGGCCCCCACGCTGGGACCGTCCGCCCCCCGGACCGCCTCCATGAGGAGGGCCTGGGTGAGGGTGAGCTCCTCGCCGCCGCGGTGCCCGTGCCCGCTGCGTGATCGTGCGTGTATGGCCGCATTGATCAGTTCGGTCCACGCACGCTGGAACTCCTCGAGTTCGCGGTTGTGCTGCTCCGCACTGGATTCGTGGGCTTCGTCGGGCACGGGACGTTCCTCGCAGGCAGAAGGTGCGCGGACCGGGTCCGCGCGGCGGTTTGACGCTTGTATAGTCTAGCTATTAAATAGCTTGCGCACGCAAGTTCAGGAAGACACACTCCCCTTCGAGTCGCAGTGACGCCCCGTCCACCTCTCCGGTCGTGGGCGTAACGGTCTGCTGCAGGGGCAGTGGACGTCCGCCCGGAACTCGGGTGGGCCCGGACCGGTCCGGGAGGGGCGCATTGACAACAGTGCTGGTAGCGCATTTCATCGCTGCGGCGGTCGCGCCCTTACTGGTGCGCCGGTGGGGGCGAAACGCCTTCCTCGCGCTCGCCGTGGTCCCCGGGCTCTCCACCGTCTGGGCCTTCTTCCAACTCCCGACCGTCCTCGACGGCGGCGAGCTGACCTCGTCCTACGCCTGGGCCCCGGAGTTCTCGTTCCGGCTCGGCACGCACATGGACACGCTCGGCCTGCTGATGACCCTCATCGCGGCGGGCGTCGGAACGCTCGTCCTCATCTACTGCGCGCGGTACTTCAGCGACTCCGAACCCGGCCTCGGCCGGTTCGCGGGCGTGTTCGTCGCGTTCGCCGGCGCGATGCTCGGTCTCGTCCTCGCCGACGACCTCATCCAGCTCTTCATCTACTGGGAACTGACCACGGTCTTCTCCTACCTGCTGGTCGGACACAACACCGAGCTGCAGGAGAGCCGCCGCGCCGCCATGACGGCGTTGACAGTAACCACCCTCGGCGGCCTCGCGATGCTCGTCGGCATGATCATGCTCGGCGAGACCGCCGGGACCTACGTGATCGCCGAGATCGTGGCGGCTCCGCCCACCGGGGCGATCGTCCAAGCCGCGCTCGTGCTGATCATGATCGGCGCGATGTCGAAGTCGGCGCTGTTCCCGTTCGGCCTCTGGCTGCCTGCCGCCATGCGCGCCCCCACACCGGTCTCGGCCTACCTGCACGCCGCGGCGATGGTCAAGGCCGGTGTCTACCTGGTCGCCCGCCTCACCCCCGCCTTCGAGGGCGTGGCCGTGTGGCAGGCCATGGCGGTCTTCTTCGGCGTCCTGACCATGGTGCTCGCCGGTTGGAAGGCCCTGCGCCAGACCGACCTCAAGCTCGTCCTGGCCTCCGGCACGATCAGCCAACTGGGCTTCCTCATCGCCCTGCTCGGCACCGGCAACCAGTACGCAGCACTCGCCGGCATCTCGATGCTGCTGGCGCACACGCTGTTCAAGGCACCCCTGTTCCTCGTGGTCGGCATCATCGACCACAGCACCGGCACCCGTGACATCCGCAGACTGTCCGGGCTGCGCAGCTCCATGCCGGGCACCTTCTGGGTCTCGGTCGTGGCCGCCGCGTCCATGGCCGGGCTGCCGCCCACCCTGGGCTTCGCCGCCAAGGAGCTGGCCTTCGGCGCCTACGTCGGCGGCGGATTCCTCGACACGGTGGTCCTGGCCGGCCTGGTCGTGGGGTCCACGTTCACCGTGGCCTACAGCCTCAGATTCCTGTGGGGCGCCTTCTCCGCGAAGGAGAACGTGCCGGAGACCCACGTGCACGCACCCGGGCCGCTCTTCCTGGCCCCGGCCGTGGTGCTGGCCGCGCTCAGCCTCGCCGGCGGTCCGCTCTCCGCTTGGCTGGACCGGTTCTTCGCCGTGTACGCCGACACCGTCGAGCCCCTGGGCCCGGGCGGGTACGAAGCGCACCTGGCACTCTGGCACGGGTGGGAGCTGCCGCTGCTGCTCTCGGCGGTCTGCGTCGTCGGCGGCGCGCTGCTGTTCCGGTTCCGCGACGGTGTGGAACGCGTCAACCGCGCCATGGCCGTCGTCGACGCCGACCGCATCTACCGCCGCATGCTCGCCGGCCTCGACAACCTCGCCCTGCAGGCGACCGGTGCCACCCAGCGCGGTTCACTGCCGGTCTACCTCGGCACGATCCTGGTCGTGCTGGTCGTCGGTGCTGTGTGGCCGATCATCACCGGCCGCATCTGGGAACTGCCGACGCCGGAACTGCGCCTGTGGGACACCCCGGTGCAGGTCATCCCGGCGGCCATCATGGTCGTCACCACACTGGCCGCGGTGTTCGTCCGCCGCCGCCTGTACTCGGTGATCCTGGTCGGCATCAGCGGTTACGGCTGTGCCGCCCTGTTCTACCTGCAGGCCGCCCCCGACATCGCGCTCACCCAGTTCCTGGTGGAGACCGTCAGCCTGGTCGTGTTCGTGCTGGTGCTACGGCGCCTGCCCACGAACTTCTCGGCGCCCGCCCTGCGCGGCCGCCGCGTGTGGAACCTGACGATCGGCGCCGCCACCGGCTTGCTCGCCGCATTCATGACCTACTACTCGCTGGCCGGGCGCCAGGAGGAGTCGGTCGCGATCGGCTACCCGGACGCCGCACGGGAGTCCGGGGGCGAGAACCTCATCTCGGTGCTGCTGGTCGACGTCCGCGCCTGGGACACCATGGGCGAGATCTCCGTGCTGGCCGCCGCTGCTGCCGGTGTGGCCAGCCTGATGTTCCTGCGCCGCCGTCCGAAGTCGCGGAAGGTCCCCGGCGGGGTGATGGCCCTGTCGGTCACGGCCCCGCCGGAGCAGCCCAACGGAGGCAGCGCGGACCTGGGCGCTCTCTCGTTCGCCCCGGCGTCCATGCACGTCAAGCCGCAATGGAACCGCACGTGGCTGCCGGGGGCGGACACCCTGCCGACCGAACGCCGCTCGATCATCTTCGAGGTCGTCTCGCGCTTCCTCTTCCCGGTGATCATGGTGATCTCGATGTATCTGCTTCTCACCGGCCACACGGCGATCGGCGGCGGTTTCGCGGGAGGCATCGTTGCGGGTCTGGCGTTCATCGTGCGCTACCTGGCCGGCGGCCGGCACGAGCTGTACTCCACCGCGTGGGTGCAGCCCGGCGCACTCATCGGTGCAGGCCTGGCCGTGGCCACCGGAACCGGCATAGCCGGCGCGTTCTTCGGCGGAGACATCCTCGCCGGCGCCCACGGATACGTGGACTTCTGGATCCTGGGCGAGGCGCACCTCACCGTGTCCCTGTTCTTCGACATCGGCGTCTACCTGCTGGTGATCGGCCTGATCCTGGACATCCTCAGAAGCCTGGGCGCCCGTATCGACGAACAGATCGAACGGGACGCAGCGGAGACCGACGAGCCGTCGCGGGCCGAGGCCGCCAAGCGAGCCGAGGAGGTCACCTCGTGAGCGACTCACCGAGCCTGACCCTGGTCATCGTCATCGGCGTCCTGGTCGCCGTGGGCGTGGTGCTGCTCCTCGAGCGCAGCCTCACCCGCGTCCTCCTCGGCTTCGTCGTGATGAGCAACGGGGTCAACCTGATGATCCTGGCGGCCGGCGGCCAGAAGGGCGGTCCCCCCGTCCTCTGGTTCGGCGACGAGACCAGGATGACCGACCCCTTGCCCCAGGCGATGATCCTGACCGCGATCGTCATCACCCTGGGCCTGACCGCGTTCCTGCTGGCCATGGCCTACCGGAACTGGCAGCTCGAGGGCAACGACGAGGTCCAGGACGACGCCGAAGACCTCCGGATCGCACACGGCGAGGGCCGGCGTGCGGTGCGGCAGCGCTTCCAGAAGGAGCGCCGCCGGCTGCGGGCCGACATCCGCCGCCAGCGTGCCGAGCTCCAGGCCACCATCGCAGCGGCCGACGCCCAGGAGCTGGCCGAGCAGGCCCGTATCAAGGCGGAGATCGCTGCGGCCCAGGCCGAGCTGGCCCGCCACGAGGTCGAGGCCGAGGACGGTGAGGCCGACGAGCGGTCGCAGGAGACCATGCGTCGCCTCAGCGACCGGACCGAAAGCATGACCGCCCAGGTCAACGAGTTGCGCGGACGTATCCGCCTCGGGCGCCGCCGCCTGCGGGAACACCGCAGGGCCGACCGTGCCGCCGAGCGCGAGCTGTGGCGCGAGCTGCGCCGCAGGATCCGCGCGCAGCGGCGCGAGGCGCGCCGGTCGATGCGCTCCGAGCGTGAACGCCTCGCTCGCGCCGAGGACAGCGATCTGCAAGGGAGCGAGTGACCATGGGCGAGTCCTTCTTCGCCGACATCCTGCACCTGCTCGTTCCGCTGCCGGTGATCCTGCCGCTGTTCGCGGCGGGTGCGAAGCTGGCCCTCGGGACCCGCTGGACCAGGCTCCAGCAGTGGTTGAGCGTGAGCACGCTCAGCGCGGTCCTGGTCGTCGGTTTCCTGCTGATGATCGGATCGCACGAGCTCGGCCCGCTGGCCGTCCAGGTCGGTGGGTGGGAGGCCCCCATCGGCATCACGTTGGTGGCGGACCAACTCGCCGCCCTGATGGTGACGGTCTCGGCCGCCATCACCCTGGCGGTGCTCGTCTACTCGATCGGGCAGGGCATGGCGCCCAAGGCCGAGGTCGCGCCGTTGTCGGTCTACCAACCGACCTACCTGATCCTGGTCGCGGGTGTCTCCAACGCCTTCCTGGCGGGTGACCTGTTCAACCTGTACGTGGGCTTCGAGATCCTGCTGACCGCCAGCTACGTGCTCCTGACATTGGGCGGGACCCAGTCGCGGATGCGCGCGGGCGCCATCTACGTGGTGGTGTCGCTGGTGTCCTCGGTGCTGTTCCTGATGGCGATCGCACTGATCTTCGCGTCGACCGGCACCGTGAACATGGCACAGCTGGGCGAGCGCCTGCCCGAGATCAACGAGGAGCTCCGGCTCGTGCTGGAGCTCGTCCTGGTCATCGCGTTCGCCATCAAGGCGGCGGTTTTCCCGCTGGCAGCTTGGCTCCCCGACTCCTACCCGACCGCGCCGGTGCCCGTCACTGCGGTGTTCGCCGGCCTGCTGACCAAGGTCGGCGTGTACTCGATCATCCGGGTCGAGACGCTCATGTTCCCGGGGACCCAGCTCAACACCCTGCTGTTGTGGGTGGCGCTGGCGACGATGATCATGGGCATCCTCGGCGCGGTCGCACAGACCGACATCAAGCGCTTGCTCTCGTTCACGCTGGTCAGCCACATCGGTTACATGATCTTCGGGGTGGGTCTCGGCAGTGAGCTGGGCCTGGCCGGCGCCGTCTTCTACATCGCCCACCACATCACGGTGCAGACCACGTTGTTCCTCATCACGGGACTGATCGAACGCAGGGGCGGTTCCACATCGCTGGACCAGCTCGGCGGGTTGGTGCGCATCGCACCGATCCTGGCGATCCTGTTCTTCATCCCGGCGATGAACCTGGGCGGGATCCCGCCGCTCTCGGGCTTCCTCGGCAAGATCGGCCTGATGCAGGCCGCAGTGGAGGCCGGGACGCCGCTGGCCTACACACTGGTGGGGGTCTCTGTCCTGACGAGCCTGCTGACCCTCTACGTCATCGCGCGGGTGTGGAACTACGCGTTCTGGCGCACGCCCTCCGACGGCATGGTCGCCGAGCCCGGGACCGTCCTGGAGGACACCGAGGCCGACTCCTCCTCGACGGCGGCGCTGGGCCCGTCGGACGAAGCGGTGGGGCCCTCCTCGCGGTTCGGGGACACCGCTGTGTCCGCCCCGGTGGTCACCTCGGTGATCCTGCCAAGGAGCATGGTCGGTTCCACCATGGCTCTGGTCGCCTTCGGACTGGCTCTGACGGTCTTCGCCGGACCGCTCATCGGTTACGCGTCCGAAGCAGCCGTGGATCTCCTGGCCCAGACGCCCTACATCGACGCGGTTCTCGGAGGTGAGTGATGACCGGACCGACCTCACCGAAGCGTCTCCGCGCCCTGGGGCTCCGGCGACGTCTCGGTAAGATCCAGATCCCCGTCGCGCTCGGTATGACGCTGGTGTGGATGCTGCTCTTCGACGGCTTCCGACTGCGGCCGGAGTCGCTGGGCCTGTTGTTGCTGGGCTTCCTGGTGTCGGTGTCGATCATGGTGGTGTTCCCACTTCCGCCTATCAGACCCGGGTTCCGCCTGTGGCCGTTCCAGGCGGTGCGGATGCTCGTGTACATCGCGCTGAAGATGTTCGTGGCGAGCTTCCAGGTGACCGCACAGGTGATCCGTCCGGGCACTGTGCGCAGCTCGGTGATCGCGGTGAAGCTGCGCACGGGCTCCGATCTGATGCTGGTGTCCACGGCGATCGTGACGTCGGTGATCCCGGGCAGTGTCATCGTCGAGGTCGGCCAGACCGAGCGCGAGCTGTTCGTGCACGTGCTGGGCGCCGACGACGACGAGGGGGTGCGCGCGGCCGAGGAGGACGTGCACAGACTCGAGGAACGCATCGTGCGGGGCCTGGGCACCCGGGCCGACATCGCCGAGCTGGAGGAAGCCCTGGCTTCCGGAGGGGAGCGCGTGTGACCGCCCTGTGGATCGTGATCTCGGTGGCGCTGGGCGTCGCGGCGCTGCTGGGGACCGTACGCCTGTTCCTGGGGCCCAGCATCCTCGACCGGGCGCTGTCGGTGGACGTTCTCGTGGCCTCGGCCATGACGGGCCTGGGCGCCTACGCGGCGTTCAACCAGGACCCGACCATCCTGCCGACGCTGCTGGTGTTGGCGCTCGTGGGTTTCACGTCGTCGATCAGCATCTCGAAGTTCGTGGCACGGCGGCCCGAGGAGTACGTGCCGCCCCACGGCACCACCGATGACACCGGCACCGGTGCGCAGCAGAAGACCCCTGGCGCCCCGGCTGCCGGCAGGGCGCAGCGCAGGCCGGACGCGCCGGAGAAGGAGGAGTCGTGAGCGACGAGTTCGTGCAGGTCCTCGACTGGATCGCGATGCTGTGCCTCCTCGCGGGGGCCCTGCTGACGCTCGTGGCGGGCATCGGCCTGATCCGGTTCCCCGACCTGCTGTCNCCCGGGGCAAAGCCGCAGGTGCTGGGGCTGCTGCTGGTGTTGGTGGGGCTGGGGATACGGTTGATCCCCGTCGAGACCAACGTGTTCAACATCGGGACGCTGGTCCTGGTGGGCCTGTTCCAGGTCGTGACGATCCCCGTGGCCGGGCACATCGCCGCCCGTGTGGGGTACCGCTCGGGGCGGATCCGGCACGACCTGCTGGTCAAGGATGCCCTCGCCGAGCGGCTCGCGGAGAAGGAGCGGGTGCAAGAGGCCGAGCGCGCCGAGTAGGGCGCGGAGAGCACGGGGCGCGGCGACACACGACGTCGGGCAGGGCCGGTACCGGGTGCGGAGCCGGCCCCCTACCGTGTGGGGGGCAGCTCGGCGAACCGCGTGCGGGTCCTTCGTCCCGGCGGTGCCAAGGGCCCACCGGGTCAGTCCGGGTTCCGCGCGGCCCTGACCACGCGGGCAGCCGCACCGCCGACCTCGCGGCCGACCTGCTTGGCCCCCGAGCCGATGCCCTCGAGGAACCTCTTGCGGGACGCGCGGCGGAGCTGCTTGGCCTCGTTCCGGATCCTGGACCAGCGCTCGTCTCCGCTCTCACCGTGACTCCCGCCGTCGGAGTGCCCGTCGTCCTCGTCCTCCTCAGCGGGCTCTACGGTGTCACCGGCCCCTTCGGGAGCCTCCGACGCCTCCGAACCTGCGGGCTCACGGGAATCGCCGAGCCCTTCCGGTTCTCCCCCGCCTTCCGGCCCCGCCTGTTCCACCGGAGCCCCGGGGCCTTCGAGCTCTTGCTGTTCCTCGGCTGCCGCGGGTTCACCACCTGCTCCGGAGACGCCTGGCGCCTCCGGGCCCTCCGGTTGTTCCGGCCCACCGGTTTCCTCGGTTTCCGCACCCCTCTCGGGCCCCTCCGCCTCGTCGGTGTCACCGGAACCGCCCGCCTCGGACCCCTGGTCCGGCACGTCCGTGTGCCCGAGGTCCGACAGCGCCGCCGCGTCGCCGAGGTCGCTGTCCCCGCCCGGGTCCGCCGTTCCGCTCGCGGTGTCCGCGACGCCTTCGGCCGCCCGTGCGGCCCCCTCGGTGGTGCCGGCCGCGGCTCGCCCGGCCCCTTCGGCCGCCTGCCCGATGCCCCCGGCAATGTCCTCGGTGTCCTTCGCGGAGGGGAGCGTACGGGCCGTCGCCTCGACGATCTCCGGGTTCTCGTCGATGCTGCGGAGGACCCGTTCGATGATCGCCTCGACGTTCCCGAGCCGGACCTTCAACTGGGCCTCGGCCTCCACACCCTTGATGTCGAGTTCCACTCCGTCGAGGTCCACGTCGGCCCCGACGTGGAGGTCGAGAACGTCCGATACCCGGGCTTGCAGTGCGACCCGTGCCCGGAGCCGTTCCACGTGCAGCTCGATCTCGTCGACGTTCAACCGCGGGACGTCGAGGAGGACGTCGGGCTCCTCATCCGTCTGCGGTGTCCGGTTCCGGAGGGCGGAGCCGGAGGATTCCCCGCCCACCTCTGCCCCGCCCGCGACCTGCGGGGGCACGCCGGGTGTGTGTGGATCGCCCTCGTACGGCTCGTTCTCGTGCGGCTCGCCCATGTCCTGCCTCCCCCGTGCCCTCTGGCACATCCCGGAGAGTCGGCCGGGACGCCCCCGTACGAGCTCGGGGAGCGCCCGGGCCCCGCGTCGCCCCTCCTGCGAGAGCCCGGCAACGAGGACTTCTGACCTGCCCCTTCAATGCTCGACCCGTGGTCAGAGCCCTGTCAATGCGGGTCTGCACGCCTTCCCGGTTCCAGGCCGGACCACGGGCGTCCGGGCGGCCGGACGGGTGCAGGGCCCGGCCGCCGGACGGTCACAGCTGCTCGGCCTCCTCGTCCGTCATCAGGCGGGACCGGATGAGGAACCGGCGTCCGGTCGGGGCCTCCAGCGAGAACCCCGACCCGCGACCGTCGACCACGTCGATGGTCAGGTGCGTGTGGCTCCACAGCTCGAACTGCGAACGCGACATCCACACCGGCACCGTCTCGGCCTCCCCGATGTCGAGGTCGCCCAGGTGGATGTCGGCGCCCCCGACCCGGAACTCCCCGTCCGGGTAACACATCGGGGAGCTGCCGTCGCAGCAGCCGCCCGACTGGTGGAACATGAGCGGCCCGTGGGTCTCGCGCAGCTCCCGGAGCAGGGCCGCCGCATCGTCGGTGACGGCGACCCGTTCCACCTCCGGCTGTGCGCGGTCTGTGTCCGGGGCGGGCATCAGAACAGTCCCATGGCCTGATCGGAGTAGCTCACCAGCAGGTTCTTGGTCTGCTGGTAGTGGTCGAGCATCATCTTGTGGTTCTCGCGCCCGACCCCGGACTGCTTGTAGCCGCCGAAAGCCGCGTGCGCCGGGTAGGAGTGGTAGTTGTTCACCCAGACGCGCCCGGCCTGGATGTCGCGGCCCGCGCGGTAGATGGTGTTGTTGTCGCGCGACCAGAGCCCCGCACCCAGCCCGTAGAGGGTGTCGTTCGCGGTCTTGATCGCGTCGTCGTAGTCGGAGAAGCGGGCCACCGACACCACCGGCCCGAAGATCTCCTCCTGGAAGACGCGCATGGCGTTGTTGCCCTGGAACACCGTCGGGGCGACGTAGTACCCGCCGGAGAGCTCACCACCCAGGTCCAGGCGTTCGCCGCCGGTGAGGACCTCGGCGCCCTCGCGCTTGCCGATGTCGATGTAGGACAGGATCTTCTCCAGCTGGTCGTTGCTGGCCTGCGCGCCGAGCATGGTCTCGGTGTCCAGGGGGTTGCCCTGTTTGATGCGCCCGACCCTCTCCAGGGCATCGCCCAGGAACGAGTCGTAGACCGAGTCCTGGATGAGCGCGCGCGACGGACAGGTGCACACCTCCCCCTGGTTGAGGGCGAACATCGCGAAACCCTCGAGCGACTTGTCGTAGAAGGCGTCCTCGGCGGCGGCGACGTCGGAGAAGAAGATGTTCGGGCTCTTGCCGCCCAGCTCCAGCGTGACCGGGATGAGGTTCTCGGACGCGTACTGCATGATGAGGCGCCCCGTGGTGGTCTCGCCGGTGAAGGCGACCTTGCGCACGCGCGGATTGGCTGCGAGCGGCTTGCCGGCCTCCGCGCCGAACCCGTTGACGACGTTGACCACGCCCGCGGGCAGCAGGTCGGCGACGAGGTCCATCAGGACCAGGATCGACGCGGGCGTCTGCTCGGCGGGCTTGAGGACCACGGCGTTGCCGGCGGCCAGCGCGGGCGCGAGCTTCCACACGGCCATGAGCAGCGGGAAGTTCCACGGGATGATCTGGCCGACCACACCCAGGGGCTCCTGGAAGTGGTAGGCGACCGTGTCCCCGTCGATCTCGGAGCTGTGGCCCTCCTGAGCGCGGATGACCGCGGCGAAGTACCGGAAGTGGTCGATGGCCAGCGGTATGTCCGCGGCCAGGGCCTCGCGGACCGGTTTGCCGTTCTCCCAGGCCTCGGCGACCGCGAGCTTCTCCAGATTGGCTTCCATGCGGTCGGCGATGCGGTTGAGCACCAGGGAGCGCTCGGCCGTGGTGGTGCGTCCCCACGAGGGTGCAGCGCCCCAGGCGGCGTCGAGGGCGAGCTCGACGTCGTCGGCGGTGCCCTGGGCGACCTCGGTGAAGATCTGCCCGGTGACGGGGGTCGGGTTCTCGAAGTAGCGGCCCTTGGCCGGGCGGACCCAGTCGCCGCCGATCCAGTTCTCGTAACGCGGGGCGTACTCGACAATGCTCCCGGGCTGTCCCGGTGCAGCGTAGACGGCCATGACTGCCTCCTTGCGTCACGGGCCGCGACCGTACGGCCGCGGCCCACTCGGGGTGATGGACGAGACGCTAGTCACACCGACGTTGCGACCACGTTGCGAGCGGTCGCGCACCCGTCACCCGCTGACATCGCGGACAGGCCTCTCACCCGCCGAGCCAGGCGAGGCGGCCGGCGAGAGCACGGCAGCGCGGGGATCCGGGGTCCAGGGCCGCGACGGCCGCGGCGACCGCGCGCGGATCCTCACGCCAGGCAGGGTGTTCGGCCCACTCAACCAGTACCTCGGGGTCGTCGGCCGCCTCCAGGACGGAGCACAGTTCCGCCTGCAGCTCAGCGCGGTCCTCCACCACCCCGGGCGCCGTGGAGGCGGGCAACAGGTGCCCGGTACAGGCCCTGAGCGCCTCGGACAGGGCCCCGTCGGCCAGCAGCGTGCGCACACGGTCGGCGTCGGTGTGCACCGCCGCACACAGCCGGTAGGGGCGGGAGGCCACGAGGTCCTCGCCGAGCAGGCGCCGCAACCGGGCCACCTCCGCTCGCACGGTCACAGGAGAGGCCCCGCGGTCGGCGAGCAGTGCGCCGAGATCGCCGCCGGAGAGACCCTCGGGATGCCGTGCCAACAGGTGGAGGATCTCCGAGTGGCGCAGGCTCAGCTGCCGGGTCCTGCCGCCCGCGCGGAGCTCCGCGCCCTGGCGCCCGAGCACACGCAGGTGCACGGTGTCCCGCAGGTCGGCGTCAGCGGTGGCAGTCCTCCGACCACCGGCGCGTGGGTCCGGCACGGCCGGGCGGGGTCGCGGCAGGCGACCGGCGGCGTGCAGGGCGCGCATCTCGGAGTCGGCCGCGGAGGCCGCCGCGCGTACGAGCGCCATCGCCGCCGGCGAGGCCGCGTGGTCGGTCCCCGTCAGGTCGAGGAAGCCGAGCACCCGCCCGGTGTCCGGTTCGTGCAGGGGCGCGGCCGAGCAGCTCCAGGCGTGGACGCCGCGGGCGAAGTGTTCGACCGCGAAGATCTGGACCTCGTGGTCGACCGTGAGGGCGAGCCCGGGGGCGTTGGTCCCGGCATACCTCTCGTTCCAGTTCGCGCCCGCGACGAAGTGCATGTCCTCGGCCCGGGTCCGCAGGCGGTGGTCGCCCT
>NZ_ANBF01000122.1 GCF_000341025.1 Nocardiopsis salina YIM 90010 | reverse complement strand
GCCCCAGCCTGTGGTCGCGCAGGTCGTGCGTGTCGAGTTCGACCCGGGGCCCGTCGCTCTCCGGGTCCACGCCGTGGCGTGCGCTGCGCAGCCACGACTCACCCACGATCGACCGCACACGGGCGTCGACGCGGCCGGAGTCGGTGAAGTGCTCGTGGGCGTGCTCCACGTCCCGGCGGACGGCGTCGGGGTCGGCCATCCACGGCCACGCGTTCGCTGAGTCGGACATCGTGTGCCCCTCCGTCGCGGTGACTGCTCTCCCCCGGCGGGAAACCACCCCGGGACCGTATTGAAACCGCGCCCGAGCTGCCTTGGCAAGGGGGTGGACAAGGCNNNNGGGCCCCCCGCCGACCCGGGCCGGGTCCGGCGGGCGCCCTCGCGATGTGCCCTGAAGGGCCGCGCGGTCCGCGCTAGACGGAGGCGCCCTCCTTTGCGCCTGCCACGGCCTGAGCCGCCTTCCTGTACCGCCGCCGCAGGACGACGAGGCCGAAGAAGAGGGCCGCGACCATGGTGACCGCCATGATCGCCAGGAAGCCCCAGGCCCCGACGAGCGGGCTGACGATCAGCGGGATGGCGGCGGCGGTGACCAGACCACCGCCGAAGAACGGCTCGAAGACGAGCTGCTTGTACCCGAACGCCGGGTACGCGGGCGTCTTGACCTCGGGGTCGACGACGCGCATGAGGACCATACCGGTGGCGGTCACACCCATGGACTGGCCGAACTCGCCGATGCCGCGCTCGAACCAGTAGTTCGGCATCATGCGCGGGGCCAGGAACAGGAACGCGAACACGCACCAGACGATGCCGGAGATCGCCAGGATGGCGAAGACACCGATGTTGTCGGCGATGGCCTGCAGGGAGAGCGTGGCCATGGCGGCGATGATGAGCACGTCGAGCGAGAAGCCCTGGATGCGCTCGATGGAGCGCTCGTCCACCAGGTGGTTCTTGTCGAACCGGTCGATGAACATCTGGACGACGATGCCGCCGATCATGGCGAGCGGGAACAGCGGCACGTAGGCCAGGACCTCGATGCTCTCGGCCCACACTGCCTGCTCGAGCCACTGGAGGCCGGACAGGATCAGCTGGCCGATGATGACCGCGACGGCGATGAGGCCGAAGTGCAGGGTCAGCGGGTCCATGGACGAGGGGTGGATCGTCATGGTCGAGCCCGCGGTGCGGTTCTCACGCTCGACCAGGCCGGCCTGCTCGTTGGCGGTTCCGCGGTTGTCGGCATCGATGACGTGGGTCTTGTTGCGGCGGGCGCCCCAGTTGATGAGGATGATGCCGATGATGACACCGGACAGGAGGCCGACCGTGGCCAGCCCCAGGGCGAGGTCCTGGCCCTCGACCCATTCGACCTGATCGAAGGTGCTGCCGAGCCCGGCGGCAGTGCCGTGTCCGCCGAGGAAGCCGATCTCGATGAGCGCGCCGGAGAAGACCGGCACGTTGAACAGCGGCACGAGCACGAAGATCGCCAGGAGCAGGCCGATGACGTACTGGCCGCTGGCGACGGTCACACCGAAGGCCAGGTTGGGACCGGCGAGGTCGACGGTCTCCTTCAGCTTCGGCAGGCGCTTGCCGAGGAAGAGGCTCGCGAAGACCACGGAGATCAGCAGGCCGGGCAGCTCGGCCCAGACCGACATGATGTCCGTACCGAACAGGCCGCCCTCTTGGACGCGCTCGGCGAAGCCCTCGGCGATCCCGCGGTCGGCGAGAAGACCGGCGAACCATCCGAGGATGTCGGGGCCGAGGAGCAGCGCGATACCGCCGCCAATGATCGAACTCGGCAGGTAGAGCTTCTGCGAGAGCTTCCACTTGACCCGGACGAGTTTGGAGACCAGCAGCAGACCTCCCAACAGGAGGAGTGCGAGACCCACGGTGTCAGCCGACATTTCTACCTCTCAATGCGGTCCCGTAGCGGACGGTTCAGGGCAACATTCGGCCCCTGCACACCCACCGGTCGCGTTGGCTCAGGACGCGACGGACACACGGGTGACGCAGGGGCGGTGGCTGGGAGGTAGCTCGCTCACGTGAGTGATCCACGTGACGCGATCGCTTGGGCGATCCTATACAGGTCTTGTCGGTGCTCCACACATTTCGGGGTGAACCTTCAAGACCAGGTCAGATCTGGATAAGCCGTGCCACAGCACTTGGAAGGTTACCCACGGGTCACATAGTCCCCAGAGTGACAAAGGTCTCCCCTGAGCCGCGCGGACACGGCCTTGCCGAACGGATCCGGGAAACCGGCCCGCCTACGGCACAGCAGGGGTTCCGGGAGGGCGACGACCGTCACCGGGCCCCGGAACCAAGAGATGTCGCGCCGCCGCCGGACCGTGACCGCGCCGCAACGCGCGAGGGGAGGATCAGCTGGTCCGAGCGGTGCCGCGGAACCAGCGGCGGGACACTGCCCCGTGCTCAGCGGGGCACATCGAGCGGCCCGGAGGCCACCGGCGCGAAGAAGCGTTCCACGTCCGTCACGGCTTCCAGGGTCGACGGGTCCCAGTGCGGGTCGCGATCCTTGTCCACGACCTGGGCGCGGATCCCCTCGGCGAGGTCCGAACCGGTGAGGAACCCGCACGAGACCCGGTACTCCTGTTCCAGGACGGCGGGGAGGTCGGGCAGCTCGCGGGCCCGGCGCAGGGCCTCCAACGTCACCTTCACCGAGGTCGGCGATTTACCCAGAACCGTCCGCGCCGCCTCCTTCGCCTCAGGGGCCCCGTGGGAGCGCAGGCGCGCCACGATCTCCTCGGCGGTGCCGGCGGAGTAACAGGCGTCGATCCATGCCCGCCCGGCCGACAACGGGGCGTCGGGGGACGGTTCGGCGAAGCGCTCGACCACGGCGGTGACCTGGTCGGATGCGGTGACCTCGAGCAGCGCCGCGGTGAGGTCGGCCAGACGCTCGGAGGGGACGTGGGTGTCGGCCAGGCCGAGGGCGATCGCGTCGCCGGCCCCGACCGAGCCTGCGGTCAGGGCCAGGTGGGTACCGACCTCACCGGGTGCGCGGGACAGCAGGAAGGTGCCTCCGACGTCGGGCGTGAAACCGATGGTGGCCTCGGGCATGCCGACCTTGGAGCGCTCGGTGACCACCCGCACCGACCCGTGCGCGGAAACCCCGACCCCGCCGCCCATGACGACCCCGTCCATGAGGGCGACGAAGGGCTTGGCAAAACGTGCGATGTGCGCGTTGAGCACGTACTCGTCGTGCCAGAAGGCCGCGGCCTCGGTCCCGTCGCCCAGGGCGCTGTCCCGCATCATGCGGACGTCCCCGCCGGCGCACAGGCCGCGGTCACCGGCGCCGTCGACGACGACCGCGACGACGGTGTCGTCCTGTTCCCAGGCGGTGAGGACCTCGTCGATGCGGCGGACCATGGGGTGGTTCAGGGCGTTGATGGCACGGGGCCGGTTCAGGGTCAGGTGTCCGACCCGACCCCTGACCTCGGCCAGGACCTCACCCTGCTCTCCCGCTTCGCCTGCCCCTGTCCCCGGCCCGGCGCTCACGGGGTGTCCCCGGCGGTCACGGCGGTGTTGCTGGTGCTCACGGCGCTCTCCTTCCTCGGTGCGGTACGGCCGCTGCGATCCTCTCAACCGGGGCCGGGCACCGGGGCGATCGGGGCCGAATCAGGGTGAGCAGGGTCGGATCGGCGGCGCGCGGCCTCACAGGCGGCGCTCTGCTTGGTGCTGGACGTCCCGGCCGAGTAAGCTCTGCGACCCGTGACGGACCAAGCCCCCCGAACCAGCCGGAACCCGGACGAGGAGCGCACGCAGCCCCTCGCCCTCACCCGGGACTGGCGCACCGCACGCACCGACCTCGACGTACTCCTCATCGTGCACAGCCTGACCGCCGCGGCCCGCATCGCCGACGTGCTCCCCGCCCTCGACGACCCCCGCGTGCAACGCCACTGCGTCCGCACCACCGGGGTCTTCGAAGCCGGCATCGACGACTTCGTGCACCACCACGGCCTCCACGAACTCACCTGGGAACAGGCCCGGTCCGGCCGCTTCGACCTCGTCGTCACCGCAAGCCTCGGCGACGAGCTCCACGAGATCACCTCGCCGATCCTGCGCCTCCCGCACGGCAACGGGTACAATAAGTATTGGAACCAGGAACCAGGAACCAGGAACCAGGAACCAGGAACCAGGAACCAGGAACCAGGGCGCGGGCGTTCGGGCTCTCCGACGCCACCCTCCGCCACGGTAGACACCTCGTTCCCACCGCGATCGCGCTCTCCCACCACGAACAGCGCACCCGCCTGCGCGAAGGCGCACCCGCAGCCCTCCCCCACGCGTTCCTCGCCGGCGACCCCTGCCACGACCGCCTCCTCGCCAGCGAACCCCACCGGCTCCGCTACCGCCACGCCCTCGGCGTCCGCCCCCACCAAGAACTCGTCACCGTAAACTCCACCTGGCACGAGGACTCCCTCCACGGCGTCGACCCCGGACTCACCGCCCGGCTCCTCGCCGAGCTCCCCCACGACCACTACCGCGTCGCCCTCGTCCTCCACCCCAACGTATGGTCGGCCCACTCCCCGCACCAGATCCGCGCCTGGCTCGACGCACCCCTGCGCGCCGGTCTCCACCTCGTCCCACCCCACGAAGGCTGGCGCGCCGCCGTCGTCGCCGCCGACCACGTGCTCTCCGACCACGGATCCGTCGGCATGTACGCCGCAGCGCTCGGAAGGCCCGTCCTCCTCGACCACCACGGGCAGGAAACCCTCGACCCCCGCAGCGGGCTCGGCCGCGTCCACGAGGTCGCCCACCGGCTCGACCCGCACGCGCCCCTCGTCCCGCAGCTGCACCTGGCCGGGAAGCTGCGCCCCCACACGCACCGCATCGCCGCTGATCTCGTGAGCTCCGCGCCCTGGCGCTCGCTCGAACTCGTGCGTGCCGAGGCCTACCGCATCATGGGCGCCGACCCCCCGGACACCCCGTCGGCGCTGCTCGCGGNCCCCCGCCGGCATCACTGTGGACCGCGGTCGACACCCACCACGAACCGGACGGCACCACCAACCTGTCCGTGCACCGGACCCCGGCCACGGTCGTCCCACAGGGGGTTCCGGGGGCCGTGCTCGTCGCCGACCATCGGGAACGCGACCACCGCATCGCCGCCCAGGCCGACGCCGTCACGGCGCCCCGCGACACCCTGCCCGCCGACGAGGAACTGTGGTCCCGGTCGGTCTTCGAACACCGGCCCGGCGCCCAGTACACGCTCGTGCACGCACCCGACCGGTTCACCGTGCGCCCGCGCGGGGGCGCGGCCGTGCACACGGCGCTCGACCCCGCGCAGCCCCTGGACCACGGGCTCATCGCCGGGGTGCTCGCCGAACGCCTTCTCGACGGTGCGGCGGGCGGGGTCAGGGACCTGTGCGACGGGACCCCGCTCCGGATCCGCACCGGTCCGGGGCACACCGTCACCGTGGACCTGATCCCCGAGCCGTAGGGCGTCCCCCTCAGCCGATGCGCGCCAGCACCCGCTCGGCCTCGGCGACCCGTCCCACGAGCTGGAAGGCCTCGGCGGCGTCGGTCCAGGCCCGCACACGCTCCCGTCCCTCGAGGAGCTCGCCCAGCCCCTCCAGGACCTTGCCGAGCTGGTGAGCGCGGTCGGCGGCCAGGAATGCCTCGCGCGCCTCCTCCAGCAGCGTGCGACTCTGTGCGGGGGCCTGCACGAGGCGGGCCTGCGCCAGGAGCACCTTGCCCTCGTTGGCGCGGTCGGGACGCTCCAGCCGGGCGTGGGCGCGGAACCGCTCCATCGAGGTCCGGTACCACTGCAGGGCCGCCGCCGTGTCACCCCGCATCGCAGCCACATCGCCCAGGTGCATGTCGCTCAGGGCGAGCGGGCGTTCGCGTGTGTGGTCGAGGAAGGGCCGGGACTCGCGCAGCAGGCGTTCGGCCTCCACCGCATCGCCCGACCGGCGGGCGTGCAGACCGATCCACTCCAGGGCGGCGCCCCGGCCGCGCGTGTCGGCACCGGGCGTCTCGGCAGCGGCGAGGGAGGCACGCGCGTGCTCCAGCGCCTTGTCGAGGTCACCGGCGCCGAGAGCTGCCTCCGCGAGCTGGGCGCGCATGCGGGCGGTCGCGTCGGCGTTCCCGCACGCGACCGCGTCGTCGAACCCGGCCTCGAGCATCAGCGCACGCAGGTCGTTGCGGCCGTTCGCGGTGAAGTACCCGTTGGTGGCCTCGGCAAGCTGCCAGGCGTCCCCGGGTGCGCCACCGCGCGCCAGCTCGAGCAGGGTCTCCATGGCGCCCTCGAACCACTGGTCCGGGGTGGGCGGTGAATCCTCGTCCCGGTGCACGTCCGGGTTGCCCGGGTTGCGGCGGTGTTCCAGCCACGCGCGGAACTCGGTCTCCCCCTCGCCCGGGCCGGTGAAGGTGGGCAGGGGGAAGGACGCTTCGGCCCCGTACAGCGGGCCCACACGCCAGCGGGCGGTCCGGACGGTGTCGGCAGCGACCGCGGCGTACAGGTGGTACTCGCGGATGCGTGCCCGGAACCGGTGGCGCTCGCTGTCGGTCCCGTGGCGCTGCGCGGCCAGCCGGGCGTGCTCGTAGGTGAGGTCGTCCATGAGGTAACGCCCGGAGCCCGGGTCCCACTTGAGCAGGCTGCGTTTGCACAGCTCGTCCAGGGCTTGCTCCCACGGGTCCCGGTGATCGCCGGGGTTGCCGGCCTCGTCCGGGGCGTCGCGCAGCAGGGAGCCGGCCAGCCACCGGTCGACGTGGCGCACCGGGTGCAGGCCGAGCGCACGGTAGAGGGCGCGTGCGTTGCTGCTCAGCTCCGCGTAAGAGACCTCGAAGACTGCGGCGGGATCGGGCCCGTCCTCCACGGAGTCGACCAGGTGCGTGAGTCGGCCCTGCGCTTCCATGCGTGCGACCAGGTCGCCGACGCCGAGGTCGGTGCGGTCGTGCAGAAGCGCGGCGGCGGTGCCGGCCAGGAGCGGGCTGCCGCCGCACAGGGCGACGAGCCGGTCGAAGGCCTCCGGTTCCGCGTCGAGGCGCTCGGGCCCCTGGTCACCGAGCACGTCCCGGAACAGCGCGGACACGTCGCCGTCGGGCAACGGCCGGAGGCCGAAGATGCGCGGCAGTGAGTCGGCCACACCCTTGACCGGAAGCCTGCTGGTGGTGATGACGACGAGGTTGGGGGTGTTGGACAGGAATGGTCGCACCTGCGCGGCCGTGCGCACGTCGTCCAGCAGCAGGACGGTGGGGCGGTCCTGTTCCTCGATCATGGCGCGGAACATCTCGACCTTGCCCTCGTCGGTGTCGAACCCGGGCCGGTCCGTGTCGATGCCGCGCAGGGAGAAGTAGCGGTCGCAGACCTCGACGATCCCCCGGCCATGGCCCTCGCCGAGGTCGCCGCCGCAGGCGATCGCGATCTGGGCGTGGCTGAAGTGGTCCCGGTGCTGGTTGATCCAGGTGATGGCCAGCGCGGTCTTGCCTGTGCCGGGCGGGCCGGTCAGGCACCAGAGCCGGCTCCGGCCGCGTTCCGCCCCGTCGAGGAGGGCGTCGAGGTCGGACAGTTCCGCCTGCCGGTTCTGGAACGCGCTCGTGGTGCCGGGGATGATGCGCACCGTGCGTGGCTCGGAACCACCGAGGTACACGCCCCCGGTCACCGGGCCGAGCTGTGCGAGGATGTTCGGACTGCCGCCGGAATACGTGTTGTGCGTGCCACTCACGCCGACCATCGTGGCGGAGTTCGACCGGACGCACCAGTCCTCCAGGTCAACCGCGATGGCCGGTCCCGGACACGCGCGGAGTCCGGCCCCTGAGGCCCCGCATCCCCTACGCTGACGCTGGTTCCGTGACCCCCGCGCGCAACCCTCCGCTCCGCGCCACGGGACCGCGGGGAGGCGAGCACCATGTCCGACACCGAACCCGGCCACCGTACGAAGGAGCCCCTGGGCGGCCGGTTCTGGGCCTTCTGGTCGGCGTCCCTGGCCTCCAACACCAGCGACGGCGTCGCGATGATCGCCGTTCCGTGGTTGGCGTCCTCCCTCANGGGCCCCTGCCGTGGTTGTTGGCGCTGCCGGCGGGCGCGCTCGTGGACCGGGTCCCGCGCCTCACGCTCATGGTGTGCGCCAACGCGGCCCGGGCACTGCTGTGGACGCTCCTGGCGGTGGCGGTGGCGGCCGGATGGATCTCGGTTCCGCTCCTGGCGCTCTTCGCGTTCTGTTTCGGCGCCCTGGAGGTCTGCCACGACACCGCAGCCGAGACCACGGTGCCTGCGCTGGTTCCTGGGCCGCAGCTGGAGCGCGCCAACGGCCACCTGCGGTCCGCATCGCTGATCGCGCAGGAGTTCGGCGGGCGCCCGATCGGCGGTTTCCTCCTGGCTGTGGGGTTGTTCGCCCCGTTCCTGGTCAACATCGCGGCGCTACTGGTCTCGGTGGGCGCGCTGTCCTGGGTGCGTGCACGGGTCCCACTGACACTTGCAACACCGGACCGGACGCGGGATGAGCNNGTGTGGCAGCAGCCGCTGCTCCGGTTGGTCACCGGCATCGCGATCGCCGTCAACACTTCGTACGCCACCGCGCTGTCCACTCAGGTGCTGTTCGTGCGCGACACCCTCGGCTTCGGGTCGGTCGGGTTCGGCCTGCTCATGGCCTTCTCCGCGGTGGGCGGGCTGACCGGGGGCCAGTCGGTGGCGTGGCTGCGCCGCACACTGCCCGCGGGCACGCTCCCGACGGTGTGCCTGGGCACGGTGGGAGCGGTGTACGGGGTGGTGGCCGCAGTGCCGACCGTGCCGGTGGTGGCCGCGGGGTACTTCCTGGCGAGCGGCCTCATCATCGGGTACTCGGTGTCCCTGGTGTCGGTGCGCCAGCGCATCACGCCCGACCGATTGCTGGGCCGGGTCAACGCGGCCATGAACACGGTGAGCTGGGGGGTGAGTGCCGTGGGCATGGCGCTCGGGGGCGCACTGGTGACCGCCCTCGTCCCGTGGCTGGGGCAGAGCGACGCCCTGCGCGCCCCCTACGCGCTGATCGGCACGGTGAGCGTACTGGTCGTGTTGTTCCTGGGCCGGAGGCTGACGCGGTTGGTGCGCACCCACGACGGCCCCGATCTCAGGTGTTGAGGCCCTCGAGGATCCGATGGGCCTCGTCGAGGCGCTCCGGATAGACCTCCGGACTCTGGGAAAGACGCATCGCCGAGAGCTCGCAGGCCATGGACAGGTGGGCGGCCAGCACGGCGACGGGCTCCTGGGAACCGGCCTCGGTGAGGGCGGAGGCGATGTGTGCCGACCGCTGGTGCCGGGTGAGCAGGTATCGCGAGCGCAGTTCGGTGGACTCGCGCAGCAGGCGGGCGAGGATGGCCGAGTGCGCCGGAGAGAGCGAGGGCTGCGATCGGGCGGCCTCCTGCGCCTCACGGATCGCGTCGACACAGGCGCGGACGTTGCCGCCGAGGGGGCGGGGCGCCTTCTCGCGCACGTGGGCGCAGATGCGCTCCACCTCGGCGCTGTCGTCCGCGAACAGCACCTGTTGTTTGTCGCCGAAGTAGCGGAAGAACGTGGTGCGGCCCACTTCGGCGCGTTCGGCGATCGCGGTGACGGTCACGTTGTCGAAACCGTGTTCGGCGAACAGTTGGAAGGCGGCCGACACGATCGTGGCCCTGGCCTTGCGGCGCTTGCGGGCGTGAAGCGTGTCAGGGGGGTGTTGCATGAGCGACCCTATCGAGTGAGGACTCGGCTCTTCCTTCGATGGGGGACGCATTGGGACGGTAGTCCCGAATCGGGGAAGGTCACCGAGGTAGCGGGAAATCGACGTGGCCTGTCGGGGTTCTGGTCGGCGCGACGGATGGGCACAGGCCGGGGTCCACACGCGCGCACCGTTGGCCCGGGATCCTATTGCACGGACCTTCTAGTCTGACAACCGCCTTCCCTTGTCGCCTTCCGATGCCCGGCGAATAGGTTCCCCTCTCAGGGGCATTATGCACGGACCGGGCCGCATTTTTTCGCCTCGCAGGAAATTGCACTCCGAGAAAACAGTTCCCGGGCTGCTCCGGGCCCGTGTGCATCCACACCCCTCCACCTGACNACCCCCCCCCGCCGCTCGCGGGGTCACCGGCGGTGCGCTCGCCGGAACGGGACGGGCCGCAGGTGAGTCAGGCTCCGCCACACCCATTCGGCCGGTCCGGCCAGGAAGGCCCGCTGCCACAGGTGCGCGAAGACGAGCGCTGCGGCGAGGAGAACGAGTGCGATCCCGTACTGGACGAGCAGCGGGACCTGCGTCTCGAACGGGCCCATCGTGAGCAGGAACACGGCAGTGCTCGCCAGGTACACAGTGAGGGTGATGCGCCCGAGCGGGGCCAGCCCGTGGAGCATCCGGGCGGCGGTCCGGTCGCGGCGCAGCAGCCACCACGTCAGGCCGAGGAGGAACATGGCGCCGCCCAGGCCGGTGAAGGTTCCCGAGAGCGAGACCAGCATCTGCCCGCCCGCGGGGACGTCCGGCATCCCGTCGGCGGTGAGGTTCACGGGCGCCCCGTCGGCGTCGAGCTCCATGGGGAAGAGCACGTCGCGCAGGTACAGGGTGGCCAGACCCAGGACCTGAGCGGCCAGGCCGGTCCACACGAAGACCGCGGGAAGACGGGTGGGGACCGCGGCGCCGGAACGGGGGTCGAGCTCCGGACGCCGGGCCAGCCAGACCCCCGCGCAGAAGAAACCGAGCGTCTGCGGGAGCGGCGCGACCTGCATACTCCAAACGCCGAGGTCGCCGAGGTCCAGGAGGGACTCGACCACGGGGGCGAGAGCGAACAGCACTCCGGCCGCCACGAGCGGGCGTGCGCGTGACCCCGCGAGCAGGAGGGGCAGGAGCGGGGTCAGCGCGAGCGCGGTGAGGGCGTAGTGGGTGAGGATGTCGCCGTTGAAGACCGCCAGGTGCGGGAGGCCGAAGAGCAGGCCGAGCACGGCGTAGCGGCGCACCATGACCGCCGCCGGACGCCCGCCGCGGTCGCGGACCGAGCGCAGGGCCAGGACCGCTCCGACACCGAGCAGCACCATGAGGAGGGCGCGGGACTTGCCGGCGAACAGGAGGCTCAGGCCGCCGTCGACGACCGAGGCCAGGGTGCTTCCCGGTGCCTCCCCGGCGCGCTCGGACGCCATGACGACGGTGGTGGCGTTCATGAGGACGACGCCCACGATCGCGACGGCGCGGGCCGCGTCCAGGAACGGGATGCGCCGCCCGGGCGCGAGTGGGGCGCCCGAAGCGGTCGCGTCCTGCGGGTCCTGGGCGCGCACGGTACCGGCGAACGCCCCACTCGAGGCGGGGGCGTCGTCGGCGGCGCCTTCGGCGGCGGCGACCTGCGGATCGACTGCCGCGCCCGCGGCGTGCGCATCGCGCGGGGCACCTGCGGTGCGGGCGGGGTCGGGGGTCATGGGTTCCACGGCGGTGGTGTCCCTTCCTCGATGGGGTCGCCCCGATCATCCGCCGCGCACCGGCCCCGGCACATCGCCCCGCAGGCCGACACTGCCGGCGCCTCCGTTCGTCCTTTCAGCCGATACCCGCCCGTGACAGACCGCCATAACCTGGCTCCATGCCCAGCCTCTCCGCTCTGACACGGCACGTCACCGATCCGGCGAACCGGCCCCGCGCGCTGGCCGTCACCGCCGCCGTGGCCCTGTCCGCGCTCCTGGTCCTGCTGTGGGTGTTCGACCTTCGCAACGCCCTCGCGATCCCCGGTCACGAGGACTGGCCAGGCCCGCCGACCGGACCGATGGACTTCGGACCGACCGTCTCCGGCGGGATCTGTGTGCTGCTGCTGGTGGCAGTCGTACGCCCGCGCACGGGCCCGCGCGCGACCCTCGCGGCCGCGGTGGCGGCCCCGCTGGTGGTCACCGCGCTCTCGGTGCTCGTGTGGCCGCTGCCGCGGGGGATGTTCGGTCACCCCATTGCCGCCTCGGAGATGGCCGCGCTGCTGGCCCTGATGGCCCTGACCGCGCTGCGCTGCAACGTCCCGCAGATCGTCGTCGTGTCGTTCCTGGGGTTCGTGGCCGCCTACTCCGACGTGCTGCGCGACCCCTTCACACTCAACCCCTCCAACGCCCTGCTGATGGTCGTGGTCGCGCTCGCCCCCGGCCTGTACCTGCGGTGGCACGGGAACGAACGGCGGGCACGCGAGGAACGGGCCCGGCAGACCGAACGCCTGGCCATCGCCCGTGATCTGCACGACATCGTCGCGCACGAGGTCACCGGGATCGTGGTGCAGGCACAGGCCCTGCGGCACGTGGCCGAACGCGACCCGGAGGCCCTGCGCGAGGCTCTGCCGCAGATCGAGCAGGCCGGCACTCGTGCCCTGGAGTCCATGCGGGGGCTGGTCTCCGGGCTGCGCGAGCAGGGTCCGGCCCCGCTCTCCCCCGTCGCCGTCGAGGACGGCCTGCGCGGGCTCGCCGCTCCGGCCGCGCCCGGCCGCCCCGGGGTGGCGGTCGAGGTCTCCGGCGCGGTCGACGCCCTGCCGCCGGACGTGGGCACAGCGCTGCTGCGGGTCGCACAGGAGTCGGTGACCAACGCGCTGCGGCACGCGCGCGGGGCCGGCCGGGTGAACGTGCGGATCGAGGCCGCCGAGGGCTCGGTGGCACTGGAGACCGACGACGACGGGCACGGCAGTCCGCGGCGCGGGGGCGGCGGCCACGGACTGGTCGGGATGGCCGAGCGTGTGCGCATGCTGGGTGGTGAACTGAGCGCCGGCCCCGCGCAGGAACAGCAGGGTTGGAGTGTGCGGGCGAGCATCCCCGTACCGGAACGAGAGAGGGACGAGGCGCGGTGACGATCCGTGTGCTGCTGGCCGACGACCAGCCGATGGTGCGGACGGGGTTCCGCTACATGCTCGACGCCGAGGACGGGATCGAGGTGGCCGGCGAGGCCGGGGACGGGATCGAGGCGGTCCGCCTGGCCGGTGAGCTGCGCCCGGACGTCGTGCTCATGGACGTGCGCATGCCCGGCATCGATGGCCTGGAGGCCACCCGGCGGCTCGCCGGCCCCGGCGTCGAGGACCCGCTGCGGGTGGTCGTGGTGACCACGTTCGACCTCGACGAGTACGTGCACGCGGCGCTGACCGGTGGCGCTGTCGGGTTCCTGCTCAAGGACGCGGGCCCGTCCCTGCTCATGGAGGCCGTGCGGGCGGCCGACCGGGGCGACGCGCTCGTGTCCCCGCGCATCACCGTGCGGCTGCTGCGGCACTTCGCGACGGCGCACGCGTCCGGGGCGGACCGGGGTGGGCCGAAGGACGGGCTGACCGTGCGCGAGCGCGACATCGTGCAGGCCGTCGCACGCGGTGCGACCAACACCGAGGTCGCCGAGGAGCTGTACGTGACCGTGAGCACCGTCAAGACCCACCTGGCACGTGTGCAGGAGAAGCTGGGCGCGCGCAACCGCGTCGAGGTCGCCGCGTGGGCGTACCGGAACGGGCTCGCGACCTGAAGCCGGGCCCGCCGACCGGTGCACGGCTCGCCGGGGCCCGGAGAGCACCGCACGGCGGGTCTCACCACTGGGCGGGGCGGTAGTCCTTGAGGAAGCACCCGTAGAGGTCCTCGCCGGCCTCCCCGCGCACCACCGGGTCGTAGACGCGCGCGGCGCCGTCGACGAGGTCGAGCGGGGCGTGGAACCCGGCCGCTGCGAGGCGTTCCTTGTCGGGGTGGGGGCGCTCGTCGGTGATCCATCCGGTGTCGACACTGGTCATGAGCGTTCCGTCGCTCTCGAACATCTCCTGCGCGCTGGTGCGGGTGAGCATGTTGAGCGCGGCCTTGGCCATGTTGGTGTGGGGGTGTCCGGAGCCCTTGTACCCGCGGCCGAAGACGCCCTCCATCGCGGAGACGTTGACGACGTGGGTGCGGCGGGCCGGTGAGGCGGCCAGGGCGGGGCGCAAGCGGTCGACCAGCATGAACGGCGCGCTGACGTTGCACAGCTGCACCTCGAGCATCTCCACGGGGTCGACCCCGCCGACGTTCTGGGTCCAGCTGTTGACGGGCGCCAGGTCGGGCACGAGCCCGCCCGCGTCGATGGCGGTTCCGGAGCGGACACGGTCCATGGAGGCCGCGCCGGTGGTCAGCGCCAGGGAGGTGAGCATCTCCGGGGTGAAGGCGTGCCGAGCCTGGGTGAGCGCGCCCTCGGCCCCTCCCCCGGTGAGCTCCTGGACGCGGGGCCGCAGGCCGCCGAGCACCAGGGGCCGCGGCAGGCCGGCCCCGGTGACCGGTTCGGCCTCGGCCTCCAGCAGCGGGGCGTAGGAGGCCGGGGAGCGCCGCACGGTCTGGGCGGCGTTGTTGACGAGTACGTCGAGGTGTCCGCGCGTGGCGACGGTGTCGGCGAGCTCCATGACCTGGGAAGGGTCGCGCAGGTCGATGCCGACGACCTCCAGGCGGTGCAGCCACTCGTGGCTGTCCTCCATGGCGGCGAAGCGGCGCACGGCGTCGTTGGGGAACCGTGTGGTGATGGTCGTGTGGGCACCGTCGCGCA
>NZ_ANBF01000121.1 GCF_000341025.1 Nocardiopsis salina YIM 90010 | reverse complement strand
GGCTCGGCCGCCGGTGAGGAGGGCCCGGCGCCCGGTCAGGTCGGTGCGGGCGTTGCGGCGCTGCCGGTTCTCCGCTGCGCAGGTCGGGCAGAGCTGGTGGTAGAACGCGTCGACCTCGCGGTACTTCTCCTTGCAGATGTAGCAGGGGCGGGCCTTGTTCAGCACCCCGGCGATGGGACCGTCGCTGCCGCTGGTGAGGGCGCGTCCGTTGGTCTCGTCGTCGATGCGGTCGGGTGCGGCGGTGGCCGTGGCGGCCAGAACGGCGGAGTCGTGCGCCTTGGCGCGGGCGCGGCGTTCGGCGCGACGCTTTTCCTTGACCGCCTTGAACAGCCCGGCGGTGGCACGCTGCACGGCGATCGAGTCGGGGTGGTCGATGGGCAGTTCACCGGCCTCGGCGATGACGTCCAGCGCCTCGCGCAGGCGGTCGGGGGAGAGCCCCTCGGTCGTGCTCCGTTCCGTCGTCTCCGTCACTTCCACCACTGCTCCGTCGGCTCCATGCGGCCCCGGGCGGGGCCGTCTGGAAGCTTATGCGCACCCGGCCACCGGCTCGGCTCGCGGGCCCGCGGCGGTGATCTCACCGGAACCGGCCCCAGAACCCTGCTCCACAGGCGACCATGGAGGGGTACGCAGGACGGCGGTCGGGGCGCGGCCCCGGGCAGGAGGACCAGTGGACCGACTCACGCGTGAACTCGTGGTGCTGCTCGACGAAAACCACCGCCACGTCGGGGTCGCCGACAAGGCCACCGTGCACACCGAAGAGACCCCGCTCCATCTGGCCTTCTCCTGCCACGTGCTGGACGCGCGCGGCCGGGTGCTGGTGACCCGCCGGGCTCTGGGCAAGCGCACGTGGCCGGGGGTGTGGACCAACAGCTGCTGCGGCCACCCCGGGCCGGACGAGACCCCGGAAACAGCGGTGCGGCGGCGGGTGCGCGAGGAGCTCGGCCTCGACCTCACCGACGTGTGGCCGGCCCTGCCCGACTTCCGTTACCGGGCGGTCTCGGCCGAGGGGATCGTGGAGAACGAGGTCTGCCCGGTCTTCTGGGCCCGTACCGACGGCGACCCCGCCCCGGACCCGGAAGAGGTCGCCGAGTACGCCTGGGTGGAGTGGAACGACCTGGTCGCCGCCGCCGAGCACGCCCCGTGGGCGCTCAGCCCGTGGTCGGTGCTGCAGATCCCGGCGATGCCCCGGCCGTGAGGGCCCCGGGCCCGGGGGAGAACCGGACCGAGGCTAGGGTCTGCTTGGCGGACACCGGATTACCTGCTGCGCGATGCCCCAGCGGCACTCTCGCTGTGTTCTCATCAGTCGACAGGACCCCACCCGGGCCCACGCTGTGCGAAACTGCCGAGCTTGCGAGGCAAGCACAGTAGGGGCAGTCCTTCTTCGGCCTTGCGATAGCACAACTGGCTGCGCCGCTCGCGACGGAAGGCGCCCACCAAACAGACCCTGGGACACGGGTCATTTCCCGGTGAGCTCCTTGGAGACCTCCGGGACCTCCCAGGTGGCGTCGTACTCGGAGTGGTTGGCGTAGACCGCGGCCAGGTACTTCACGGCCATGCGCCAAGCGAACAGTTCGGACCACGGGTCTCCCCCGTGGGCGGACGCCGACGGGTCGACGGTGCGCATACTCGCGTCGTGCGCATCCGCGTAGCCGCGCACGATCCTGCGTTTCGCCGCGACCTCGGCCAGCGCCCGTTCCCTGCCGCGGGACCCTTCCGGGACCGCTTTCGACGCGCGTTCGTCCTCGTCCAACCGCGCGTTCAGGAACTCGACGATGGTCAACGGACAGCTCCTCATCTGCTACCCACGAATGCCCTACATATGGGCCAGTATCCGCCATTTGACCGTTTCAGGCCACCCCGGCCGGAACCGGCCCCGGAGGGTTGGCGGCACCTCCGCCACACGGGTGTGCGAGCCGCAGGTCAGCCGCACCCCTCGAACTGCGGGACGCTCTTGACGAGCTCCAGATCGGTGCTGCCGAACCACCCCTCCAGCAGCTCGCCCGCGGTCCCGTCCTGGTACATCCCGTTGATCGCCTTGTTGACCGCCTCGCAGGCCTCCACGTCGCCGTGCGGCAGCCCCACACCGTACTTCTCGTCGGTAAACGGGTTGTTCACGAACCGGTAGGCGGACGGGTCCTCGGCCAGGAACCCCGCGAGGATCAGGTCGTCGGTCGAGACCGCGTCCACGCGTTCGTCGCTGAGCCACTCGATGCAACTGCTGTAACTGGGGGCGTCGGCAACGGTCGCGCCGATGCCCAGACCGTCGGTGATCCGCGAGGCCGAGTTGGAGCCCTCGCCCTGGCACACGTCGTGGCCCTCGAGGTCGCGCACGGTGTCGATGCCGGCCTCGTCGGCGCGCACGAGGATGTCCTGTTTGGCGACGTAGTAGGGGCCGCCGAAGGTCACCTCGGTCTTGCGTTCGGGGGTGATGGAGTAGGTCGCCACCACCATGTCGACCTCGCCCCCGATGATCTTGTCCTCGCGTTCGGCGGAGGTCACCCCGACCAGCTCCACGTCCTCGCGCTCGAACCCCATGCCCTCGGCGAGGTAGTGGGCCACGTCGACGTCGAAGCCGGAGAAGCCCCCGTTCTCGGCCAGCCCCAGGCCGGGCTGGTCGAACTTGACGCCGATGGTGATCGTGTCGCCCTCCAGGACGGAGGGTTCCTCCCCGGGCCCGGAGCACGCTGCCAGGGCCAGGACCCCCGCGGCGGCGGCTGCGAGGAGGGGTGTGGTGGTGCGGTGCCGGTTCCTCATCGGCCTCGTCCTCGTCTCTCGGGGATCATCGGTACTCGGCCAGCCGCGGGCGCACACCGGCGGCGATCAACACCAGGACCAGCACGGTCCCGGCGGGCAGCAGCCACGCCCACACCGACAGCGATCGCTCCCCGCCCTCGATGCCGGCCTCGAACTGGGCCCCGTGCAGGTCGATGAGCCGGTCGAGCGCGTCGGTGTAACCGGTGAACGCGCCGTCCTCGTGGTGGGCGATGTCCATGCGGGCGTCGATCGCTGCGGAGCGGTCGCCGTCCTCGTCGAGGGCGCGCATGTCCCGGTCCGCGTCCTGCAGGGCGTCGTAGGCGGTCAGGACCTCGCCGAGCGTCTCGCGTTCGGCCGGGAGCAGGGCCTCGCGTGCGACCTCGCCGAGGTAACCGAGGGTGCCGGGGTCGGTGTCCTCCTCCCCGTCGTCCCGCTCCCCCGAGCCGGGCAGGTCCGGGTAGGACTCGGCGACCTCCGCGACCTGCCCGTAGTACTCGTCGAGGTCGGAGGCCGGCCGGAACAGCACCGCCTGCGCACGTTCGAGGTAGACCTGCCGGTGGTGGTCGGCGTGCTCGGGATCGAGCAGGAACCGGCTCTGATCGGCCTGCATGTCGGTGGCCACGGCCGCGGCGCGCGACAGGGCCATGGCGGCGTCCAGGCCTTCCTCCTTCGCACGGCTCTGGTCGCCACCACTGCCGTTCAGCGCGACGACCACCCCCACCGTCAGGACCGCGGTCGCGGCCGTCGCGGCGATCAGCGGCGCGCTGAAGCGGCGGCGGAACCGGCCGCGCAGGTAGAGCTGGAACCCCGCCAGCACCCCGACGGCGAGCACCCCGGAACCGCCCACCAGGACGAGGCCGAGCGCGACCGCGTCCCGGCCGTCCTCGTGGTTGGCGCGCACGATCGCCGAGGAGTCCAGCCCGAGGTTGAACGCCTTCGGCATGAGGTCGGTGTGCATGAGGCGGCTGCCCTCGCGGTACCGCTCCAGCGCATCCTCGTCGACCTCGCCCGGCGGCGCCCCGGCTTCGTCGTTGAGCAGCAGCGCCTCGCCGACGGAGCGCTCGTACTCGCCGATGCCATCCAGGACCGCCTGGACGTTGACCTCCTCGACGGTGTCGCCCTCGGTGAGGGAGGCGGCCTGCAGGAGGGCCTCGTTCGCGCGGGCGCGGCTCTCCGCATAGCGTTCCTCGGCAGCCTCGCGCCCCGACCCGAGCTCGTGGTCGGTGCCCATGAGCAGCACGTCGGCGGTCTGGGCGTCCATGTCGGCCAGCGCCAGGTACAGCTCGGTGGTGGCCATGGCCTGCGGTCCGGCGTCGTGGCCGAGCACCTCCATTCCGTCCCGGGCCCGGTCCAGCGTCGAGCCCGCCGAGACCGCCAGCCCGCCCACCGCGACGACCGCTGCCAGAGTCAGGAGCCACAGCCGCGTCGGAGTGGTGCGCAGGCGCGCGCGCAGGCGCGCCCGTGGCCGCTCATCCCCGCTGGAGGACGATGACGGTCCACGCACCGACGTAGATGCGGTCGTTGTCATTGAGGGGGACCTCCACGTTGGGGGTGATGGGGTTCGCGGTCCCGTTGACCGTGGTGCCGTTGGTCGAGCCGGGGTCCAGGAGCGACCACGTGGCGCCCGCGCGTGCGACCAGGACGGCGTGCACGTGGGAGATCGCGGGGTCCCCGCCTGGCCCGCCCAGGTCGATCTCGGGGGTGAAACCGCGGCAGGTGCTGCGGCGGCCGATGTGGACCCGGTCACTGTCGAGGGTGACCCTGCGGGGCCGGTGGCCGGCGGGGAAGACGATGCGGCCGGGGTCGAGCATGCCCTGGTCGACCATGTACTGGTAGTAGGCCGGGTCGGCGGCCACGACCGCGCGCCAGATGGTGCCGAGGTGACGGGCTCCGGGGTGGCGCCGCTGGTGCGCGCCGGACCGGGACGCGAAGTCGTACCCGCACTCCTCGCAGAAACGCCCGGCGCGCGAGGTCCCGCACTCGGGGCAGGGGCCGCCGCGCGGTTCGCCGACGGAAGGCCTGGGCACGGGGACGGGCGGTGTGGCCGGAGGAGCGTGGGTGCGGGGGTCGGGGGCTGCGAGCGGGGCGAAGGTCTGCAGTCGGAGCCCGCACACGTCGCAGAAGTCGTCGGCTGTGGAGTCGTGCCCGGACGGGCAACTCGGCATGGGTTCCCTCCTACCCGGCCAGGGGGTGCCGTCCGGCCGAGGCCGGGCCGGGTCCGGGCTCAGACGGGTACGGCACGGAGACCCCCTCGTGGGACGGGGACGGGAACGACGACCACGGTGATGTTGTCCTTGCCGCCGGCTCTCAGCGCCAGGCCGACGTAGTCGTGCGCGGCCGCCAGGGGGTCGGCGCCCGCCCTCGGAACGGCGGCGGCCATCTCCCCGGGTTCGGCGTAGTAGTTCCACAGCCCGTCGCTGCACAGCACCACGGCGCCGGGGCCGGTCGGGGTGACGGTCGAGACGTGGGCGTCGATCTCACCGGAGTCGGCGCCCATCCACGCGATGAGGGCGTGCGCATGGGTCGAGCGCATCGCCTCCTCCCGGGTGAGGGCTCCGGCCTGGACCATCGCCTCGGCCCAGGAGTCGTCGCGGGTCAGCAGGGCGGGTGCGGCGGCACCCTCGGTGTCGGAGACCCAGTAGGCGCGGCTGTCCCCGACCCAGCCGACCGTCACCGACCCGGTGCCGGGGTCGACCACTGCCGAGACGAACGTGCACGCCGGGGCGGAGGTGGGCGAGTCGGCGATGGCCGCGACCGCCTCGGCCGCCCGGGTCATGGCCTCGCCGGTGGCCTTGCGGGGCTCGTCGCCCTCCGCGATCCGTTCGGCCAGGACCCCGGCACCGGTCTCGGCGGTGATGCGTGAGGCCTCGTCGGAACGCGGCGAGCTGGAGACCCCGTCGCACACGACCGCGCAGACCGCGCCCGCCCCGTACGCGGCGCCGTNGGGGCGGCCAGCCATGGCGTCCTCGTTGCGGCGGTGGCGCAGCCCGACGTCGCTGACCCCGGAGGCCGACACGGTCCGCACCACCACGTGGTCGCGGCAGGTGGGCTGCAGGTACCCGCACTCGCCGCAGTATCCGTCGGCGACCCTGCCCGGGCACCAGGCGCAGGTCTGCGGGTCCGGGTCGGATCCCTCCTCCCCGGCCGGGCGGGCCCACGGGGACACGGCGCCCGCGGGCTGCACGGTCCGCTCCTCGCTGTTCGCGGCGTCGCGGTGCACCGGCTGGGTGGCCAGAGCGTCGATCTGGTCCCACTCGGAGTCCACCGCGAGGCTGTCGGTCAGGGAGGTCCCGCCCGTGTGCGCGTGTTCGCCGTGGTCGGAGGGCCGGTCCCAGCGGGCCCCGCTCGGGGTGGTCCAGTCGCCCTCCTCCGGGCGGCCGCGGGCGGTCACCGAGGAAAGGGCCGAATCACCGTCCTCCCGGGGCGCCCCGAGAGGTGTCCCGTTGCGGCCGGGTCCCTCCGGTTCCGGAGTGGCCCGGCGCACCTCGTCCGGCAGGGTACGGCCGCAGCCCTCGCAGAAGGCGTCTCCGGCATTCACCCTGTCGGCGCATCCGGGGCAGGTCCGCACCTTTGTCATCGCCGTTCCTTCGTTGCTCACAGCAGCGTCTTCGGACGTAGGGAGTTGGCCCGGTCGACCAGCGCGTACCGGTCGACGGGTGACCGGGCCCAGTGCGCCAGGGCCCGGTAACGCCGTTCCAGGTCGGTGCGCACGCCCTCCTCGGTGAGGGGTGCGCCCAGGAGTCGGGCGGAGGGATCGGCACGGCCACCGCGGCCGAGCCAGTCGAGGGCGCCCTCCAGGACCCGCACGGCGAGGCGGTCACCGCTCTCGCTGTCGAGCCCGAGGCGCCCGAGCCGTTCGCCGGCCCGCAGGAAGTCGTCGGCGGCGTGGGGGTCCTCGCCGGTGACGAGCAGGGCGACGAGCACCGTCTGGGCGTGCACGTGGAGGCTGGACAGTTCCGGGACGGTGTCCAGGACCTCGATGGCGCGTGCCCGCTGCCCCTGGGCGCGGCGGATGCGGGCCAGCCCGAAGGCGGCGCTGACGTAGGAGTGGTCGGTGTTCCAGACCGTCCGGTACAGCCCGGCGGCGGTCTCCAGCCCCCCGGTGTGCTCGGCGGCCAGAGCCAGGCCGAGCTTGGGCGCGGCCTCGCCGGGCAGGTGGGAGTAGAGCTCGTCGAAGTGGGCGTGCGCGGCCTCGAACTCCCCGTCGCCCAGCTCCATCACGGCCATGTACCACATGGTCCGCCAATCGCCCGGCATCGTCTGGTTGAAGGCGTGCAGAACCTCGGTGGCCTCGAGCTTGCGGCCCTCGGTGATGAGCGCCCGCACGAGCATGAGCCGGGTCTCGGGGGTGGGCGCGGGGGCCGAGCGCAGGCTCGGCACGAGTTCGGCCGGGGAGAGTGAGGAGAACCCGCGCAGGAGCTGGGCGGCGGGGTCGGCAGGGTCGATCAGCGGGGCCGGGAGCAGCGCGGCGGCCCGGGTCGGCGGGGGCGGCACCAGCAGGGTGTCGGAGTCGTGGGGGCCCAGGTCTGCGGCGCTGAAGCTCTCCGGGCCGAACAGGGAGGAGGGTGCCGGGTGCGGGGACTCGGAGAGGTCGGCGAGGACCTCGCGCAGCACCCCGGTGAGCTGTTCGGCCATGTCGGCGGCGTCGTGGAACCGCCGTTCCGGTTCGTTGTGGGTGGACCTGCGCAGCAGCCGGTCGTAGGACTCGTAGCGCCGCAGCAGCGGCACAGACTCACGCGGCGGGATGCTGTGGGGATGGCGCCGCCGGAAACTGAACCGGAAGCTCAGCACCGCCAGGGCCCGGCCCACGGCATACAGGTCGGAGCTGACCGAAGGGCCGGACCGGATGATCTCGTCCTCTGGAACCCTGTACCCGGGGGTGGTGTAGACGGAGCTGGCGGTGTCGTCCATGTGCCGCACGCCGCCCAGGTCGATGAGCTTGATCTGCTCCTCGCTCTGGATGACGTTGTCGGGCTTGAAGTCGCAGTACAGAAGGTTCTTGGCGTGCAGGTAGCCGAGGGCGCGCAGGCACTCGAGCCCGTAGGCGATGACCTGGTCCAGGGGCAGGGCCTGGTCCTGCTCGCCCTCTCCCCGCCGGTCCAGCAGCAGCTCTCGCAGGGACTTCCCGCCCACGTACTCCATGACGATGTGGCCGCCCGGGATCCCGGTCTCCGGGTCGGGGTGCTGGGCGAAGTTGATGATCTTGACGATGTTGGGGTGCTCCACCTGCGACAGGTACTCGCGTTCGGCCGCGGCGGCCTTGTGCGCCTCGGCGTCGCCGGCGTTGAGCAGGCCCTTGAGCACGACCCAGCGGTCGTTGACGTTGCGGTCGCGTGCGAGGTAGATCCAGCCGAGCCCGCCGTGTGCCAGGCAGCCGAGCACCTCGTACTGGCCGCCGACCATGTCGCCCTCGACGAGCTTGGGAACGAAGGAGAACTGGGTGCCGCAACGGCGGCAGAACCCCTGGGTGCGGCCGGGCAGACCGCCCCGGCTACGGCCGACCTTCTCGTTGCAGTTGCCGCAGTAGCGGTTCTTCTCGGCGACGACGGGGTCGGTCATGACCGCCTCGGACGGGTCGCGGTAGGGCACGACGGGCACCTGCACCAGGCCCATGCCGAGCATGCCCCGCGAGGTGGGACGGCTGCTGCGGCCGGAGGCGCTGCCGCTCAGCGGGGTTCCGGTGCTCCCGCCGGTGTTGCCGGGGCCGCTGCGTCCGGACAGGCGCACGTTCCCGGAGACCGGGTGGGATCCGGAGTCGTCACCGCTACCGGGGCGCCCGGGCCACTCCTCGGGGACCGCGGCACCCGGGCGGCCTGCCGCGGGGAACGGTCCCGCGGGCCGAGGGGCGGGTAGATCCTGGCCGGGGGTTCGCACGTCTGAGGGGGCCAGGCCGCACACGCCGCAGAATCCGTCCTCGATACGGCCGATGCAACCGGGAGCCGTGCAGTTGGTCATCTGTTGTGCACCACCATCACTCTCGCCCTTCTGATGCTCCCGCGCCCGGTGTGGTTCTGTTCGATCCGCAGCCGGTTCCAGCCACCTGTCCGAGGGCTTCGCGGTAAGCGGCGAGGGCGGCGCCGGCCTCGCGCAGGTCACCCGGGACATGCCACAGGGCCCGGTGCGCGCGGCGTTCCTCGGTGAGCAGGCGTTCGTCCTCGGACAGCCCGAGGCGCACCGCTCGGGCCCGGCATCCGTCGAGGCGTCCGCGCAGCTCGTCACGGCGGTCCAGGAGCTCCTGGAGGCTCTCCTCGCGTTCGGTGAGGTCGTCCACGGTCTCGTGCACGGCCTGCTGGAGCCTCCCATGGAGGGTGCCGAGCTCGCGCCAGCGTCCCCGGTCCCGCAGGGCGGCCATATCGGCCAGGCCCGAGCGCAGGAGCGGGACGGCATCGGGGACCTCGATCGGAGCGGGGACGGCTACGGCCTCGGCCACGCGTCTGCGGAGCGAGGCGGTGCGTCCGGCCTTCTCTTCGGCGTCGTCGATGGCCCAGGCGAGGCGTTCGGCGCTCTCGTCGTAGAAGTCACGCATGCGCAGGGCGTCGCGGAGCTCCCCGGCGGTGCGTTCGAAGCGCAGGCGGGCCCGTTCCAGGTCGGAGGTGTCGACCGTGCCGTCCTCGGAGACCAGGGAGAGGGGATCGCGGCGCACGGTCCCGCCGAGCACGGCCAACTCGGCGCGCAGGGGTTCGTGGTCCTCCTCGTCCCCACCGACCATCCCGGCCAGCGACCCGATCTCCTGCCACAGCGCCTCGAGACCGCCCAGCCGTGGGTGGAGCACCTCCCAGGCGGACTCGGCCTCGGCGACGACCCGCGCAGCCTCGTCGTGGTAGGAGGACATCCGGGCGACCGCCTCGGCGAGGGACAGGTGCTCGGTGTCCCCGTCGAAGGGCCCGCTGTGTTCCGAGGGCCCGGGCGGGAGTGGGAGCACGAGCGAGGGGCCGGTCAGGACTCGGGAGAGGGACTCGCGTACGGACGTCTCCTCGCCCCCGGAGCCGTGGAGTTCGCAGGCCTGCTCGACGACGTCCTCGAAGGCGGCGTACAACGTCCACAGCCTGTGGATACTGCGCTCGGCCCGCACCCACCGTTCCCGGGTGAGGCCCACGGGGTCGGCGCACTGGAGCATGCGCTGCGCGACGTTGCGGTCCAGATCGGCCGATTGGAGGGAGATGCGGGCGAGTTCGCCCCGGACACGGTTGAGCGCCTCCTCGATGCCCTCCCAACTCATGGACGGGTTCTGGGCCTCCGACGCGCTCGCCACCGTCCCTACCACTCCCCGCGTCCGGCACCCGCGCCGCGCGCGGAACCGCCGGTGTCTCGATGCCGGGGCGCACCCGGCCGCCGCCCCACACACGAGTCTCGCTTCCTCTTGCCCCCATCACAAGGGAAAGCGAGAGTTACACACCCACATGGCCGTTTCGTGACGGCAGGGGCTCCGGGCACCGGCGGGACCGATGGTCCGAACGGACACGCTCCAGCACGAAGGCGGCACGGTCGGCGACCGTCGCCAGAGGGAGTTCGACCGTCTCGTACCCGAAACCGGGGTAGGCCTCCACCATCGCGGCGTGGGTGCGAACGGCCTCGTCCCAGGACTGGTGGCGTTCGGTGTCGGCGCCGAAGATCTCCGGCCACGGCGGCGCCACGAACACGGTGCGGTGGTACCGGAACCGGCGCGCGGCCTCGGCGACGTGGGCGGGCACCTCCTCACCGCGCAGCAGGTGCCGTCCCACCAGGTCCGGCACGCCGCGGTCACAGAAGACCGGTCCCGGCAGGGCGGAGGCCTCGCGGTGCGAACGCAGTTCCCACTGGAGCATGAGCTCACCGAAGAGGCGGGGGTCCTCCTGGTCGAGGCCGGGGCCGCCGATCTCACGCTGGTCCCGGATGACGGCCCGCCCTGCCTCGGGGGTGCGCTCGTACCCGAGACACGCGAGGTGGTCGATGAGGGTGGTCTTGCCCGACCCCGGGCCGCCGGTGACGACGACGAGGTGGTCCATGTACGTTCGTTCCTTCCGTGTTCCCACCGGGTCGCACCCGGACGTGTGAGGAGAGGTCTCCGCCGTGCCGAACCCCGTGTCCCTCGTGATCTCGGTGCGTGTGCGGCCGGGGTTCCGCGAGGCCTTCCTCGAGGGCATCACCCGCAACGCGCGCGCGTCGGTGCGCGACGAGCCGGGCTGCCTCCGCTTCGCCGTGACGGCGGACGCCGCGGACTCGGACCTGTTCCGGGTGCACGAGGTCTTCACCGACCGGGAGGCGTTGGAGGAGCACCGCCGGAGCCCGCACTTTCTCGCCTGGCAGCAGGAGAAGGCCCAGGTGGTCGTGGCGGGGAGCCAACAGGACCACCTGGGCCTTCTGGTGGTTGACGAGGGGGCCGCGCCTCCGGGCTCTTGACGCCCACCCGTCACCCGCCACCACCCTCAACGGACGCCTCCGGCGCAGCAGCCCCCAGCACCGTCACCCGCCACCACCCTCAACGGACGCCTCCGGCGCAGCAGCCGGCCGGAGCAACGGAAGTCGTCCACCCCTAGTCGTCGCGCTTGGGAGCGCGGTGCCGACCGCCGCGGCGCGGGCGTTCCTCCCTGTCCTGCGAGGGCTTCGGCGCCTCTCCCTCGGCCTCCTCCTCCGCCGGGCCTGCGGAGAAAGCGCTCGCGCCGGTGCTCTCGGGCGCTTCGTCGCCCGGGCGGCGCGGGTGTTCGAAGCGTTCGCCGGGTTCGAAGGTCTCGGTGGGTTCGGCCTCCCCGGCTTCGCCGGCGAGCAGGTCCTCACCGTATCCGGGGCCCCCGCCGGCACGGAACTCCTGCTCCGACACGGGCCCGGGTTCCTCCCCCGACACGTACTCGGGTGCGGCCCCCGCAGCATCCGCGCCGTACTCGGGCTCCTCGACCCGGCCGACACGGTCCGCGTCGTCCTCGTCCCAGTCGAACAGGCCGGCAGCACTGCGCAGCCGGAACCCGGCCACGGCGAGCACCACACCGAAGATGATCGCGTACACCCCGATGACGAACACGATCACCTCGGCGCCCTGCAGCGGCCAGAACCACAGCAGAAGACCGAAGATGACCGAGAGCGCACCGACGAAGATCAGCAGCCACTCCGAGCTGATCTGGGCACGCAGCCGGACGGCGGTGACGATCTCGCCGATACCGGTGACGATCGCCCACGCACCGATGATGAACACGAGCGCGATCACGGCGGCCAGGGGCCACAGCAGCGCGATCAGGCCCATGATCAGCGTCAGTACCGCCTGCACGACCAGGGGAGCGCGGGTCCCGCCCTCGGCCCGGTAGGCGGTGCAGCCGACCGCAGCGGCATCCACGATCGCGTAGACACCGAAGACCACGGCCAGGGCGACCAGGGTGAGCCCCGGCCACGCCAGGGCAAGGAGCCCGAACAGCACAGCGGCCACACCCCGAAGGACCACCAGCCACCAGTTGCGGCTCAGATACCCGAGCAGTCCCTCGGGCAACGCGTACCCGACCATCGCAGCCTCCCTCCTCCGTGAGGACCCCGCACGGGGCGGGGCCGCACCCTGGCACTTCCCGCAATGCCGCCCTCCGACGACTCAACACTCGCAAAATGCAGGGAAAGCGGGGGCTGTGGACGGGACCTCGGACACACGGAACGCCCGCCCCGCCACCGGTCGGCCTCGGGGCCGGCGGGTGACGCGGACGGGCGTGTGGTGCTCGCTCGGGCGGTGACGCCCGGGGAACGGCCTTGCTACCCCTGACCGGGGTACCGGCGCTCGTTCGCACCGATGTAGTGCTGGCGCGGGCGCGCGATCCGGAAGGCCGGGTCGTGCAGCTGCTCGCGGTAGTGCGCGATCCACCCGGGCAGGCGGCCCAGGGCGAAGAGCACGGTGAACATGTTGGTCGGGAAACCCATGGCCCGGTAGATGACGCCGGTGTAGAAGTCGACGTTCGGGTAGAGCTTGCGCTCGGTGAAGTAGGAGTCGTCGAGCGCGGCCGCCTCGAGCTTGAGCGCGAGCTCGAACAGCTCGTCCGGGTTGTCGTCCCGGTCGAGGATCTGGGTGGCCAGCCCCTTGATCTCCTTGCTGCGCGGGTCGAAGTTCTTGTAGACCCGGTGCCCGAAGCCCATGAGGCGGACCTCGCGGTTCTTCACGCGCTCCAGGAAGTCCTCGACGCTGATGCCCGATTCGCGGATCTCGTCCAGCATCTCCAGGACGGCCTGGTTGGCGCCACCGTGGGACGGGCCGGAGAGCGCGTTCACACCGGAGGCGATGCTCGCGTAGATGTCGGCCTGGGAGGACCCGACGACGCGCACGGTGGCGGTGGAGCAGTTGAGCTCGTGGTCGGCGTGCAGGATCAGCAGCAGGTCCACGGCCTTGCCGAACAGCTCACCCAGTTCACCGTCGGGACGCGCGTCGCCGAAGGTCATGTGCGTGAAGTTCTCGACGTAGTCGAGGGAGGGGTCCGGCGCGATCGGCTGCTCGCCGATGGAGTTGCGGTAGATGCGGGCCGCGATCGTCGGCAGCTTGGCGATGAGCCGGATCGTGGCGAGCTCGACCTGGTTGTCGTCGTCCGGGTCGACACTGTCGTCGTAGTAGGCGGCCAGCGTGTTGACGGCGCTGGACATCAGCGACATGGGGTGCCCGTTGCGGGGCATGGCGTCGATGAAGGCGCCCATGTCGTCGGGGATGTCGGCGTTGTCGCGCAGCTTGTCGGAGAACTCCTTGAGCTGGCCGGGCTCGGGGAGGTCGCCGTAGATCACCAGGTAGGCGACCTCCAGGAAGCTGCTGCCGACGGCCAGGTCCTGGATGGGGTACCCGCGGTAGCGCAGGATCCCGGCGGCGCCGTCGATGTAGGTGATCTTCGAGCTACAGGAGGCCGTGTTCCCGAACCCCGGGTCGAGGGTGGTCATGCCCGTGGACCCCAGCAGGGTCTTCAGCTCGATGGTGTGCTCGCCCTCGGTGCCGGTGAACACCGGGAGTGTCAGCGTGCCGCCCTCGTAGTGGAGCTCCACCGTGCGCTCTTTCTCGTCATCGCTCATGCCCGAGGTCAACCTTTCCAGGCGGGGGATCCGTGAGGTCCGTGGGACGCGGGGCGGTCAGCCTCCACGTTCTTTTGATTCACTCGTTATTGTTCTGTTTTGTTAAACGACCGTTAAGCAAAATCATATAAGTTTCACCGATTCACGAACAGGTGACATGCAACACACACATGTGACCACTCAGAATTGCTGTCCGGTGAAGATTTACAGACTTTGCCGCATCGAGTTAACTTTCGTGATCGCCCTGAGACGCCACGCACGGCACCGGAGATCACCCGGCGTCGCCACTCGTCTCCAGTTGGGTCCCCTGAGCACCCCGTCGCACGGTGCCCCGCGTCCGCTTCCCATGCCCCTTCACAGATAGGGACAAACCGGAACGTCCAAGGGGACGACCATGCCGCCGATCGTGCCCTAGCGGCCTCTTCACAGAGTACCTTCGCGCTGATCACGGGCGCTGAGGCGGGGCACCCTCCACTCGGTGATCTTGGCCTCTGCGGCCCCACGGGCGCTGTGGCTGCGCGGGCAGGACCTCGCCGCGAGGGCTCCGGTTGTGCGTCGGCCGTGCGTCCGGAACGAAGGTTCACACAGGTCCGGACGGGCCACGGAGCGAGGCGACCCCGCCGGTATTGACGGGCGGTGAAACATTTCCGTTCGGGAGAGAACAGCGCCCCGCCGTGTGAGGACGAACGGCCGACCTGCGGGGATCCTGCTGTCCGAGCCGGGCTCGGCACCGAAGTCTGCTCCGGTGGCAAGATCCCGGGACAACCGCTAGGCGCTCTCCTCGACGCCGCCCGCGAGCAGCGCCTCCATGAAGAGTTCCGGGTGGTCGCGCTCGATGACCCGCAGGCGCCACTTGTTGTTGACCAGCACCAGCAGTTCGCCATCGGAACGTCGCCGCAGCACCTCCGCGCCGGAGAGCGAGTGCAGGCCGGGCGCGGAGCCCTCGTCCGTACGCCGCGCCACCGAGTACTCCAGCGGCGATGCCTCGATCGGCGAGCGGAACTCCTCGGCCATGCGGTGGCGCACCACGTCGAACTGGAGCGGGCCCACCGCCGCCAGCACCGGAGCCTGCTCACCGCGCACGTCCGAGGTCAGCACCTGGACCACGCCCTCGGCGTTGAGCTGGGCGATGCCCCGCTGGAACTGCTTGTACTTGCCGGCGTCGACCGCACGCGCGACCGCGAAGTGCTCCGGGGCGAAGCTCGGGATCGGCGGGTACGAGACCTTCGGACCGTCGTAGAGGGTGTCACCCACCGACAGCGCCTGCGCGTTGACCAGGGCGATCACGTCACCGGGGAAGGCCTCCTCGATGGTGGTGCGGTCGGAACCGAAGACGGCCTGCGTGTACTTGGTCGCGAACGGGCGCCCCGTCTCCGCGTGGGTGAGCACCATGCCCCGCTCGAAACGGCCCGAGCTGACACGCACGAACGCCATGCGGTCGCGGTGGTTCTTGTCCATGTTGGCCTGCATCTTGAAGACCTGGCCGGAGAACGGTTCCCCGACCTCGCGGGGCTTGCCCGCGACGTCCTCCTTGGCAGCGGGGGCCGGGGCAAGGTTGACCACCGCTTCGAGGAGCTGGCCCACGCCGAAGTTGGACAGCGCGGCGCCGAACAGCACCGGCGAGGACTCCCCCGCCAGGAAGGACTCGACGTCGAAGTCGGCACCGAGCGCTTCCAGCAGTTCGATCTCCTCCTGCGACTGGGTCCAGGCCTCCTGCTCGGTCTCTGCGGCCTCCTCGGCCGACATGGGCTCCTCGAGCGCCTTCTTCGCCCCGCCCGGGGTCCGGGTCAGCTTCGTGTACTGCCCGTCGGAACGGCGGTCGATGAGGCCCCGGAAGTCGCCGGCGATGCCCACCGGCCAGTTGAGCGGGGTCGGACGCAGGCCGATGCGCTGCTCGATCTCGTCGAGGAGCTCCAAGGGCTCGCGGCCCGGGCGGTCCCACTTGTTGACGAACGTGATGACCGGCATCTTGCGGGCGCGGCACACGTCGAAGAGCTTGAGAGTCTGCGGCTCCAGGCCCTTGGCCGAGTCCAACAGCATGATCGCGCAGTCGACCGCCGAGAGCACGCGGTAGGTGTCCTCGGAGAAGTCCGCGTGGCCCGGGGTGTCCAACAGGTTGAGGACCCGGCCCTCGTAGTCGATGCGCAGGGCGGCCGAGGTGATGGAGATGCCGCGGTCCTGCTCCATGGCCATCCAGTCGGAGGTCACGCCGCGGCGGTCGCCCTTGCCGTGCACGGCGCCGGCCGACGAGATCGCCTGCGAGTGCAGTGCGAGCGCCTCGGTCAGGGTCGACTTACCGGCGTCGGGGTGGGAGATCACCGCAAAGGTGCGCCGCCTGGCGGCCTCCTGCGCCGCGCCGGAGCCCTGCCTCGCCGCGTCCGCCGTGTCCACGCTCATCGCCGTTCGCCCGTCCCGCTCGTGTCGCTGTCGGTTTTCGGCCCCGTCCAGCCTACGTGCGGCGACGAACCCGCCCGACCATCGGCGACGGGCCCGAGCAGGTGCTCAGGGGCCGCCCGGATCGAGGGCCGCACCGATCCGGCGCAGCACCTCGTCGTTGCCGGCGCCGCTGGGGTAGACGGCGACCAGGACCCGGTCGGGCTCGGACCCGCCCTCCGGTTCGAGCAGGGGCCGCGCGGCGGTACTGACGTAGGACATCGCCTCGTCGAAGCGCGCCCACACCGTCTCCTGGTCCTCGCCCGGTTCCCGCAACCAGGAGCGCAGCACGTGGTTGTGAGCGGCGATCACGGACGCGGCGACCACACCCGAGGCCAGGGAGAACGCGGCCCCGGCGCGTTCGGTCAGGTAGTGGCTGAACGCCGACTGGTAGCGGGCGGTCATCGCCACCTCGCGGTCGCGCAGCCGCGGGTGCGCGCGCACCAGGTGGTAGCGGGGAAGGGTGATCTCGGGGTCGCGCACGTACCCCTGGAAGACCATGCGCGCGGCCGAACGCACCGCCGCGAGCGGGTCGTCCGGGGACGCGTCGAGGTAACCCACAACGGTCGCGAAGAGCTCGTCGTGCTCGGCGAAGAGGATGTCCTCCTTCGACCCGAACCGGCGGAAGAGGCTGCGGCGGCTCACCCCCGTGGCGGCCGCGATGCCGTCCATCGTCGTGCGTTCGAATCCGTGATCGGAGAAGAGGCCGACCGCCGCGAGGACGACCTCCCGTGTGCTCACCCGCGCCTGTGCCACGGCCACCTCCTGTTCCACCGACCGAGGGTAGGGCCTGATCGGTGGACACCGCCCACACCGTCACCCGCCGCAACCCTCGGCGGAAGGCGCCCACCGAGCAACCCCTGCTGCACCCCAGCGGTGTACTCCTCTGCCATCACCTTCTATCCTGGCACTGAATGCCAGAGTTGGGCACGCAGTGCCAGACGGAGGAGAACCTGATGAGCGACTTCGATCTGTTCAGGACGACGGAGGAACACGAGGAGCTGCGCGGGGCGGTGCGCGCGGTGGCCGAGGACAAGATCGCTCCGCACGCCGCCGATGTCGACGACCGGAGCCGGTTCCCGCAGGAGGCTCTCGAGGCGCTCGTGGCCACCGACTTCCACGCGCCCCACATCGGGGAGCAGTACGACGGTGTGGGTGCTGACGCGCTGGCCACCTGCATCGTCATCGAGGAGGTCGCCCGGGTCTGCGGTTCCTCCTCGCTCATCCCGGCCGTCAACAAGCTCGGCACCATGCCCGTGATCCTGGGCGCCTCCGAGGACCTCAAGCAGCGGTACCTGCCGAAGGTCGCCAGTGGCGAGGTGATGTTCTCCTACGGCCTCTCCGAGCGCGAGTCCGGTTCCGACACCGCGAGCATGCGCACACAGGCGGTGGCCGACGGCGACGACTGGATCCTCAACGGCCAGAAGTCGTGGATCACCAACGCCGGTGTCAGCGACTACTACACCGTGCTCGCCGTCACCGACCCCGACGGCAAGCGCGGCAGCAACATCTCCGCGTTCGTGGTGCACGCCGACGACGCCGGCTTCACCCTGGGCGAGCCCGAGCGCAAGCTGGGCATCAAGGGCTCCCCCACCCGCGAGCTGTTCTTCGACGACGTGCGCCTGCCCGGCGACCGCATCGTCGGCGCCCCCGGCGAGGGCCTCAAGATCGCGCTGCGCACCCTCGACCACACCCGCGTCACCATCGGCGCACAGGCCGTCGGCATCGCCCAGGGCGCGCTCGACCAGGCCGTGGAGTACGTCAAGGAGCGCAAGCAGTTCGGCAAGGCGATCGCCGACTTCCAGGGTGTGCAGTTCATGCTCGCCGACATGGCGATGAAGCTCGAGACCGCCCGGCAGATGGTCTACACGGCCGCTGCGAAGTCCGAGCGCTTCGACGACGACCTGCCCTTCTACGGTGCTGCCGCCAAGTGCTACGCCTCCGACGCGGCCATGGAGATCACCACCGACGCCGTGCAACTGCTGGGCGGCGCCGGGTACGTGAAGGACTTCCCCGTCGAGCGCATGATGCGTGACGCGAAGATCACCCAGATCTACGAAGGTACGAACCAGATCCAGCGCATGGTCATGGCGCGCCAGCTGCTCAAGTAGAGCGCAGCCCCACAGCCGTCCCGTCCTCAGGGACACGAGAAGGACCCCCGGGACATCGCCCGACCGGGGGTCCTTCTGTCTTCTGACGGATCCGGGCGGTCAGGCGGTCTCCTCGCGCACGAACTTCGCGACCGGGATCGGGTCCCGGCCCAGCGCGCTGCGCACGTCCTCGGTCACCTCGGCGGCACGGCCGGCCACGGCAGCGGCGAAGCGTTCGTTGAGGGTGTCGATGTAGCGGTCGCCCCAGCCGCGGTTGCGGGCGCGGAAGTAGAACCCGGCCTCGTCGACCTTCTTGAAGCGCCACACGGGGCTGTCCGTCCCCTTGGTCATGCGCACGAACTGCTTGAACGTGACGGGTTCGGGGCCGGTGAGGGTGTACTCGCGCCCGGCGTGGTCGCCGACGAGCGCGGCCACGGCGGTGTTCGCCACGTCCCGGGCGTCCACGAAGCTCACCGCGGTGTGTTTCTTGACCGGCAGTTCGAGGCGGCCGTTGCGCGAGCGCGCCAGGGCGGCGAAGGTGCCCTCGGTGAAGTCCTGGTTCAGCCAGTTGGGGCGCAGGACGGTCCACTTGTCGAAGACCTTGCGGGCCCGCTCCTCGGCAACACGCTGGTCGGAATCGGAGGGTGCGTGCTCGCTGCCCATCGACGACACCACGACCGCCTTCTCGACACCCTTCTCCGCGGCCCTCTCGAGGAAGCCGGCGACCCGGTTGCCGAGGGAACGCCCGATGGGGGTGACCACGAAGACGCTCTCGACACCTTCGAGCACCCGGTCCCAGTCGGAGGTGTCGGTCCAGTCCAAGCGCACCTCGGACGTACGTGAGGCGGCCGCGGTGGTGATACCGCGCCGGCGCAGTTCGGTCAGGACGCGCCGCCCGACCATCCCGGTGGGTCCGGTGACCAAGACACTCATGGGACTCACGGTACCGACGCCGAGGCACGGCCCGGCCGTGAACCGCCCACACGGGGCCGGTCCTCAGCGCCTCGCCGCCACCGTCGCTGCGGTGAACACGGCGGCGCCGAGGACGGCCGGGCCGAGATTGGCGGTCACGGCGTTCGCGTCGAGCACGTCCACGTGCGGAACGACGAACCGGTCGAGGGAAAGGCCGAGCACGGGTTGGGGCCACACGTGGTCGACGGCCCCGCTGACCCCCGCGACGGCGAGGTAGGCACCGAGCCCTCGGAGTACGTTGCGCGTCCCACCAGGGTCGCGGCGGCATCCGGGCGTGCGCATCGCCCATGGGGACACCCCGCGGGCGACCTCCGACGGCGTGTGAGGCGCCCGGGGTCGACCGAAGTACCGAGCACCCCGACTTCGGTATCGGGTCCGTGCGCAGGGGATTTCCCGGTCGGTCCCCACGCCTAGACTCCGGGGCGATGGACGAGACACCCGGCCCGCGGAGGCGCAGCGTACGCGACTGGATCGTGGACGTGGCGCTGGTCGCGCTCGCCTTCCTCTTCGGTCTCACCGCCTTCATCGAACCCCCGCACGAACCGTCCCCTCCGCCGGACTCTCCCGTCGCGGTGACCGTGGAGACGGCCGTGCTCACCGCCGGCTGCGCGGCCCTGTGGTGGCGCCGCCGGTGGCCGCTACAGGTCGCCGGCGTGCTGGTGGCGGCCTCGGCGTTCTTCGTCATGGTGGGCGGGGCCATGCTGGTGGCGCTGTTCTCCCTCGCCGTACACCGCCCTCCGCGGACGAGCCTGCCGGTGTTCGGGGTGGGGCTGCTGGCGGCCTTCGTCAACATCCGCATCCACCCCGAACAGAACGCACCCGACCTGGTCATGTTCCTGCTGAGCGCAGCGATGATGGCCGCGCTCACCGGGTGGGGCATATCCGTCCGCCACCGGCGCGAGCTCGTCGACTCCCTCCGCGAGCGCGCAGTGCACGCCGAGGGCGAGGCCCGGTTGCGCGCAGAACGCGTGCAGCACCAGGTCAGGGAGTCCATCGCCAGGGAGATCCACGACGTGCTCGGGCACCGGCTGTCGATGCTCAGCGTGCACGCCGGTGCCCTGGAGTACCGGCCGGACGCCTCCGAGGACGAGGTCCGCCGCTCGGCCCAGGTGATCCGGGAGAGCGCCCACCAGGCCCTGCAGGACCTGCGCGAGGTCATCGGGGTCCTGCGCGCCCCGGTCGGCGAGCTGCCCCAGCCCACCATGGCCGACCTGCGCCGGCTCGTCGCCGAGGCCGACCACGTCGGGGCGAGCGTGGTGCTGTCGGAGGACTACGAGGGTTCCGTGCCCGAACGCACGGGCCGCGCCGCGTACCGCATCGTCCAGGAGGCACTGACCAACGTGCGAAAGCACTCCCCGGGCGCCGACACCCGGGTACTGGTCTCCGGAGCGCCCGGCGGCGAGCTCCGGGTCGAGGTGGCCAACGGCCCCTCCCCCACCCCGGAGGCCGAGCAGGAGGACCACCCGGCCGGCTCGGGCCAAGGGCTCGTGGGGCTGGCCGAACGTGTCTCGCTCGCATCAGGCCGCCTGGAGCACGGCCCGACCGCGGACGGTGGCTGGCGCCTGCGCGCGTGGCTACCGTGGCCCACATGAGCGAGACCGAGCGCGGGGACGCGCGGATCGGCGTGATGATCGTCGACGACGACGCCCTGGTCCGGGTGGGCCTGGTGATGATGATGGGCGGCGCCCCTGACGTTCGGGTGGCCGCCGAGGCCGAGGACGGCGGGCAGGTCGTGGACCTGGTGCGCGAGCACACCCCGGACGTGGTGCTGATGGACATCCGCATGCCCGGGGTCGACGGACTCACCGCGACCGAACGCCTGCGGGCCCTGACGGACCCTCCTGAGGTGCTCGTGCTCACCACCTTCGACGCCGACGAGCACGTGCTTCGAGCCCTGCGTGCGGGCGCAGCCGGATTCCTGCTCAAGGACACGCCGCCGGAGGAGATCGTGGAGTCGGTCCGCCGGGTCGCCCGCGGCATGCCGGTGCTGTCCCCGGGGGTCACGCGCCGGCTCATGGACCGGGTCGCGCACGCGGGCCACGACGAGCGCGCGGAGCGGGCCAAGGGCCGCCTGGAGGCCCTCAACGAGCGGGAGCTGGAGGTCGCTGTCGCGGTGGGCGAGGGACGGTCCAACGCCGACATCGCCGAACGGCTGTTCCTGAGTGTTCCGACGGTCAAGACGCACGTCTCGAGCGTCCTGACGAAGCTGCAGCTCAACAACCGGGTGCAGGTGGCGCTACTGGTGCACGACGCCCAGCTGCTCGACGACGACACCCCCTGACCCCCGGCCGGTGTGCTTCCGGGGCCGGGGCACCCCCGAGGGGAGGCACCAGCACCCTCCAGCGGCGCGGCACCCGCCGCCGGGGCCGGATCCGGTGAGCGCGGGCGCGGCCACCGGATCCGGGCCGGGTCAGGCCGGTTCGAACGACTCCGAGATGCGGTCGAGGAGCCGGTGGTTGACCTCGGGGGCCTCCGGGCTCACCAGGAACAGCGCGTACCCCTGCTCCGACGTGTGGAAGCCCCGGTTGATGGCGTGCCTGTCACCGCCGGAGCCGGAGAAGGTGAACTCCCAGTCGGCGGCGCTGTCGTAGTCGTCGGCCCAGTCCGCGTCGACATCATCGATCCCGACGAGCGAGTACCCGGGGAAGTTGCCGCTCGCAGCAGGTTCGAGATCGCGCCAGTCCTCGCCCGCATCGTCGTTGGGGTCGTCGGTCTGGTCGACCAGCAGGTATCCGCCGTCGGGGTTCTCGAAGCGGACCATGTGGCCGTCGCGCTCGATCTCCCAGTCCTCGGGAACGTCGACGGAGAAGCCGCTCTCGTCCTCGTGGCGCTCGAGGAAGTCCCACTCCTCGTCGCCGGAGCCGCCGCCGTCGTCCCCGTCGCCGCGGCCGTCGTCGTCCCCGTCGGCCTCATCGGGGTCGGAGCCTCCGTCCCCGGGTTCCTCCTCGGGTTCGGAGGGTTCCTGGGTGGCCTCCTCCGCCACGCCGGCCTGGTCGCTGTCTCCCACGAGCTGACTGTTGTCGTCGCGGTTCATACTCAGCAACGCAGAGGTGGNCGACCGCCGCGACGACGAGGTTCCGGGTGCGGTTGGAAGGCCGACCACCGCCCCCGGCCGGGACTGCGGCGTACTGCGCCGCGGGCGTGGCAGGCGCCGGTTCCGGGACCGCCGGGGCGGGTTCGGGCGCAGGAACGGGGGCAGGAGCCACGGCGGGCGCGTTCGCCGCGGCGGACTCGGCGCGCTCGCCGATCTCCCGCAGGCGGGCGCGCACGCGGTCGACCGACGGGCGGTCCTCGGGCTCCTTGGCGCACAGCTCCGCCAGCAGCGGCGCGAGCGCCCCGGCGCGCGTGGGCTCCGGGAGGTCCTGCGTGACGATCGCCGTCAGCGTCGACATCGGGGTGGGGCGATCGAACGGGAGCGTGCCCTCGACCGCCTGGTAAAGGGTCACACCCAGTGCCCACACGTCGGAGGCGGCGGTGGCCGAGCGGCCGTGGGCGACCTCAGGGGCCAGGTAGCTGGGCGAGCCGATGAGCAGGCCCGTGCTGGTCAGGTGCGTTGAACCGTCCAGGTGGGCGATACCGAAATCGGTGAGCACAGCACGGTGGTCGCCCGCGATGAGCACGTTCCCCGGCTTGATGTCGCGGTGGACGATTCCACGGCGGTGCGCCTCGGCGAGACCCGCGGCCATCTGCTCGCCGATCTCGGCGGCACGGCGCACGGACAGGGTGCCCCCGTCGCTCAGCAGCGTGCCCAGCGACGGGCCCTCCACGAGCTCCATGACGATCCACGGGCGGCCGTCCTCGTCGGCCACGTCGAATACCGTGATGATGGCGGGGTGGCTGAGCTGTGCGGCGCTGCGGGCCTCCCGGATCATCCGGGTGCGCAGGACCTCCACCTCGTGGTCGGGCAGCCCCGGGGGCGTGGTGAGTTCCTTGATCGCGACGGGGCGGTCCAGAAGGGTGTCGGTACCCCGCCAGACACGGCCCATTCCACCGGTGCCGATGACGTCGTCGAGACGGTAGCGGTTGACCAGGACACGGCCGGGGTCTGCTTCCGAACTGTTCATGCTCGCGGAGATCCTCTGCGGGGGGAGGGGCGGGAACGGGGTCGAGGGGGCACCACTCCGGCCGGACCGGGCCCGGGCGGAGTCCACTCATACACTAGGGCGCTCGCACAGGGCTCGGGGTTGGCACGGGTCGGCCGGTTTCTCGTCACACGACCGGCGGATCCCGACCGTCCCCCCGTGACGTGCGAGAGCCCCGCCGGGCCCGCCCTGGGGTCAAGCCTCGCGGCGGGGCCCGGTGTTCGGACGTGTCACCGCCCGCCGCACCCGTCAGTCCACGCGCACCGGGAGCTCCTTCACCCCGGAGACGATGATCGACGGCATCGGCTCGAGATCGGCGTCGTCCACCGCGATCCGGATCTTCGGGAACCGTTCGAAGACGCGGGGCACGAGCTCGTTGACCTCCATGCGCGCCAGGTTGGCCCCGATGCAGTAATGGCGGCCGTGGGAGAAGCTCAGGTGCGAGGTGTCCTCGCGCTCGATGTCGAAGACCGTCGCGGTCGGGCCGTGGCGGTCCTCGTCGTGGCCGCTGGAGCCGTAACCCATGAGCAGCGCCTCGCCCTTGGGAATCGACACCCCGGCCAGCTCCATGTCCTCGGTGGTGTAGCGCATCGGGACGTACTCGGCCGGCGGGTCCCAGCGCAGCACCTCCTCGGTGGCCTTGGCCCACTCGACCTCGCCGTCCAGCAGCATCTTCAGCTGGTCGGGGTGCTGGATGAGCGCGCGCACCACGTTGGGGATGAGGTTCATCGTGGTCTCGTAGCCGGCGCTGATGAAGAGCACCAGGGTCCAGATCAGCTCGCTCTCGGTGAGCCGGTCCTGGTCGTCCCGGGCGGCGATCAGGTCGCTGGTGAGGTCGTCGCCGGGGTTCTCGCGCTTCTCCGCCACCAGCTCGGTCAGGACCTCCCACAGGCGGCTGAAGGAGTTCATCGCCTGCTCGGGGCCGGTCGACTGGTCGAAGAACATGCTGACGAGGTCGTGCATCTCGCCGCGCAGTTCGGTCCTGAGGCCGAACAGTTCGCTGATCACGGTCAGCGGCAGCGGCATCGCGACGAGCTCCTTGAAGTCGACGACGCCGTCCTTGCTCCGGCCGGCCTCGCTCTGGAGCTCGTCCAGGAGCCGGTCGACGATGGCGACGATGTCCCCGCGCATGTGCTCCACACGCCGGGGGGTGAACGCCTTGGAGATCAGCTTGCGCAGCCGGGTGTGGGTGTCACCGTCCTGCGAGAGCATGTTCTCGTTGACGATCCACGACATCATCGGCCAGTCGGCGGGGATCTCACCGGCGTTGAAGGCCCGCCAGTGCTTGCGGTTCTTCTGGATGCGGGGGTCGCCGATGGCCTCGGTGACACCCGCGTGCGTGGTCACGACCCACGCAGCAACTTCCCCAGGAAGGACGACAGGGACGACAGGGGCGATCTCCCGGAGGTGGGCCGACTGGGCTCGGAGGTTTCCCGGGGCGATGCGGACGGGCTCCAATGGTTTCCTTCCACTGTTGCGCGGGGCAGCGGACTCTGTGGGGTGAAGGAGGTCGGGAGGGCGACCGGGACCCAGGACAACCCGGTCAGGTTCCACCGCAGCTCCTCCTGGGGGACGGCGAGCCGGAGGTCGGAGAGCCGGCTGAGAACGGCCCTGACCGCAGCGGTGGTCATGGTGACGGCCTGGTCGCGGGCGGGGCAGCGGTGCGGGCCGGCGCCCCAGGCGACGTGGGCACGGTTGGCGGACTCGGCGATGCGGTCGGCGTTCTCCCGGGCGAAGAAGTGGTTGGCGGCCGCGAAACCGAGGAGGACGGGTGTACCGGCCTCGATCGTGCGCCCACCGCCGACGGGAACGTCCACCCGGGGGTACANGGGGGGTCCTGCCACAGCACGCGGTCGACGAGCTGGCCGAGCTCGGCGTCGGTGCGGTAGAGGTCCGGCCCGTTCCCCTCTTCGGTGAGGGCGGCCCGCAGCGTGGAGTTGATGAGGTTGGCGGTGGGTTCGTTGGCCGCGGTGACCATGAGGAGCATCTGCTGGATGACTTCTTCGTCAGTCAGGGCCGCCCGGTGCTGCACCAGCCGGGTGGTGACGTCGTCGCCCGGATCGCGGTGCTTCTCGCTGACGGTCTCGGACAGTGCGCGTTCGGCCTCGGCGTTGGCGCGTTCGGCGTCAACGCCCGTCCACAGGTCGCGGCTGGCCTTGGCGAAGGTGAGGGCGCGCTGCTCGTCCATCCCGAAGACCACGCTCATGACCAGCAGCGGCAGCAGGCGTGCGAACTCGTTGAGGAGGTCGGCCTGCCCGCGCTCGCAGAAGGTGTCGACGAGGGAGTCGGCGACCTCGCGGGTGATCGACGCCAGGCGCTGCTCACTCACCGTTCCGAAGCTGTCCACGATCGCCCGGCGGTAGCGCTGGTGCTCGGTGCCGTCGCTGAAGAGCGCGTTGGGGCGCGGCGCCATCATGGGTACGACGGCGGCGGAGTCGTCGATCAGACCCTGCGCGTAGTCCTTCCACAGACGGGAGTCGTGGCCGAACGTGGTCGTGTCACGGCACCAGCTCAGGAACGTGCTGTAGTCGGTGATGAGCCAGCCCCGGACCCCCGGTTCGATCTCCACGGGGACGACGGGCCCGTGCTCCGCGCGCATCTTGTCGTAGAGCGCGTACGGATCGGGGTGCGGATCGTCCTGGTACAGCTTCGCGTAGGGGCATCCAGATGACACGGGCGCCTTACAGGGGTGGGAGGCAGGGGTGGATCGCGGTTCCGTCCGTCGCCGGGCGGCGTGTGGTTCGCGAACACCATAGCGGTCCTTCGCACCGCCGCAACAGCAAGGGTTCTGCCTTCTTGCGTCCACGCAGCTCATACCCGCGCACACGGGTGTGCCCGGGTGCGTATCGAGCACACCCGGGCACGGGTCGGCCGGCCGGCGGGGCGTCCGGGCACCGCCGACCGGACCGGGTCAGGCGCTGTCGTCGGCCATCGCGCGGAACCGGCGGAGACGCTGGCTGTTGGTCACCACGAACACGCTCGAGAGCGCCATCGCCGCACCGGCGAGCATCGGGTTGAGCAGCCCGGCTGCGGCGAGCGGGATCGCCGAGGTGTTGTAGGCGAAGGCCCAGAACAGGTTGCCCTTGATGGTGGACAGCGTCCGGCGCGAGAGCCGCACCGCGTCGGCGGCGGCCCGCAGGTCGCCCCGGACAAGGGTCAGGTCGCTCGCCTCGATGGCCACGTCCGTTCCGGTTCCCATGGACAGCCCGAGGTCGGCCCGGGCGAGGGCGGCGGCGTCGTTGACCCCGTCGCCGACCATGGCCACGGCGCGCCCCTCGTCCTGCAGGCGGCGGACCACGTCAACCTTGTCCTGGGGCAGGACCTCGGCGACGACCTCCTCGATCCCGACCTCGGCGGCGACGGTGCGGGCGACCGTCGTGTTGTCGCCGGTGAGCAGGATCGGGGTGAGGCCGAGCTCGCGAAACCGGCGCACGGCCTCGGCACTGGTGGGTTTGACCGCGTCGGCGACCACGAGCACCCCGCGGGCCCGCCCGTCCCAGCCGACGGCCACGGCGGTACGGCCCTCGTTCTCGGCCCGCGCCATGGCGGACTCGAGCTCGGGCGTCAGCGGCTGCGACCACTCCTCCAGCAGTGCGCGGCGCCCGACGAGGACGGCGCGGCCCTCCACGGTCCCCTGCACACCGAGGCCCTCGACATTGGCGAAGTCCTCCGGAGCGGGCAGGTCACCGGTGCGCACCAGGGCGCCGGAGGCGATGGCACGGGCGATGGGGTGTTCGGAGGCGTTCTCCAGGGCACCGGCCAGTCGCAGAAGCTCTTCCTCAGTGGTGCCCTCGGCGGTCACGACCCCGTCCAGGGCCATCTTGCCGGTGGTGACCGTGCCGGTCTTGTCGAGCACGACGGTGTCCGCACGCCGGGTGGACTCCAGTACCTCGGGACCCTTGATGAGGATGCCGAGCTGGGCGCCGCGCCCGGTCCCGATCATGAGCGCCATGGGGGTGGCCAGACCGAGCGCGCAGGGGCAGGCGATGATGAGCACGGCCACGGCTGCGGTGAACGCCGCGGTGACGGGGTCGCCAGTGCCGAGCCAGAAACCGAGCGCGCCGACGGCGACCATGATCGCCACGGGCACGAAGACCCCGGAGACACGGTCGGCCAGGCGCTGCACGGCGGCCTTGCCGTTCTGGGCCTCCTCGACCAGACGCGCCATCTGCGCGAGCTGTGTGTCCGAGCCGACGCGGGTGGCGCGAACGACCAGGCGTCCGCCGGCGTTGACGGTCGCTCCGACCACGGCGCTGCCGGGTTCGACCTCGACCGGAGCGGACTCGCCGGTCAGCATGCTCATGTCGACCGCGGAGCTGCCCTCCTCGACGGTGCCGTCGGTGGCGACCTTCTCGCCCGGCCGGACCACGAACAGGTCGCCGGCGGCGAGCTCGCCCACGGGGACGAGGACTTCGCGGCCCCCGCGCAGGGCGGTGACCTCCTTGGCCCCGAGTTCCATGAGGGAACGCAGCGCCGCCCCGGCCTGCCGCTTGGAGCGCGCCTCGAAGAACTTGCCGAGGAGGATGAACGCGGTGACACCCGCGGCCACCTCCAGGTAGATGTTGGCGCTGCCGTCGGTCCGGGCGATGGTGAGCTCGAAGGGGTGTGTCATCCCCGGTTCCCCGGCGGTGCCGAGGAAGAGGGCGTAGAGCGACCACAGGAACGCCGCGCTCACGCCGAGCGAGACGAGCGTGTCCATGGTTGCCGTGCCCAGCTTGAGGTTCTTCCACGCGGCGACGTGGAAAGGCAGCGCGCCCCAGACCACCACGGGGGCGGTGAGCGTGAGTGAGGCCCACTGCCAGTAGGTGAACTGCAGCGCCGGCACCATCGCCATGGCGATGACGGGGGCGGCGAGCAGGAGCGAGACGACCGCGCGGGTGCGCATTGCGCGCACGGGGTCGTCGGCGGCGGGTGTGTCCGCGGCCTCCTCGGGTTCGGGCGCGGGCGGGGCGGCGGAGTAACCGGCCTTCTCGATCTGGGCGACGAGGTCGCCGACGGCCGCGGCCCCGTCCTCGACGGACACCCGCGCCTTCTCGGTCGCGAAGTTGACGGTGGCGGTGACGCCGTCCATCTTGTTGAGCCGCTTCTCGACACGGTTGGCGCACGCGGCGCAGGTCATCCCGCCGATGTCGAGCTCGACGGACGCGGGGGCGCCGTGCAGGGGCTGGGTGCTCACCGTGTCCCCCCTTCGTGGCCGTTGCCGTCGGTGTCGTCGTGGCCCGTGTCGGCCGGGTCGTCGTGGCCCTGTTCCACCGAGTGCTCCGGAGCATCCTCCGGGAGCACGGGGCCGACCAGTGAGCCGACCCCGAACATCGCACCGAACACGGCCACGAGGCCCAGGACGTAGAGCCCGAGCTTCGTGGTCACACGCATGTCAGTCCCGTACCTCGTATCCGGCCTCGTCGATGGCGGCGCGCACGGCGGCGTCGTCGACGGTGCCCTCGCTGGTGATCGTGACCTTCTTGGTCTCCAGGTCAACGGCGACGTCGGTGACCCCGTCGACCTCGGTGACCTCCTCGGTCACGGCGTTGACGCAGTGCCCGCAGCTCATGCCGTCGACGGTGTAGACAGCGGTGGTCGTGGTAGCCATGTCGCCTCCTGTGAGTGGTGTGCGAAGGGTTTCCTCCTACACCTCGAACTATACCCCCCTAGGGTATCTGTACGTCAAGCGCCACACCCCGCCCCCGAACGCCGACGGCCACGTCAGACTACCCCAGGGGGGTAAAAGCGCCCCACACCGCACCCCATGCACAGGCCATCCGCACACGGACCCCGCCCTCACGGGCCGCCGGACACACAAGAAGGGCCGCTGACCGCATCGAGCGGCCCGCGACCCCGTGGGCGTATACCCTCCCCCCGTTCCCAGGCGGGTGGAGGGTCAGCCTTCCTTGAGCTTCAACCGGGCCACGGTGCGCTCGCTCGTGTGGTGCTGGGCCAGGCTGAACCCGGCGCGGCGGAACATCTCCACCGTGCCCGTGTAGACCTCGGCGCTGGGCGCGCGCCCGCCCGCGGTGTCGACGGGATAGGCCTCCAGGATCCGAGCGCCCTGGGCCCGCGCGTACTCGATCGCCCCGTCCAGCAGACGGGTCCCGGCGCCCCGGCGCCGGCGGCGGGGCGGAAGCCAGAAACACACGAGCGACCACACACCGGGTTCGGCGGGGTCGGCCGGGCGCAGGGAACGCGAACGCGACAGCCTGATGTAGTCCTCGCGCGGGGCAACCGACACCCACCCGCAGGGACCGTCCTCGTCGTAGGCGAGCAACCCGGGCACCCGACCCTCGAGCGTCAGCCTGCGCAGCTCGGCCTTGTTGTCCACCCCGCGTGTCGACCGGTCGCAGTTGGTGCTGGCCGTGTGGTCCTTCGCCCGCCTACGGAAGAACGTGCACCAGCAGTGCCCGTAGGCTCCGGTCGGTCCGAACAGGTTCTCGAGGTCCTGCCACCGCTCGGCGGTGGCGGGTTCGATCGAGACGATGGACATCTGGCTCCCTCACCGAGACGCACGACTGGCCGCCACAACTGTGACCCAGAACACTAGCGCTGTTGAGCCGTGACCGAAAGAACGCACATGCCCGAAACATGACCGTGCATTGGCCTTTTTCGCTTTTGGGGCCAGAGTGATCAGTCGAAGAGGGGGCCGACACGTGGGGCCGGCCCCGCCCGGGACCGGCCCCACGTGTGCGAGCTGTACGGATCGGATCAGGTCGAGGACCGCTCCGTCTCGCTGGGTTCCTTCGGCTCCCAGCACTCGACCCCGCGGATGTCGGGCAGGCGGTCCCGGGTGAAGACCGGGTCCAGGCCGAGGCGCCGCTGTTCGTTGTAGTCCTTGAGCAGGCGGCAGGCGATCACCGTCAGTGGTGCGATCGCGATGAGGTTGACCGCCGCCATCATGCCCATCGTCGTGTCGGCCAGGGACCAGATCAGCGCGATCTCGCCCAGCGATCCGAGGAAGGTCGCCACGAGGAAGAGGCACTTGTACACGAACAGCACACGCTCGTTCCCGGACAGGTACTCGATGTTGGACTCGCCGTAGTAGTAGTTGCCGAGCACCGAGGTGAAGGCCACCAGAGCGATGATGAACGTCATGAGGTGGAGCGCCCACGGGCCCAGCTGCGCGGTGAGCGCGAACTGCGTCAGGTCTCCCTGAAGCTCCCCGTCGCCGATGGCCTCGCGCTGGCCGAGCAGGATGATGAAGGCCGTGATCGAGCTGATGACCAGGGTGTCCAGGTAGACGCCCAGGGTCTGAACCAGGCCCTGCTTGGCGGGGTGCGTGACCGAGGCGCTGGCGGCAGCGTTGGGCGCAGAGCCCAGACCGGCCTCGTTCGAGAACATGCCTCGGCGCACACCCTGGATGATGACGACACCGAGCGCGGCACCCGTGAACTCCTGGATCCCGAAAGCGTGCTCGACGATGAGCCGGAACATGCCCGGCACCTCTTGCCAGTTCATCGCCATCAGCAGCAGGCCGAGGACCACGTACAGACCGGCGAAGAAGGGGATCAGCGCCTGGGCGGTGCGGGCGATACGGCGCACGCCCCCGAAGATCACCAGGCCGGTGAGGAACACGAGCCCCGCACCCACCACGGCCGTGAAGACCGTGCTGTCACCGGCACCGGTCCCCGCGTGGTCGGCGGAATTGGCGAGCGCACCGCTGATGGTGTTGCTCTGCACGGCGTTGAAGACCATCGGGAACGTGACGATGAGGATGACCGCGAAGACCACGGCCAGCCAGCGTTGACCGAGCCCCTTCTCGATGTAGTAGGCGGGCCCGCCCCGGTAACCGGCGGAATGGCGCACCTTGTAGAGCTGGGCCAGCGTGGACTCCACGAAGCTGGCGCCGCACACCACGACCGCCATGACCCACATCCAGAAAACGGCGCCAGGACCGCCCAGGGAGATCGCGATCGAGACACCGATGATGTTGCCGGTGCCGATCCGCGCGGCCGCCGAGATCATGAACGCCTGCAACGAGGAGACGGCCTTCTTGCCGTCCGGAGCGATCTCGGGCTTGCTCTTCAGGACGCGGAACATCTCCGGGATCATCCGGAACTGCACGCCGCCCGTGCGGATCGTGATGTAGAGGCTGACGACCGCCAGGAGGGGGATGATCAGCCACAGCCAGAAGTAGTCGTCGTTGAAGACACCGACGGCCTCGGTCAGGCTGTCGACGGTGGCTTCCTCTGCCAGTAGCACGTGTGGCGCTCCTCGGTTCGGATGGGACAACCGCCACCTCCTACCCGGCGGTAGGCACGAAACACACAGGAGGGGAGAACGTACCCCGACCCGTGTGCGCCCCGCACCCGAACCGTTATCTCCGGGCCGACCTGCGGCGACCGAACGCAGCGGCCCGGGCGCCGACGGTGATCCGCCGGGACCGGGCCTCTCCGGTCGGGGTCAGCTCCGGTGCACGAGGTCGCCGTAGCCGGGGTTGCGTTCGACGAAGGCCTGCGCGAAGGGGCAGATCGGTACGACCTTCAGCCCGTGCCGCCGGATGTCGTCCAGGGACTCGCGCATGAGCTCGGAGGCCACCCCCTGCCCCTCGAAGGCTGGGTCGACCTCCACATGCGGCAGCGCCAGGACCCCGTCCTCGATCAGGTGGTAGGCGCAGAACCCCACCGCCTTACCGTCCGCACTGACCTCGTACCTCGAACGCTCGGGTGCGTCCTCGACCGTCAGATCCATGTCTCTCCCAGTCACTGGTGTGCGCGGGGCGGTCCTGGACACCGCCTGCCGACGCACACCAGTATCCCCGTTCGGGCCGCACCCCCCAAGGGGGTACAGGTCAGCTCACCGACCCGCCTCGTGCGGGTCGGTGATCCCGCCCGGGCAGGACAGGCCGTCGATGTCCCACCCCGCGAGCCCGGCCCCGGCCACGTAGGCGCTCTCGAAGAAGTCCAGGACCGTCGCGCGCGGATCCGATGCTCGCCGGGCGTCGGCGTAGCGCAACAGCGCCAAGTGCCCGTGGCCGCCGGCCGACCACTCGGCGGAGGACGGCGTGAGCGGGCGTTCGGCGAGCCCGGCCGGTTCCGGTACCGCGTACGCGTAGAAGCAGGGTTCGGGGACGTTGTCGTCGCCGAACCAGAACCCGAAGCTCACCACCTCGCGCGAGTAGGCCTCGCGCACGACCTCACCCGCCTCGCGCGGCTGGGCTACCGGGTGCGGAGAGAACCTGGTGACGGCGATGTCGAACGTGTGCCAGAAGTGGTGCACAGGGCTGGTCTTGCCGGAGAACCCCGCCGCGAACTCCTCCAGCACCAGGTTGACCTGGCTCAGCACCTGCCAATAGCGGTTGGCGTGCTCCGGGACGTAGACGGTGTGTTCGTGGTCGTCCACGAACGGGCGGTCGGCGTCGGGCAGGTCGAACGGGCTCGCGTGGTCGATGCTGCCGTCCACGCCGAGGCTGTCCAGCGCCGACTGGAAACGCAGGTAGAACGAGCCCACACTGTGCCCTTGTAGCGGGAAGGACACCTCCTCCCCCGCCAGGTTCGAGGCAACCAGCCGGTGGCGCACGAAATCGAAGTCGACGGTGAAGACCGGGTTGCCGTCCACGATGCCCATCGGCCGGGTCGTGATGCCCGTGCCCGTGAGGTGGAAGGGAACGTTCCACCAGTGGTTGCGGCGCGGGCTGTGGTGCATGCGGACCTTGCCGACGATCTGCTCGAACCGGTGGATCGTCTCCTTCGTGTCGGCCCAGGTCTGCAGCGGGAAGTTCGGGAACAGCTCCATCGGGGTCCACTCCTTCTTCGGCGGGACGGTGCGCGCGGCCTGTACCGGCTCACCGGCCCCGGCGGGTTATACGTTCGGCATGCCCGGCACCGGCGGGGTGCGGACCACGGGAGCGGTGGACGACGTGGGGGCGCACGAGATACCCGGCCGACGCGCTGAACGCGTGCACGAGCCGGATGAACGGGAACAGCGCCGGCCCCGTCACTGCGTGCAGTTCGCAGGGGCCCTCCCCCGGCCGCGGCCGTGGCCGACACGTCGGGGTGAGGATCCTGATCGACCGGAAGCACGGCACAGGGCCGGAGCCGTTCACCGCGCACCCCCGTCGCGCTCCGCACCCGACCCGCGCGGGGGCGGGACCCGGCCCTTGTGCACCCCGACCACGGGAAGCGCGTTCTCCTCGGGCGGCCCCTGCACGGCCGAGCGCTGGACGGCCTCACGGTCGGCGGTGTTCTGGACCGGCAGAGTCTGGGCAACGGCGTCCACGACCCGCGTGTACGGGGTCCCGTGCTCCCGCAGAGCCTCGGCGAGCAGCTCCAGGCCGGGCCGGAACCTCAGCAGCAGGTCCTGCCCCGCCTCGTTGTCACCCCGTGCCGCGAACTCGAGGATCACCGCGAGATGGTCGGGCAGCTCGCGTGTGGAGACCTCCCAGCCGGCCTCGTGGTAGACCCGCTCGACCTCGGCCAGGGCGCGGCCGCGGCGGGTGTCACCGTCGGTGTAGTAGGTCATGTTCAGGGCACGGCTGCGGCGCACGTCGAAGACCTCGGCGTAGTGCCGGCACAGTTCCAGCTCGGGTGTGCTGGCTGCGTGGTCGCAGAACTCCATGAGCGCCGCACGCACGGTTCCCCGCGGGAGTTCGGCGACGGCCCGGGTGGCCATCGGAAGCCGCTCGAAGAAACCCTCGTCCGGATATCCGAGCAGGACCGACGCCGCCTGGTGCGTGACGGCTCTGCGGTGGGCACGGCGGACGGCCCGGCCGGCGCCGAGCCAGCCGGGCCGTCCTCCGGAGTCGGTGGTGGTACTCACGTGGAACCCCCTTCACACGATGTGCGGGGCTGTCCCCCGCCACGGTGGTCCTCGGTGCTCTCTCGCCGGTTCGGCGGGAAGAGCCCCTCGGGGCGGCTGTTGCCGTCCCGGTCGAGCAGGTTGACGCGCCACGCGCGGGAAAGACACGTGAACCATGAAAAGGCTGTGCCCCGCGGGCACTCGCGCGTCCCGCACTCGGGGCGGTCGGGAATCACCGGCGGACCATCGGTCGCCTGATTCTCCCGAGTAATTGTTCCGTCTTCGACACGGACGCCCCAGGAAAAAGAAGCGGTGCAGTCGATGCCGAGCGTGGAACGAACGCGGTCATGGCTCCAACGGTCGCGGTGGAACACATCGCCGTCGCGACCCCCGGTTCTGACCTGGACACGGACCCCGGACGGGTCAGACCGTCCCCTGCACCGAGCAGCGCGCCGGCGGCACTGCCGCATTTACCCCGATCCGCCATGACGAATACACCCCATTTGTCCGCGCATTGCCCTTGCAGTGCCGGCCGAAGTTCAGAAGTGAGCACATTCCGTTGATGAATATGCCTTGCACGGAGCAGAAGTCACGTACCCCACACCGCATTTGCGCACAATCGGTGCAGATCGTCGGATCGAGGGGGCGCCGTGCGACCGGGATCCACCGAGAGCGGGAGCCGGATCAGCCGAGGCAGACCTCGCACCGGGCCTTAGCGCTCACCTTCTGGTGTGCCTGCGGTTTCAGGGGGCGACGTCGCGGGCGCGCACGAGAGCGCCGGCGCGGGTCCCGACCTTGACCCGTTCCAGGGCGCGCACACCCTCGGGCAGGGCGATACGTCGGGTCTTGGCGGTGACGACCACGACCGCGTGGCGGGGCAGGACCCTGCCCAGAGAGCGCAGCATCGCACCCACAGGGTCCTCTTCCGGAGCGGAGCCACCCCAGGAGGTCATCTCCCCGTACGGGATGTCGGTGACCACGACGTCGGCGGCGACCGGATCGGTGAGGGTGAACACGTCGGCGGCGCGGACCTCATGGGGCAGGTCACCGCCCTGCGAGGCCAGTCCGGCGGCGAGGTCGCGGGCGGCCTCGCCGCGTTCGACGAACTCCACGCGCCCGAAGTCGCGGGCCGAGCGGCGCAGCTCCTCCTCCCGCGCGGCCAGGCCTTCTGCGGTGAGGAGTTCGAGGTTGCGGGCGGCCAGGGAAACGGCGTCCTCGTCGATGTCGGAGACGCGCACGTGGGAGAGGCGATCGCGGTGCAGCAGGCCCAGGACGGTAGCGAGGTAGCCGCTGCCACCGCAGGGGTCCCAGAGCCGGACCGGCCTCTCGCCGTGGTCGGTGGTGTGCACGAGCGCACGCTGGAGGAGTTCGCTGGCGAGCCGGACCGGGAAACCCGGGAACCCGGGCGCCGAACGCAGCACTTGTCCGCTCGCCAGCGCAGAGTGGTCGGTCCGCTCGGTGGCGTACCGGTATGCCACGACCAGTCCCCTCGTCCGTTCCCCGAGAAAGCCGAAGGCCCGGTGCCTCTCGCGGACACCGGGCCTTCGCTGTGCGGTCCTGACGGGATTTGAACCCGCGGCCTCCACCTTGACAGGGTGGCGAGCACTCCTAACTGCTCCACAGGACCTCGCTTGCTGCGGTTACTACTCTAGCGCGACTTCGGAGTACTTCGTACCGTCGGCGACCTAGAGTGGGATCCGAGGCCCCGAAAGACGAGGAGGACGCGGGCGTGAGCGAGTCCCAGCCGACCCTGCCGAGCGGCCCCGACAGCACCCGGATCGACCGTTGGCTGTGGGCAGTGCGCCTCACCAAGACACGCTCCGATGCTGCTCAGGCCTGCCGTGGCGGGCACGTGCGCATCAACGGGCGTCCCGCGAAACCGGCCACGGGGGTCAAGGCCGGCGACGAGGTGAGGGTGCGGCTGCACGGTCGCACCCGTCTCGTCGATGTGAGCCACATCATCGTCAAAAGGGTCGGGGCGCCCATCGCGACGCGGTGCTACGTGGACCGCAGTCCCGCCCCGCCCACCCCGGAGGCACGGGGCCCTGTGCTCAAGCGCGACCGCGGCGCGGGACGGCCGACGAAGAAGGACCGGCGCCAGCTGGAGAAGCTCCGCGCGGAGCTGCCCACGGAGCTGTGACGCCGGAGCTGCTCGGCCGGGCGGTCGTCACGCCCCGATGGGGTTCCGGGCGAGGAAGTCCAGCACGGCCTCGGTCGCCTTCGGGCTCCCCTCGTGCACGTACCCGTGGCGCAGGCCCGGGAGCACGAGCAGCTCGGCACCGGGGATCCGCACTGCCAGGAGCTCCGCGTTCCCGACGGGGGTGAGCGCATCGTCCTCGCCGTGCACGACGAGCGTGGGCGCCGTGATCTCCGGGAGCAGGTCCCAGCCGTCATAACCGGTGCCGGCGGCGAAGTGCAGGCGCAGGGCGCGCATAGGGCCGCGCGGCAGGATGCGGTCCACCGTTTCGGGGTGCTCGGCCGCCCATGCGGGTGTGTAGAAGAGCTCCGCGATGAGGCTTCGGCCCTCCTCCGTGGCGGCCTTGCGCAACGCGACCGTGGACGAGTGCGCGCGCGGGACCTCGTTCTCGCCACCAGGGGCGGTCGCCCCCAGGACGAGCGCGCCCACACGCTCCGGTGCGGCGTGCGCGAGCGCCTGCGCGACCTTCCCGCCCATCGAGAAGCCGTGGATGTGGGCGCGTTCGATACCGAGGCTGTCCAGGACCGCGAGGGCGTCCCGGGCGAACAGGCCGAGGGAGTAGGGCCCGTCGAGCGGGGCGTCACTGCCGCCGGTGCCGCGGAAGTCCATGCGCACGACCCGGTGGGAGCGGGCGAACTCCTCGCGCACGCCGTCCCACATCTCGAGGTCGAGGGCCTGCCCGTTGAGCAGGAGCAGGGGTTCGCCCTCACCGAGGACGTCGTAGTGGATCCGGGTGCCGTCGGCGGCGGTCGCGTGGTTCACAGATCCGGACACTACCGGAGCAACCGCGCACGCGCCGTGGTGCGCTGCACACTTCGGGGCCTCGGCGGTCAGTCCCACGCGCTGGGATGCTTCTGACCCAGGCTCTCCGCCCTGTGAGCAGCTGCCGCCACCACCGCGGTTCCGGCCATCGCGCACCACGGCCCCGGCCCGGCCTCGAGGTCTCCCGTCGTGTCGGAAGCGGCCAGAGCCCACCCGAGCATCCACAGCAGCGGGAACGCCGCGGCGGTGCCCAGGACCGTGCGAAAGGCCCAGATGCGCTGGACCACGAGGGCGGTGACGGCCGCCCCGCACATGGCGAGCACCGCCAGCCCCGCGGGGAACGTGCCGATGAGCTCGTCGGTGAACAGCGTCTCCCAGCCGGAGAGGTCGTCGCTGCCCGCCCACACGAGGTGGAGGGACATGAACAGCACTGCGCCACCCGCGGCCAGACCCGCCGTCACCGCTCGTGACGTGCGCTCGACCTCGTGGTCGAGGGTCATGCGCATTTCGATCCGGTTGATGCGCTTGCCGATGCGGTCGAGGTCGTGGATCGGATCGGGTGTGGCCGGCATCGGAGGGCTCCATGGGTGGACAACAGGGGCAGGGAGGGGGTGTTCAGACCGGGTGGGCGGGGACGTTCATGTCACCACTCACGGGGTCTTCTTCCGAGCGGGGTGGGCCCCGAGGCCTCCTTCGGGAACTTCACCACCCTGAGAGACAGGTCCTCGGTCTCGGTGTCGGACGGGGGTGCCGGGGCGGCGCTCATGGAGGCTCCGGGATCGGGGGAACGGTGGGATCTCCGCCTGGGGAGACGCGTGCGGGGCGTCCGCGGTTCGCGGGAAACCGAAAGTGCCGCGGCTGTCGGGGCTGCGCGGTACCGTGCCATCGAGAGTCCGACCCCCGGCCGATCCGTCCGGGGCCCCCGGGTCGGAGAGGCCGAGCAGAAAGAACCGCATGAGCGCCTCCTGGTACACCCGCCCCCTCGCCGCCTTCGATGTCGAGACCACCGGCCTGGACGTCACGGCCGACCGCATCGTCACCGCCGCGCTGTGGCGCATCGACCCCACGAGCGGCACCAAGGAGCCCCTGACCTGGATCATCGACCCGGGCGTCCCGATCCCGCCCGAGGCGGCGGGGATCCACGGCTACACCGATGAGCGCGTGCGCGCCGAGGGGACCCCCGCGGTCGAGGCGGTGCCCGCGATCGGCGCGGCCCTGGAGAAGGTCGCGGCGGACGGCCTCCCCCTGGTCGTCTACAACGCTCCCTACGACCTCGGGATCCTGCACCACGAGTTCGTCCGGAACACGGTCCGGCCCGAGCCGCTGTCCACGCTGCACGTGGTCGACCCGCTGGTGTTGGACAAGCAGATGGACCCGTACCGCAGGGGCGGGCGCAAGCTCACGGACGTGTGCGCACACCACGGGGTCCCGCTCGCCGCGGACGAGGCACACGGGGCGGCGGCCGACGCGCTCGCGGCCGGACGCCTGGCCTGGCGGCTGGGGTCGAGCCACCCCGAGCTCGGGACCCTCGCCCCTGCCGAACTGCACGACTCCCAGGTGCGGTGGAAGGCCGACCAGGCGGCCTCGTTCCAGGCCTACCTGCGCCGGACCCGCGACCCGGAAGCGGTCATCGACGGCACCTGGCCCTACGTGGGCGCCTGAGCCGGGGCGTCCCGCACGGCGGGGTAAGTGGGTACCACCTATCGGCCGGGCGGCCGGGATGACGAGGGGCGTCGGCGAGGAGGACCGGGCCAAGCGCCAGATCGAGGAGGCGATGCGGCTGCTCTGACTCTTGGCGCGCATTTGGCGCGGCCACTCACCGAGACCCACGACCGTCCACCGACAGCCACCGGCACAAAAAAGACCCCGGCACCTGTTCCCAGGTGACGGGGCTCCTTCTGTGGCTGGGGGCGGGGTCGAACCGCCGACCTTCCGCTTTTCAGGCGGACGCTCGTACCAACTGAGCTACCCAGCCGGGCAACCGGAATCCGGTGCCTGCGCGGTCCTGACGGGATTTGAACCCGCGGCCTCCACCTTGACAGGGTGGCGAGCACTCCTAGCTGCTCCACAGGACCTTGTTCAATTGTCGGCCCGGACCTTCGGCCCGGTGCCTTGTTGCGGTTCCCATTCTGCCAGATTCCCGGCAGTGCTCTGACCGCTTCGTACCCCCGACGGGATTCGAACCCGCGCTACCGCCTTGAAAGGGCGGCGTCCTAGGCCGCTAGACGACAGGGGCCCGCTTCAGACAGACCAAGCATAGGGGAGATACGCACCGATCGCCAAAGCGATTACCGGAGACGACGCGCACCCACCCGACCTGCACCGGTACGGAACACCGCAGGATCAACCCGGAGAACGCTCCGCCGTGGGCCCGTCGGTGGCGTCGTCGGGCTCGCCGACCGGGGCGTCGGGGTCCGCCTCGATGTGCCGTTCTACCTGCGCGGACGTCAGCCCGATGCCGCCGAGATCGATGTCGTCGCGGGCCTGCAGGCGCCCGGTCTCGCGGTCGAAGTAGAGCACGGACGCCTGATACGGTATCGGACGCTCGGAGTCGTGATCCAGACCACTCAACCCGGCGCCCCCGGTCGATCCCTGCACGAGGAACCGGGTCCCGAGCTCGGTGAGTTCGGTGTCGCGCTGGTGTTCGTCGCCGCTGAGCACGAGCGGCACGACCCCGTCGAAGGCCTCGGCCTGGGTTCGGGTGTGCATGACCGCCACGTCGACCTCTTCGGTCCCGTCGGCGACGCGCTCGGCCTCGGCCTCGCCCTGGGCGGCGAGCTCCTCCTCGTCCGGGTCCACGCGGGTCTCGTCCGGGGTGAAGCGGGGATCGCCCGAGCCGTAGAAGGTCAGACCTTCGACCTCGGTGGTCTCCCCGTCCAGCACGACGGCGTTGGACTGGGACTCCACCGCACGCTGGGTACCCATCGAGTCGTGCTGCCCCTTCACCCACACGTAGGGGACGTCGAGGCCGACGATCTCGTCGGCGAAGGTGTCCTCGGCAGCGCTGCCCCGGTCGGTGAGGTCGCCGGAGTCCACGACCGCATCCACCCCGTACTGCTCCTGGAGGCTGGAGATGATGCTCCACGAGGCCGGGTTGAGCTGGATGTCGGACACGTGCAGCACCCGTACCACCGACTCGTCGTCCTCGTAGACCGGAAGTTCCGAGGTGGCCTCGTAGATCATCGACACGTTGCCGACCAGGCCGGCGAGCTGCTCCTGGTACTCGCTGAACCGGCCCACGACCTCCTCCGCGCTGCCCACGACCTGCGGGGCACCGGCGATGAGCCCGGTGTAGCGGGGTTCGGCGATGGCGCTGGGGTTGAAGGAGGCGGCGGCGACGGCACCGGAGGCGACGAGGGCGCCCAGGGAGACGGCACCCCCGGCCAGGGCACGGCGCAGGTCCCGGAACAGCAGCAGAGCCATGATGAAGGCCCCGAGAGTCGCAGTCACCAGCGACCGGATCACCAGGGCGATNNCGCCCCCCCGCCGATACCGGCGGCCATACGGTCGATCGCACCGGGGTCGGTGAACATCTCCTGCGCAGCGGACAACCGGATGTCGGTGATGGCGGCTTCCACCCGGAGGGGCGCCGCGTGCGTGTCGAAGGCGAGCTGGCCGAGCGGGGCGACGTCGACCACGGTCTCACCGTTGAACTGGGGGCTCAGGGAGAAGGTGACGTCGGCGGGGCCGATGGGGGTGACGACCTGTCCGGCCAGGGACAGGCCCAGCCAGCCGCCGAGCAAACCGGCGACCGCGACACAGGCCCACCTCCACGCGCGCCCCTCACGGATGCGGGCGAAGGCAGCACGCGCGCGGTCGAGGGTCTCGCGGTGATCGTGGCGGCGGATCGCTTCCCATGAGAACACTCCCCCATCATGCCGCCGCACAGACGTGCACCCAATGCTTTACGCCCGCTCCCGAGTGTTATGTCTTCCTTCCCACAGTCTGTGCGGCCCACGGGGCACAGACGGGTCCGCCGTTCCCTTCCCGCGGGCCTCCCGGAGACGACACAATGGCGGGCGTGGTGGAACTGACACGCCGTGAGTTCGAGGAACTGGTCGCCGACGCCCTGGACACGATCCCCGAACACCTGGCCCAGCTGATGGACAACGTGGTGATCACCGTCGAGGAGGAATCCCCCGACGGTCTTCTGGGTGTGTACGAAGGGGTGCCGCTCACCGAGCGCGGGGACACCTACTTCGGCGTCCTGCCGGACGTGATCCACATCTACCAGCGCAACATCTGCGCGATCTGCGAGACACGGGACCAGGTGGTCGAGGAGGTCGGCATCACCGTCGTGCACGAGATCGCGCACCACTTCGGCATCGACGACGACCGCCTCATGGAGCTCGGCTGGGGCTGAGGCCGCAGGCACGCGGACCCGCCCCCTCGCGACCACCCCCGGACGAACCGCATCACACCGGACAACCGCCGCTTCGGGGACGTTTGCTGCCTACTACCCACAGCAACGAATCAGCCACGAAATCTACCGAACTGCTTGCGGCGCCTACCTCACTCCGGAACCGTTGGTCATTGGGACACGACACAGCGTGATTACAACCCAGTAACAGACAAGGGAGTGCCGGGTGAGCAATCCGCGCCTCGATCACGAAGCAGACGACGAGGGCCACGACCCCTCCGACACCCGGGACCACTCACAGGGCACGACCTGGAAGAACGGCTACCGCGACGCGATGCGGATCCGCGAGTTCCGGTTCCTCTGGTTCGCCCACGCCCTGTCCATCGTCGGGACCAACCTCCTCAACATCGCCGTGAGCGTGCTCGTCTACCGGGCGACCGACTCGGCCTTCGCCGCCGGCATCACACTCGCGGTCACGTTCCTGCCCCCCATCCTCGCCGGCCCCCTGCTCTCCGGGCTCGCTGACGTCTTCCCCCGCAAGCAGGCGCTCATCGTCTGCGATCTGGCACGCGCGGTCTTCATCCTGGCCGCGGGGATCCCCGGGATACCCGTGTGGGCGATCTGGAGCCTGCTGTTCCTGTCGGTCGTCCCCGCCGTCCCCTTCACAGCCGCACGGGCCGCGCTCCTCGCCGAGATCGTCCAGGGGGAGCGCTACGTCGCCGGAACCGCGATCATCCACCTGACCACGCAGTTGGGCATGCTCATCGGGCTCATCGCCGGCGGTTTCGTGGTGTCGGTGATCGGCCCCAACACCACTGTCATGGCCAACGCCGCGATCTTCGCGCTGTCGGCTCTGCTGGTGATGGCGGGGGTGCGCGCCCGCCCGGCCCCGAACACGGACGCCGACGGCAACCGCTCCCGGCCCGGGCTCGGTGCCATGATCACCCGCGGCACCCGTCTGGTGCTCACCGACCCGCGCCTGCGCACGCTGGCCCTCATGGCCTGGGTGGCGGGCCTGTACATGATCCCCTACGGGATCGCCAATCCCATGGCCGACGAGTTGGGGGCGGGCCCCGGCGCTGCCGGCATCATCATGGCCGGGCCGTCGATCGGCACTCTCATCGGCGGTTTCCTGCTCACCCGCTTCGTCCCGCCACCCACGCGCATGCGCTGGCTGGGGCCGCTGACGGTGCTCGCGTCGGTGCCGCTGATCCTGTGGATCCTGCCCCTGCCGCTGTGGCTGATGGTCGGGCTGCTCGCGATCAGCGGGGCGGCCGCCTCGTACCAGATCGTCGCCAACGCCACCTTCGTCCTGTGCACGCCCGAGGACGGGCGCGGCCTGGCGTTCGGGCTGGTCGCAGCCGGTCTTCAGGCCTCGCAGGGGCTCGGGATCCTGTTCGGGTCGCTCCTGGTGGAACTGTTCGGCACCTCGGCGGTCATCACCGGAGCCGGGGCCGTCGGGGTGGTCCTGGGGGTCGCGCTCGCGGCGACGTGGTCGCGCATGGCCGAGTCGGCGATCGAGAAGATGAACGAGGCGGAACAGCCCGCCTGAACACGCCGGAGAAGGCGGAAGGCCCGGTCCGCCGACGGGTTGTCAGGCGGTCCGGGCCTCGGCCGTGGTGTCGGAGGAGGGCTCCCGTGCCTCCTCCGACTCGTGGTCCTCCCCGAGTGTGCGGAGTTCGCGCCGCTGCCACCCGGGGTGGGCTCGAAGGGTCCACTGCATGGTCAGTCGCTCGACTTTCCTTGGAAGTTGCGGATGATCTGCTCCAGCAGGGAACGCCGCTCACCCGCGGCCGGCATGATCAGCCAGGCCAGGAAGTAGACGAAGATCCCGCTGAAGCCCAGAACCGTGAGCACGATGAAGACGATGCGCACGATCGTGGGTTCCCAGCCGAAGTACTCGGCGATACCGCCGCACACACCGGCCAGGAGCCGCTTGTCACTGCTGCGTTGGAAGCGCTTGTTGCTCATGTCTACAGATTGCCCGCTCACGGAGACGTTTCCCATGGGGGAGGCCCCTGGCCCTTCCCTGACATCTCCCCGGGAGGCTTCCGGGAGTGTGCGGGACGGACCTGCGGCCTCCTACAACACCTCCGACGCAGAGGTCACCGGGGGCGTTCCCGAGAAATGGAACACAGGTCCGCGCGGTCCCGTGTCGGGTGCCGCTGTCAGCGACGCGGGGCGAAGGTGTGGCCGAGCCGGTCGAACGCCTCGCGCATGTGCGTGCGCAGTTCCTCGACGGTCTCCTCCGACCTTGCGGCCCCGGCCTCGCCCAGGACGTGCCGCACCACCGCGGACGCCACCCCCGCGATGAGCTTCGGGCCCTGGTCGTCGTGGTCGGCCCCCGTGCGTTCGGCCACGGCCTCGGCGATCTGCACCTCGACGTCGTGCAAACGGCTGAGCATCCCCGACATGAGCTGGGGTTCACGTTCGGTGAGCTGCCAGTTGGTGCGCGCTTCCTCGCGCCAGGATGCCAGGCCCTCACCCTGGTCCAGGGAGTCGGTGAGCAGGTGGACCAGGTCGTCGGTGAAGTCCCCCGAGGGGCCGCCGGCCACGAACCCTGCCACGCACTCGTCGTCCGGGCCGAGGGGCAGGTCGCCCAGGAGCGCGTCCTCCTTGCTGCCGAAGTAGTTGAAGAAGGTCCGGGTGGAGACCTCGCTCGCGGCCGCGATCTCGTCCACGGTCACGTTGTCCAGACCGTGGTCCAGCACCAGACGCACGGCAGCGTCCCTGAGCGCGCGGCGCGTGGCCCGCTTCTTGCGTTCCCGAAGCCCCATCGGTCCTCTCCGTCACTGCGTGGGCGGCCCGCCTCCGAGTGTCGTCCCGGGAGGGCGGTGCAGGGCCGCCGTCGGCGGCGGCCGTGCACCGTACATGATCCCGCCCGGTCAGCGTCCGACGAACCGGTCGGGCCGCACGTACACGATGACCCGTGTCTCGTCGGGGCTGTGCCACGGGTAGTCGGTGCCGAGGTACTTCTGGGCCATGGCGTCGATGAAGGCCTTGTCGGTGTCCTCCTCGACGCGGTCGACCTGCCCCCTGACCTCGACGTACATGTAGGGGTCGTCGGGGTCGGTCGCCGAGACGGAGATCCGGTTGTCGCGTTCGAGGTTCTTGAGCTTCTGGCGCGTGGTGGTCTGGCTGAACTTGAGGAACTCGCCGTCCCAGTCGATCCACACGGGGCTGTTGTGGGGTGCGCCGTCCGGGCCGAGGGTCGCGATGTGCCCGAACGCGGGCTTGCGGAGGACGTTCTGCTGCTTCTCGGAGAAGGCCATCATGCTCCTTGGTGTGTCGGTTGCCCCCGAGTACACCAACCCTGCGGGGCCGGTTCCTGTCGCGACGCGCGGGATGCGGGGGCGTGAGGCGGCCCGGTGCCCCCCGGCGGGCACGGTGGTACCTTCCGGCACGTCCGGTACACGGAACCACTCAGGAGGGCCACGGTGGACGGGCACGAACACGGCGGCGGGGCCTCGGGCTGCCGGCGCTCGCACGCGTCAGGGCCCACACGCGGGTACGGGGGCCGGAGCCGGGCCGAGCTGGAGGCCGCGCGGGACAAGACCCTGCCCCACCTGATGGCCGCCGGGCTCGGCGTGGTCTTCTGCGGCATGAACCCGGGGCTGACCACGGCGCTCGTCGGGCACCACTTCGCGTCCCCGGGAAACCGCTTCTGGCCGGCCCTGGCGCACGCCGGGTTCACGCCCGAGACCTTCACACCCGACCGGGAGCGCGAGTTGTTGCCGTTGGGCATGGGGCTGACCAACCTCGTGGAACGTACGACCCGGGACATCTCGGAGCTCTCCCAGGAGGAATTCGAGAACGGCGGGGGACGGCTGCGCGCAGAGATGCTGCGGTACCGCCCCGCGTGGCTGGCGTTCCTGGGCATCACCGGGTACCGGACGGCCTTCGGCGTGAAGGGCGCGTCGGTCGGGCCGCGGCAGGAGCGCATCGGAGACACCCGGGTGTGGCTCCTGCCCAACCCCAGCGGCCGCAACGCGCACTGGAAACCCGCGGAGCTCGCGCAGGAGTACGCGCGCCTGCGGGAGGCCGCAGGCCTGCCCGACCTCTCCCAGTGACCGGGACCGCGTTCAGAGCGTGCAGACGCAGGGAGGCGACCCCGCGACGGTGAGCACGGTCGCGGCGAGCACCCCCGCCGGCGGCACGGCCAGGAGGATCGCGGCCGAGAGCGCGGTCGCCGCAGGGGTGGAGCGCCCGTTCCCGGAGTTCTCCCCCGGGAGCAGGCGGCGGGCGCGTTCCACGGGGCAGGCACCGGACGCGGCGAGGGAACGTCCGGACGTGTCGGGTTCGGCCGGCGCGACCATGGCGCCGATGGCGTGCAACAGGGGCGCGTGGCCCACCGTCCGGGCCGCCCGGTCGTCGGCGGCCCACTCGACCAGGACCGGCACCTCGGCGGCCGCGGCCCGCAGCAGCGGCACCCCCGGGAAGGCGGTGTCGAGCAGTCGGGAAGCGGCCACGAGCACGTGGTGGCGTCCGCGCAGGTGGGCGTCCTCGTGGGCGAGGACGGCCTGCAGCTCCCTGGGCGACAGGACGTCGAGAGCGCCCTGGGTGAGCACGACCCCTGAGCGGCGGCCGGGCAGGCAGTAGACGTCGGGGCGTCGGGCCTGCAGCAGCCACACGTCGTGTCCGCCGAGGCAGCGCCGGCGTGCTCCGGCGTCGAGCTCGCGGTGGTGCTCACGCCGCCACCGCACCGACCCGGCGTAGCGGCGCGCGAGCACCCAGCAGAGCCGGCCGGCGGCCAGAGCGGCGACCGGGGCGAGCACGGCCACGACGGTTCCGGCCCCGCTGTTGCTCACCGCTTGGAACAAGGAGATGCAGGCGGTCACGAACCCCTTCAGCCCCGGACCCATGATCTCGGCCACCACGGAGAACAGCAGGGTCGCCCAGCTCACGGTCCAGACCGCCAGCGCGACCGTCCACAGCCCGAGCAGGTACCTCGGCGGGAGTTCGCCCACGCGTGCACACCACCGCACGAACGCGGGGCCTGCGAGGCTGAGCAGGGCGGCCGAGCCGGCTGCGGCCGCGACCAGGGTCACGGTTCCTCCTCGCGCGGCACGTCCGAGAGCAGGTCGCGCAGGACCTCCACCTGGTCGGCCGGCATGTCGTCGACGAACCGCAGGAGCGTGGCGCGGGGGTCGCCGCTGTCGGCAAGCACCCCCGACATCCGCTCGGCGGCGTAGGTGGGCCGGTCGCGCAGGGGGCGGTAGAACCACAGTCGGCCCACCCGGTCGCGCTCCACCCACCCCTTGCGGCGCAGGTTCTCCAGCACCGTGGAGATCGTGGTGTAGGCGGGGGTGCGGTCCGGGAGGGAGTCCACGACCGTTCGGACGCTCATCGGTTCCTCGTCCGCCCACAACAGGTCGAGGACGGCCGTTTCCAGCGGCCCCAGCCCCGGCAGAGGTTCGTCCATCGTCCCCACGCTCTCGTCCGCTCCGTTCGACTCCACACTAGGACCTGTTCGGCGAACGCCGATTACGATGGAAGGCGCCCACCGAACAGGCCCTGATGACCCTGCCGACGGTCCTGTTCGGGCGCCGGTCCACCCCCGGCTCACGGCCCGGGCCCGTAGGCCGCGAAGGCGTCACCGGGCCCGTCCGATTCGACCGGGACCAGGGACGTCCCGTCCTCGGCGGCTGCCACGGGCACCGCCCAGGGCCCTTCGCCGACGGTCGCGCCCGAGTCGAGGGCGACGAGCAGTGTGTCGTCACCCTCGCCGAGCTGGGCATGGTCACCGACGACCGCGTCGAGCCCCGGGCCGTCCGGCAACCGGGTCCGCCACAGTTCCCCGGCCGGGGAGCTGTGCAGACCGACGAGGAGTCGGCCCGCGTCCGGGTGGGGCCCACCGACCACGGTTCTGCCCTCACGGTCCCCGACGACGCGCGGTTCCTCCGTCCCGTCGAACGAGGCCAGCCGCTCCCCCGTCCGGAGATCGTGGGCGGTGTGCGCGACCGTTTCCCCGTCCGGGCCGTCCCAGGCCAGCACCACCGCGGCCGACTGGCCGTTGCCTGGGGCCGGGCCGGGGCCGACGGCCTCGGGTTCGGTCTCCGCACCTTCTGGCGGTTCGAGGTCGTCGGCGGTCCAGAGCACGTCGCCGCTGCCGGTCTCCGTCGCCCTCAGGTCGCCCCCGTCCGCCGCGAGCAGCGTCCCCCGGTACTCGTGCAGGAGTTCCGTGCCGCCGTCCTCCTCATCGGCGACGACCTCACCGGTGCCGGGGTCCAGCGCCACCTTGGGCCCTGTGGAGGTGCTCATCACCGACCCCTCGACGTCGGCCAGGAGCAACCCGGGGCCGACCAGGTCCCCCGGGACGTCGGTGGGGCCCCACACGAGCGATCCGTCGAGCGGGTCGTAGGCAGCGGCCGTGGTCCTGGTCGCCAGCAGCCCGCTGTCCGGATCGGCGTCGCTGTCCAGGAGCACCACGAGGTCGCGCCCGTCGGCGCCCCCGGTCACCGCGAACGCCGTACAGCTCGGGTTGCGCGTCGTGGACCACCGGGTCCTGCCGTCGGTGTCGACGCCGAGGAAGGTGAGGTCCCCGCCCCGTTCGGGCATCGCCATACCGACGAACCCGTCCCCGGCCGGTTCGGGCGGCGACGAGTACGGTGCCGCCCACCGAGGAGTCCCCTCCAGGGTGGGTGCCGGTTCGGCCTCGGGTTCGAGCGTAGCCGGGGCCGGGGGCTCGTCCCGGGGTTCGGCGTCCTCGGGTGCGGTGAGCTCGCGGGAGGAGCAGGCCGCCAAGATCTGGACGAGGACGGCACCCGCGGCGAGCGCCCGGAGCATGCGGACACGCGCCGGGCGCGCGTGTGCGGTCACGGAGTGCGGTCCCCCTCCCTTTCGGCGGGGGCCTCGTCGGCAGCCCGCCCCCTGCGCAGGCGGTACAGCCCGACACCGAGCAGGACCAGCGCAGCCGCGGCAACGAGCAGGAGGTCGGCCGCGCCGCCGAGCCGGGAGAGCTGGAGCTGCAGCTGGTGGGCGATCTCCTCACCCGACCCCACGAGGGTCGGCAGGCTCGCGGTGCCGTCGTAGAGCAGGAACAGCACCCCGATCACCACGAACAAGCCCCCCGAGACCAGGGACGTCGTGTGCAGGTTCAGAGGGCCGACGGTGAACGCTCGTCCGCGCAGCCAGGTGCGGCGGCCCAGTTCGAAGCGGTCCCACAGCAGGGCGAGGAAGAACAGCGGGAGCGCCATGCCCAGGGCATAGAAGGCCAGCAGCAGGCCGCCGCGCACGGTTCCGCCGGTCGCGGCCACGGTCAGGACGGCCCCCAGGATCGGGCCGGAGCAGAACCCGGCGAGCCCGTAGACCGCGCCGAGGCCGAACACGGGCAGGGGCCCGGTGCGCCCGGCCAGGCGCCCCTGGAGCCGGGCGAGGGGGCCGATGTTCACGCCCAGTCCGAGGATCTGCGCGAGGCCGAGCAGGATGATCAGCGACCCGGCGACGGTGACGAGAAGCTCGCGGTTGCCGTAGAAGAACCCGCTCACCATCGCCGACCCGGCACCCAGGGGCACGAGGGTGGCGCACATGCCCGCGTAGAACACGGCGGTGCGGCCGAGGAGGCCGACGGTGTCCCGGAACGCGTAGGCGAAGAAGGACGGCAGCAGGAGCGCGCTGCAGGGGCTGAGCAGGGCGAGGAGGCCGCCGAGCAGTGCGGCGAGGTATCCGATGTCCATGGGTCAGCCCTGCTCAGCCAACGCGGCGTCGATGGTGTCGGTGAAGACGTCGAGCGGCTGGGCCCCGAACACGGGAGCACCGTTGATCAGGAACGCCGGGGTGCCGCTGACACCGATCTGCTGCCCCTCGGAGAAGTCCTCGTCGACGGCGGTCGCGAGTTCCTCGTCACCCAGGTCGTCGGCGAAGCGGTCGGCGTCCAGGCCCTGCTCCTCGGCGACCCCCGTCAGCTGGCCGGTGAGGGTGTCGGTGTCCTGGTCCTTGTAGGTCTCCTGGTCGCCGTAGACCGCGTCGTGGTAGTCCCAGTAGGCGCCCTGTTCCCCCGCGGCGTGGGCACCGACGGCGAGCAGGTGGGAACTCTCGCCCATGTAGGGGAACTCGCGCCACTCGATGCGCAGGTCGCCCGAATCGACGTAGCGTTCGACGAGTTCGGGTTGGACCTCCTCGACCCAGGTGGCGCAGTACGGGCACTGGTAGTCGGAGTAGCCGATGAGCACGACCGGCGCGTCCTCGTCCCCGAGCGCGGCCGGGTCCTCCCCGTCGCGGCGGGCGAGCGTCTCACCGAGCTCGCGTGTCTGCTCGTCGGCGCCCTGCTCACCGGCGGCGGTGCTGCCGGAGGCGCCGTTCCCGGTGGTGTGGTCCCGGTCGGCGGCCCACGCAGCCAGGCCGATGACCACGACCACGACGAGCACCGCGCTCGCCAACAGGGGCCACAGGGCTCCCGGGTTCCGGGGCGCGCCCTGTGTCTTGAACTGCGGCATGTGCGGGACCTTCCGCTCTGGACTCCGGTCGGACTTATTCTATGTTCGATAGAACAGGCTCTATGCTACATAGAAGAATGAGTCACGGGCACCGGAACACACGGGTGGCCGGGTCGGGCGACACGGAGAGAGGACCGGACGACAATGCGACTGTGGACTGCGCGGCAATGGACGGCCGCCGCACTGGGGGCGGTCGGGGCCCTGGCCCTGCTGGGGATCCCGTCGGTGCTCCTGCCGAACGAACTGTTCGTCCGGGAGATCGAGGCGGCCTGGTGGACCTACCCGGTGTGGGTGGCCACGGCTGTGCTCTGCGGCCTGCTGCTCGCCACCTACACCCGCCCGCACGGCGGCAATCGGGACCAGCAGGGCACGGAGGCGGACGAGGACCGCTCGACACCGCGCCGGAGCCTGGCCGGGGGCCTGCTCACCTGGTTCGCGATCGGCTGCCCCACCTGCAACACCCTCGTGCTGATGGCCCTGGGGACCTCCGGCGCGCTGAACTGGTTCGCTCCCGCGCAGCCCCTGCTCGCCGTCGCCGGCCTCGCACTCCTGGCCCTGGCCCTGCGCGCCCGGCTGCGCGCCGCAGCCGGATGCCGCGTCGGCGCCGCCCCTGCGGCCTGACGAAGCCTTCCCCACTTGGGGCAGCCCCCGGGGAAGCACGCGGGAGGCCCCTGCGTTGCGACGGGGGACGGACCGAGGGCGGAGGAGAACACATGGGCACCGGCGGGCACGAGGCGGTCACCGACGTCGACGTGGCGGTCGTGGGCGGCGGACAGGCCGGCCTCGCCACGGGGTACTTCCTGCGGCGGGCCGGCGCCGACTTCGTGGTCCTCGACGACCGCGGCACCCCCGGCGGGGCCTGGACCGAATACTGGAGCTCCCTCCGTCTGTTCTCCCCCGCCGGGCACAGCATGCTCCCGGGGTGGTGGATGCCGCCCGAGGAGGGCCACGAGTACCCGAGCGCGCAGCACGTCGTGTGGTACCTGACCGAGTACGAGCGCCGGTACCGGCTCCCCGTGCACCGGCCGGTCGCCGTGGAACGCGTCGAACGGGAGACCGAGCGCCCCGGAGGGCGCCTGCGGGTGGTGACCGACCGGGGTACCTGGCGGGCCCGGCACGTGGTCAGCGCGACCGGCAATTGGTCCGCGCCGCACCTGCCGCACGCACCGGGGCGACGGTCCTTCACGGGGCAGGAGTTGCACACGGTCGACTACCGGGGTCCGGACGACTTCGCCGGCCAGAGGGTCGTGGTGGTCGGCGGCGGCAACTCCGCCGCGCAGATCATCGCCGAGCTCTCACTGGTCGCCGAGACCACCTGGGTCGCCGCGCGCCCTCCACGCCTCATGCCCGACGACGTGGACGCCCGCGCCCTGTTCGACCTGGCGACCCGACGCGGTCGCGGCGAGGACAGCCCCCGCGTGGGCGACCTCGGCGACATCGTCGTGGTGCCGAGTGTGCGTGAGGCGCGCGATCGGGGAGCACTCAAGGCCGAGCCGATGATCGAACGCCTCACCCCCGGCGGGGTGGCGTGGCCCGACGGGAGCACCCTGGAGGTCGACGCAGTGTTGTGGTGCACCGGGTTCCGCCCCGCGCTCGGCCACCTCGCTCCGCTCGGGGTCGCCGACGGGAACGGGCGGATCCCGGTCGGGGCGGACAACCGTGCGGTGCACGAACCTCGGCTGTCCCTGGTCGGCTACGGGGACTGGACCGGTTTCGCCTCCGCCACGATCATCGGCGCCGGACGCACCGCCAAGAGCGCAGTCGCCGCCGTCACGGAGGCCCTCGAACAGGAGGGCCGGGCATGAACGGCGGAGTCACCCCGCTGTTCCCGGTCGGGGGCTCAGCAGACGGTGTGGCGCTGGGGTAGAGTTGTCCCGGCTGACACACGACGGCCCCGTTCGTCGTGCACCGTCGGCACGGGGCCTTAGCTCAATCGGCAGAGCAGCGGACTTTTAATCCGCGGGTTCGGGGTTCGATCCCCCGGGGCCCTACCAAACAAAACCCCAGGTCAGAACGGGTTTCTACCGATTCAGACCCGGGGTTTTCGTGTGTCCGGAGCCTTGGTTCGGCTCCGCGTGTGCTCCGCTGCCTCGCCGCTGTCTCCATCTCGCTGTGGACCTCGCTCTGCAAGCCTCCGGTTCCGGCTTCGAGGCTCCCAGGGCCAGTGCTCTCCGATGACGAGCTCACAAAAGGGGGGCCCCAAAGCGAACATCGCGACCCACGGGCTTGAGCATCACGGAGGTGGCCTCGGCCGTCGCTTTGGCCACGTCAGGGAACACCGTCTGGTGGGTGTCCTGGGTGAAGGGGGTCGTGGCGCGGTCCAGTTCGGCGGGTGTCCCGTTCCGAGGCGGGACCAGCGCCCGATCTGGAAGTGGAGCCTGCGGTGGTTGAACCAGTCCACGTACTCGGCCACCGCGATCTCGACCTCCTCCAGCTCCCTCCACAGGTCCCGATTACGCACCAGCTCGGCCTTGAACAACGAGTGGAACACCTCGGCCAGAGCATTGTCGTGGGAGTCGCCCGTGGTACCGACTGAGGCCACCGCACCCGCCTCGGCCAACCGTTGGATGTAGTGAACAGCCAGTTGAAACCGCCCTGCACACCCCGGTCGGAATGGTGAACCAACCCGTCGATGCGCCGGCCCACGTGGTGGCGGTTCCAGACCGCCATTTCCAACGCGTCCAGAGCCAGGTCGGTGCGCAGCGAGCGCGAGACCTGCCAGCCCAGGACCCGTCGGGAGAACATCGATCACGAACGCGGGAGCCTCCATCACACCCGGCACAGGACAGATCAGCGTACTAAAATCCGTTCAAGTCATCCTGAACAACATAGGTCAGAACAAAACGGAAGCGCGACTGTAGAACTGGGACATTGCGATTATCTCTCAATCGGACAGGAGGCTCTTCTCCTTCTTTTGATGAGAGTAGGACAAAGCGGTGGTCAACTCCTCCATGGACAGCCGAACCCTCTCGAGCACAGTCGGGTCATAGAAATCCCCCTGAGCGTCGGCACGAGCGGGAGCGCCCGACACCGTCACCGAGTCGACGAGGATACTCCCCATGAGGGTGAGTGTGGGAATAAGTGCCAGATGTCCGCGCATACCACCTGCCTGCCCTGGTGATGCGCTCATGAGGAGGGTGGGTTTGCCAGCGAGCCCTCCTGAGCCAATCAACCAATCCATGGCATTCTTGGTCACTCCTGACGGCCCGTGCGCGTACTCGGGACTGACGATGATCACCCCTTCGGACTCATCTGCGCAGGACCGGAACTCGGCGGCGGCAGCCGGAAGGTCCTCGCCATCGTCGAGGTCGGGATTGAACAAAGGAAGCCGACCAACCAGTTCGTCGCCAACGACGCAGATACCTGGACTACTCCTTCCGGCAAGGCGCAGAAGTCCAGAATTGTAGGATTTCTGACGAAGGCTCCCGCATATCCCCAAAACCTTCCAGGTTGCCACGTCCACTCCCCACATCATTACTCATCCAGGAAACTCCGCTTCTATTCTACACCCCGTCGAGCCCCTCTAGCGCGGAACCCTCGATATTCCCCACCAACTCACTGAAAATGACTCCCGCAAAATCTGGAAGATTTTCCCCCGTGAAGTAGAAATGCCCACCAGAGAACTCGAGCAAGCGGAATGCATCGGTTGTCTGATCACTCCAGGCCCTCATCGACTCCGGGGGTGCCCACAGGTCCTGGGTGCCCGCCAGCGCGGCCATCGGGCAAGTGATGGAACCTGGGGGTTCGAACCACTGGTGCGCCCGCACAAGCTCCAAGTCCTGACGCACGAGACCGAGAAACATACATTCCAGTTCGGGGAATTCGCTCCACCGGTCCGGTAGACCGCCCATCAAAGCCACCTCGCGCAAAAGGGCGGTGTCGTCCAACTGGTGGAGTTGTTGCGAACGGGCCACCCGCACCCCTGGGGCGGAACTTCCCGACACCCCGATCCACACCGGTGGCAAACCGGCTGCGCACAACGCTCGCCCTACCTCGGCGGCGACCAAGGCACCCATACTGTGTCCGAACAACCCCACGGGCGCGTCCGTCCAAGGACGCAGGTGCTCCACCAACGTCCGCACTAGGCTTTCCCAGGACAGCGAAGGCGCATGCGTGTAATTTTTACCCCGCCCAGGTAGATCGTACAGCAGCAGGTCCCATCCGCTGGGCAACTCCTCGACCAAGGGCAGATACGTGGCACAGGAGCCTCCGGCGTGATGGAAGCCGACCAGCCGCACGAGCGGGTCCTCCACAGGGCGGGGACGACGGAAAGGGGACCGGTTCATCCGCGCCCCCCGTGCGACGCGTCGAGGGACCGCTCCTCGGCCGTGGGCAACTCACCCTGACACACGAGGTCCGCCAGGTGCTCGCTCAACGCCTCGGGGGTTGGATGGTCCAGCACGATGGTGGCCGGAAGTTCCACACCGAGCTCCTGGGTCAAACGTGTGCGCATGTCGATCGCCATGATGGAATCGATCCCCATGTCCGTGAACTCCTCCTCGGCGTCAACGGCCTCGGAGTATCCCAGGACCTCGGCCACCAGCGAGCTGAGCTCCGCCAACAGTTCCTCGGCCCGCTCCGCTCGATTCAACGTGGCGAGGCGGGCGCGCAAACCACCCTCGTCCTTCGCCCCTTCCGTTCCCGGTCGTGGGCCGGCGGTGGACACCTGGTTCGCGCCCAGCAGCGCCCTCTCGTGCGTCGCGCGTGATCGGGTGCCACTGGCGACGGTGTCGATCCTCATGGCGACTAGCCCCGCCCGCAAGGACAAGGAAAGGTTGAGCAGGTGGTGTGCGTCCATGTCGTCGAGCGGCCTCACCCCTCTCAGGTGTGCGGCGGACGCAGCGTTGCGTGAACCTGCCATACCTTGTCCCTGTTCGGGCACCCAGGGACCCCAGGCGATACTCCATGCCGGGAGCCCCTGTTCCCGTAGGCGCAGAGCCAGGCCGTCCAGGTACCCATTGGCCGCCGCGTAGTTCGCCTGGCCGGCCGAACCCAGTACGGCGGACACCGACGAGAAGAACACCAAAGCCTGGAGGGGGTGGGCACGCGAGGCCGCCGCGATGGCTTCGGCTCCTCGAGCCTTACCGGAGAAGACCTCGACGAAGTCGGAGTCCTCAAGGTGGTCGAAGGCGCGGTCGCGTAGCGTACCCGCCAAATGGAAAACTCCCACCAGGGGGTCCCGTCGGGACGCTTCCTCGACGGCGCGGGCGCACTCGTCCTCGTCGGTGACGTTTCCAACGACCACGGAGACGGGGGTGCCCCCGTCTCGGAGCGCGTCGATCACCGTTTGAGCGCGGGCGTTCGGCGCGCTGCGTCCCATCAAGGTGATGTGGTGCGCGCCCTGGGCCGCGAGGAGCCGCGCCACGCTCAGTCCCAGGGTGCCCAAGCCTCCGGTGATGAGCACCCCGCCTGGCCACCGCACGGGCCTCGGCGACATTCCCACTTCGACGAGGCGCGCCACCCGCGTAGATTCTTCTCCGATGCGGAGTCTGGGTTCGTCGATTCCGGTCGCGCTCACATGGGAGAGTTCTCGCGCTAGGTTCGCGGTGGTCCATCCCCGATCGAGGGCGATCCAACCTGTTGTGCGACGTGGGTCCTCGGCCTCCATGGAGTTGAGCATGCCTTTGACCGCCTCGGCCAGAGGCGCTGCCTCGTCCCGGCCGTCACAGACGAACACATAGGGGCGGCCTGCGGGGATCTGGCGTAGTTCGGCCGCCAGGGTCGCCACGGTCTCTCGGACTGTCGCAGCGTCGACCGCAGGTTCGGTTCGGACCCAGCGCAGGTCGACGATGGGGGTCTCATCCTGATCCTGGAGGGAGCTCCACGCGTCGATGAGGTGGGTGTGGGCCCCCATGGGGATCAACTCGTCCCGCAGCGAAGAGGCAAGGTGTCTCCTTCCCACGACCGCCAATGTGGGAGCCGGTGCGCAGACCGCGCGATGCAGGGGCACCCAGTCCACCCGGTGGGCGCTCGAGCCGTCCGGTTCCTGCCTCGAGGCCCGGAGCACAGACCGTGGCGCGGGCCGCACACGGAAGTCGTCGGCTGTCAGAACGGTGGTGGTCGCGGTGAACAGGGTCAGGTCGGCCGACTCGACACGGAGCAGGCCCTGTCCCAGCTCGGTCGCTCTGCGGACCCGCACGTATCCGTAAACCCTCTCCCCTGGGCGCGGCCTACCGGTGAAGCTCACCCGTTCGGCTGCGAACGGAATGGCCAGTGCCTCAGCTTCGAGAGCCTGGTCCTGGACCATGAAAGCAGCGATGCTCTGGAAGCAGGAGTCGATCAGCCCCGGGTGGACCTCGATCCCTGACGCCCTGTCCGGCGTGGTCGGGGGAGGCGCGAATTCGACGAGGGCTTCCTCGCCCCGGATCCAGATCTTGTGGATCCAGCGGAAAGAGGGGCCGAGCGTGTAACCGAGCTTCCTGAAGTAGGCGTAGAAATCTGTACCCTCGATCGTGCGCTGGGCCGCTGCGATGAATCGGTTCCGGTCGATCGGTGCTCGCACGGCCGGCGTCGAGTCCGTCGGGACGATGCGCGCTTCGAGGTGGGTTGGCCAGTCCGAGACGCTGTCGGTGTCCAGGGGCCGGCTCCGCACTCGCAGGCGGGTGGGCTCGGGGCCCTCGGTGATGACCTGCGTCTCGTACCTTTCCCCGTCACTGATGACTAGGGCGGTGGGGCAAACCATATCCTCCAGGGTGATCGGTGCGCTGTCGGGGGCGAGCGCGGACACGATCGTGCCCAGGTGGGAAGCCGCGGGGGTGACGACGGTGCCGTACAGGCGATGGTCGGTGAGATAGGAGGGGAAGCGGGCGGAACGCTCGCAGGAGAAGACCCGTCCCGGCAGCGCTGGGGAACGGAGTTCCCTGCCACCGTGATGTTCGGTGCGCGCGCGTGGGACCGGTGATGTTGCGCCAGCCTCGGGAATCCAGTGACGGGTGTCTGCGAACGGGTACAGCGGTGCCGCCGACCGCCGTGTCCTGGTTGAGGGGTATATCGCCGACCAGCGCATGTGCTGCCCACTCTGGTACAAGGTTCGCGCGGCTTCCATCAGGGTCGAACGGTCGGAACGGCCACGGCGCAAGGAGGGCACTGCCGTTGCGCTCGCGTGGAGTTCCCCGCAGGCGCGGGCGAGAGAGGAAAGAGTGGCGTCGGGGCCGATCTCCACACACACATCGGTCCCCACCCCCGCGAGCGTTCGCAACCCTTGATGGAAGAGCACAGGGCGCCGCATGTGTTCAGCCCAGTACCGGGCCGTGAATTGGTCGGGTTCTGCCACTTGACCGGTGACGTTGGAGACGACGGGGACGTGTGGAGGGGAAAAGCGCAGTGGTCGGGCGGCGGCGGCCAGGTCCTCGACGACCGGCTCGAGCAAGCGTGAGTGGAACGCGTGTCGTGTGGCCAGCGCGTGGACCTTGACGCCCTCGCTCTCGACCTGGCGGGAGAAGCGCGCGATGGCTTCGGGTGGCCCGGTCACCACGACGGCGTTGGGACCGTTGACCGCGGCGATCTCCAGCCCGGCCTCTCGTGCGCGGTCGGCGGCCCACTCCGGGCGCGCGGACACAGCGAGCATACGGCCGGGTTCGGTGCCCTGCATCAGGTCCGCCCGGTCGGCGATCAGACCCATCCCCGTTTCCAGGTCCATGACCTGTGCATAGGTGGCAGCGCTGATCTCGCCGACGCTGTGGCCCAGCACCATGTCGGGGATCACCCCCCAGGACTCCCACAGTGCCGCCAGGGCGAGTTCCACGGCCATCAACGCGGGTTGGGTGTAGCGCGTGTGGTGGATCAGATCGGGGTCCGCTTCTCCGAAGAGAACGTCGGGCAGGGCCACCTCTCGACGTGTGAGCAAGGCTTGGGAGCAGCGGTCGATCATGTCCGCGAACACGGGTTCGGTCTCGTACAGAAAGCGCCCCATCCCGAAGAACTGGCTTCCCTGCCCGGAGAACAGGAAGACGACCCGGGGAGCCCGGTTTTGGGGCGCGGCCCTGTCGGCCCGTTCCAACTTGGTACGCACCTCCTGGGCGGTGCTTCCGGTGACCGCCACGCGGTGGGCGAAATGGGAGCGGCCGCGGCCGGCCACCGCCGCGAGGGCTTCGATCTCCCCGTCATCGGCCTCTCCTAGACGGCGCCGCCAGGAGGCGGTGAGGCGTTCCAGACCGGCTCGGTCGGGAGCCGACAGCGCGACCAGGGCGTCGTGCTCGGTCGGCTGGTCTACGGGAGCTTCGATCGGATCGCCCTCACCGACGAGCAGGTGAGCGTTGGTCCCGCTGAATCCGAAGCCGGACAGTCCAGCCACGCGGGGGCCGTGCCCTCTCTCCCACCGGGTCGGTTCCACCAGCACCTTGGTATTCATACGGTCCCAGCGGATGTGGGAATTGAGGGTCTGGCAGTGGAGCGTGGGCGGTAGCTCCTCGTGGCGCAGGGCCAGGATGGTCTTGAGCAGCCCGGCCATCCCCGCCGCCGATTCCGCGTGGCCCATGTTGCTCTTGACTGAGCCGAGCATCAGCGGTCGCTGGGGGTCGCGCTCCCGACCCAGCACGTTCCAAGCGGCTTCGACCTCGACGGGATCGCCCAGTGAGGTCCCGGTTCCGTGCGCCTCCAGATACGACACCTGCGATCCCGACATGCCCGCGTCCCGGAGTGCGGAGGTGATCACGCTTTCCTGCGCTCCGCCGTTGGGAGCGGTGAGGCCGTTGGAGGCGCCGTCGGAGTTGACGGCGCTTCCCAGCAGCTGGGCGTGGACGACGTATCCTCGTCCGCGCGCGTCTCGTGCACGTTTGAGGACGACGGCCCCACATCCCTCGGCACGCACGAAACCGTCGGCGTCCGCCGAGAACGTCTTGCAGCTGCCCGTGGGGGAGAGCATGTGCGCGCGACTGACCGCGACGGAGGTGGTGGGATGGGCTAGGACGTTGACCCCTCCGACGAGCACGGTGTCACATTCACCCTCGCGCAGCGACCGCATGGCCAGGTGGAGTGCCACCAGTGAGGAGGAGCAGGCCGTGTCCACCGCGAACGCGGGCCCGTTCAATCCCAGCAGGTGGGAGACGCGCCCGGCCGCGGCATTGAGCGCCGTCCCCGTCCCGTAGTAGGCGTCCACCCGGTGTTGGCCGTCCTCTTCGAGGAGTCGGGCGTAATCGGAGTTGGAGATGGCGACGATGACACCTGTGCGAGAACCCTTCAGGTCGGCGGGGGCCATACCCGCGTCCTCGAGGGCGTGCCATGTCGTCTGCAGGAGCATCCGGTGCTGCGGGTCCATGCTCTGGGCCTCGCGACCAGACAGACCGAAGAACTCGGCGTCGAAGGCGTCGATGTTGGTGAGGTAGCCGCCCTGCGTCGTGGTGATGTCACCTTCATGGGCGCGGGACCGGTTGGCCAGGGGGTGACCTGGCGGGGGGAGGGCAATCACGTCCTGACCTTGTTTGAGCAGCTCCCAGAACCGCGTGAGGTCGTCCGCGCCGGGGAACACGCCGGCCATCCCCACGACGGCGAGGGGTTCGGTGGAAGTTGGTGGAGAGTCCTCGTTAGGAGACTCCCCGGAGTGGGTTGAGAGGATGGCCCCGGCACGCGCGGGCGCGGTGCGCAGCCGTGGGCTCGGGTCCGTACCCTCGAGGCGGGCAATCAGGTGAGCTGCGAGTTCCTCGACGGTGGGGTGCTCGAAGACGTCGGTCACGGGGACTTGCGTCCCCCAGGAGTCCGACAGCCCTCGCACGAGGTCCACGGCCATGATCGAGTCCAACCCGAGGTCGTGGAAGCCGGTGTTGAGGGAGATCTCGCCGGGGTCGTCGTGCTCCAGCACACCGGCCAGCACGTGACCGATGTGCTCTTGCGCGGCGGCGAGCCGGGCTCGTTCCGGGAGTTGGCGGATGCGTCGCGCGACCGGTTCCGCAGGCTGTGCTGTATCCGCGTAGTCCGGGGCCACCTCCTGGAAGAGCTTGCGTCGCCGAGTGGCTCCGATGACCTCGGTGAAGCGGGGCCAGTCAACGGCTCCCACGAGGATGTGGGCGCTGCTTCCCCCGGGACTCGGGGTCAAGGCCGCGCACCCCTGGTCGGGGCTCAGTGAGGACAATCCCATGCGGGAGAGTGCTTCGCGGTCCCGATCTTCGGTCATCCCGTCGGTCTCCCAGGGGCCGTACGCCAGGCTCGTTGCGGCGAGTCCGAGGGAGCGGCGGTACTCGGCGATGGAGTCGGCGGCGGCGTTTGCGGCGGCGTAGGGGGCGCTTCCGGTGCTCCCCCACAGCGTCGACGCGGACGAGACCTGAACGAAGAAGTCCAGGGGCGCGTCGAGGGTCAGGGTGTGCAACCACCACGCGCCCGCGTATTTGGCACTCAGCGCGCGGGCGAAGTCCTCTGGTCCGGCCTGGTCCAAAGGACGCGTTGTCAACTCCCCGGCGCAGTGGACGACGCCCCCGATGGCGGGACCCGGTGTTGTGTGGAGTGCCTGTGCCAGGGCGGTGGGGTCGCCGCAGTCCACGGCTCGGTAGTTCACCTGGACGCCTTGGTGGTGCAGGTGGTCGAGGAAGTCGTTGTCGGCCGCGTTGAGTTGGTCCGACGGACGACGTCCCAGGAGCAGGAGGTGACGTGCCCCTCGCTCTACCAGGGAGTCCGTGATGGCCCTGCCCACGCCGCCCAAGGCGCCGGTCACCAGGTATTGCGCCTCGGGCCGTGGTGTGAGGGGTGAGGGGTGGCCCTGCGCCGGTGTGATGCGTGCGGTGTGCGCGTGCCCCTCGCGTACCGCCACGACGTCCTCGCCGTCGTGGCCCACGCGGGCGCGTACAAGCGCCCGGGCGTCGGCGGGATTGGCCCGTAGCGGCAGGTCGGCGATTCCACCCCAGCCGTCTCCTCCCTCCAGCCCCAGCGCGGAGGCCAGGCCGTTGAGGGGGCCGTGTCCTCCGGCCACAACGGGGTCCGTGCCGGTGACCTGACGGTTCCCTCGCGTCACGACCACCACCCGGGCGCCGCTGCCGTGCGCGTGCGTCACGGCACCGGCCACCGCATGGCACAGGGTCGCCGCCGTGAGTTGGGGGGCCTCCGAGAGGCTCTCCGGTGTCAGGGCGGGTGCGGCGTAGGCCAGGAACAGGGGGGGTCGGTCCTGGAGGCGGAGTGCGCCGAGGGTCTGCTCCCATTCGGCTCCCTCGGGGAGCCGACGCCAGTGCCACCCGGTGGGGACCGGTGTTTCCTGGGGTGTGAGGACGATCCCGGTGACGCCTTCTTCCGCGGCGGCCCGCACGAGCAGGGACACGGTGGAGACGTCGTCACCGGCTACCAGGGCGAAGGACGGTGCCCCGTGGTCGACCTGGGTCATGTGCCACGTGAGGTGGTGCAGCGGTGGCGGGGCGGGGGCGCCCTCCACGTCGGCGTGTGGTGGCGCGTACCGTCGCCGCTGCCAGGGGTAGTGCGGCAACTCCATGACGTGGCGTTCCAGCGCCGCGAACTGGGCAGGCAGGTCCTCTGGTGCGCCTTCAAGGATCTCGGCCGCGTTCAGGTCGCCCTCGGCGAGGCGGGTGAGCACGGAGCGGGCGCTGTCTGTCTCCTGGGCATGGACGCGGGCCCTGATCCTTCTGCGTGCCCTGCCAAGGGTGATGGTGTGGGCGAACGCTCCATAGTCGGCTCCCGGAAGACGGTCAGCAAGCCGGGACGCCAGTTCCCTCAGTGCTGCGGGGCTGTCAGCGCTGAACTCGAAGCCGGGGACGTCGCGCGCGCGGGCCCTGGTGTCCTGAGGGGCGGGTCCGATGATGACGTGGGCGTTGGTCCCGGACATACCGAAGGAGCTGACGCCGGTGTGGGGGCCGTGTTCCTCCTGGGACCAGTCGAGGACGCGCGTGGGCAGTTCGATGCCCGTGCCGTTGGTGTCGATGCGTGGATTGAGGACCGTGAAGTTGGCCAGGGGCGGCACGCTCTGACGTCGTAGGGCGGCCACAGCCTTGACAACGCCGAGGACTCCGGCCGCCGCTTCCAGGTGGCCGATGTTGTTCTTCAACGCCCCCAGGCGTACGGGACCGGCGTCGCGGAAGACATGGGTGAGGGCCTGCAACTCGATGGGGTCGCCCAGCGGGGTTCCCGTACCGTGGGTCTCGACGAGGCCGATGTCGCTCGACGCGAGTTCGGCGTCGGCCAAGGCACGCTCGAGTACGTCGATTTGGGAGAGGACGTTCGGGACGGTGAATCCCGAGGAGCGGCCGTCGTGGTTGACGGCCGTGCCGCGCACGAGGGCATGGACTCGGTCGCCGTGCTCCAGCGCGGCGTCGAGGGTTTTGAGAACGAGGAAACCACCACCCTCCCCTCTACCAAATCCGTTGGCTCGGGCGTCGAAGGCCTTGCAGCGCCCGTCGGGTGCCAGCGCACCCGTGTCCTCGATGGTCTTGGTGGACCGGGGCGACATAATGGTGTTGGCTCCTCCGACCAGCGCCACCTCGCAGTCGTGTGACCTGAGGGCGCGCACCGCTTGGTGCAGCGCCACCAGGGAGGAGGAGCACGCGGTGTCGACGGTGGAGACCGGCCCTTGCAGTCCCAGGGTGTAGGCGATGCGGCCGGCCGCGAAACTGTGTCCACTCCCGGTGGACCAGTGGGCTCCGCCGTCCCGCCCCCGCCAGGCCCGGTATCCATCCTGATCTCCAGTGACGCCCAGGTAGAGGCCTATGCGTTGGTCGGTCTTGTCCACGGCCAGGGCGGCGTCCTCCAGGGCCTGCCAGGCGGCCTCCAGGACCAGTCGGTGCAGGGGGTCCAGGGCGCGCGCCTCGCGAGGGCTGATACCGAAGAAGGAGGCATCGAAACCCCAGGGATCCTCCAGGTAGGAACCCGTGCTGACGGTCGTGCGCCACTCGTCGGCGAAGGGACCCTGACGTTCTGGTGGCAGGGGACGCACCAGCTCCCCTCCGGCAGCCAGGAGATCCCACAAGCCGTCGAGGTCGTCGATGCCTCCGGGCAGGCGCAGACCGACACCGATGATGGCGACCGGTTGGCGTTGCTCGGCTTCGGCCAGACGCGCACGCAAGTCACGGATAGTCTCCATGGCGCGACTCATCGGAGCCGCGTTGGGCGAGGGGTTCGCTGTGTCGGACATGTCCGCCTCCTCAGGAAGACGCGTCGGGCTCGGATTCGGTCAGGGCATGGACCGCCGCGCCGAGTTCCTCGGGCGTGCCGTAGGTCCACAGGAACGTGACGGGCAGTCGCAGGTCGAACGTGGCTTCCAAGCGGTTGCGCAGTTCCAGACCCAGGAGGGAGTCCAGTCCCAGCTCCTTGAAGGGGGTCTTGGCGTCGAGCCGTCCGGTGGCCACACGAAGGACACGCCCAACCAGTTCGTCGACCTTGTCCCGTACCAGTGCTCGCCTGAGTTCCGGTGGGTTCTCGCGGAGCCTCAACAGGAACGCGGCACCGTTTCCACTCTGCTGCCCGCTGTCTCGCGACGCCCGTAGCAGCGTGCTCCAGCTGGACAGCGCGGCGGTTTCGGGGAAGGAGTCGAACCACTGTCGCAACCGCAAGGGGACGTATCCGGCCACCGCCGCATCCTGGCTCAAGAGGTGCTCGAGCGCGAGCCATGCCTGGTCCGTGGTGAACCCGGGCATCCCCCGCTGCGCGAGTCGCTCCCCACGATTATGGTCGGCCGCCGCCAGCCCGGAGTCTTTGAACGGTCCCCATTGCACGCTCAGCGCGGGTAGCCCTTCGGCGCGCCGGGCCAGCGCCAGGGTGTCAAGGTAGGCATTAGCCGCGGCGTAGGCCGCTTGGCCGGTGTTGCCGAGCAGGGCGGCCGCCGAGGAGAACATCAGGAAGAAGTCGAGCGGGTCCTGCCGGGTCTGATCGTGCAGATGGCGAGCGCCGTCGATCTTCGGCTCCAGGACGCGTTCCAGGGTGGTCTCGGTGATGGTTCCCACCGTGGCGTCGTCGAGCACGCCGGCGGCGTGGACGACGCCCGCGAGGGGAAGGCCGCCCCGACGCAGGTGCGCGAGCGTCTCGGTGAGTTCGTGCGCACTGGTGACGTCGACGGTGGGGATACGCACCCGAACGCCGACGGAGCGCAGTGCCTCGATGCGCCGACTCGCCGACGCGGTGGGGCGAGAACGGCCTAACAACGCCAGGTGCCGTGCCCCGTGCGCGACCATGAATTCCGCGAGGGAGAGTCCCAGAGCACCGAGTCCTCCGGTGAGCAGGTAGAGGGCCTCGGAGCGGAAGGCGCCCTCAGGCATCGCCACGGGGGTGACGGAGCGGACACTGTCCGGGGCGCTGAGCACGAACTTGCCCGTGTGTCGTCCCTTGGCGAACTCTTGGAGCGCTCGACCAGCCTGACCGAGGGGGAAGGTGGCGCTCGGCAAGGGGCGCAGGCGTCCCGCTTCGACCTCCTTCCACACACGGCAGAGCAAGTGGGCGAAGCGCTCGGGCCGTGTGCCCATGAGACCGGCCAGGTCCACCACAGAGAAACTGATCCTGTCGCGAAAGACGTCCAGGCCGATTTTGCGTCCTTGATGGATGTCCTTTTTACCGACCTCCACGAAACGACCGTCTTCGGCCAGGACTTCGAAGTTGCGGTCGAGCGCGGCCCCGGTCAGGGAGTTGAGAACCACGTCGACGCCGCGCCCTTGGGTGGCCCACAAGACCTCATCCGGCCAGTCGGAGTCTCGGGAGTCGAAGACGTCGTCGATACCGAGGTCACTCAAGGTGCGCCGTTTGTCCTCGGTGCCGGCGGTGGCGATCACCCGGGCGCCCCGGAGGTGGGCCACCTGGATGGCGGCCAGTCCCAGACCACCCGCTGCGGAGTGGATCAGGACGGTCTCGCCCTCACTCAAACGGGCCAGGTCCACCAGACCATGCCAGGCGGTCACCGCCACCAGCGGCAGTGTGACGGCGTCCTCGTCGCTCAGACTCTGGGGCACGGGCACGGTGTGTCCGGCCCGCACCACGACGTGGGAGGCGGCTGAGCCGAACCCGCACGCTGCCACGCGATCGCCGACCCGTGGTGAGGTCACATCGGGGCCCACGGCGCTCACTCGACCCACGCACTCGCCTCCGAACAAAGTAGCTGCGCCGCGGTGGTCGGGGTAGGTGCCCATGGCCTTCATGACGTCGATGAAATTGAGTCCGACCGCGTCGACTTCGATTTCGACCGTGTCTGGTCCGGGCGCACGACGTTCGGCGGACCGGAAACCGAGCCCCTCCCACCAGCCCGGACGATCCGTGGTGAGCTGGAAGGGACGCTCGGGTGTGTTCCACTCCGGTGATTTCGCGGTGGTTTCAGGCAGGCCGGGCAGGATACGCCCGACCAGGCGTCGTCTTCCACGCAACAGGACCTGGTCGTCGCCTTCGGGGCGTGCCAGTTCGACCGCGCACGCCCGGTAGCGCTGTGGGGCGGGGTCCGTCGAGGTCACATCGATGATCCTGCAGCGCAGAGAACTGTGCTCGCGGGTGAGGACCCGTGTGAAACCCCAATAGAGGGCCGCACCCGCGTCCGGGAGGCACTCGGGCGCGGTCTGCTGGGCATTATGGGTGAGGACGCAGAGCCGGAGTGGGGTCGCGGCGTCGGAGCCGAGGGACGCCAGTTTCGCCAGTTGGAGGAGCCCCGCCCGTTGCGACGATATGCCGGACGCCGCGGTGGGCGCGACGTAGACGAGCGCCTCCACTCCCAGGGGTGGCACATCGGCCGGTGTGCGCGCGCGTTCAACTTTCGCCGCCTGGGAGTCGAGCGCCTCGGCCACTGCGGCGGCACCATCGGTGTCGGAGCCCACGACCCACCAGTGGAGTCGCTCGGTCTCGGCCTCGGGCGCCTCCACGAACTCCATGTGGTGGACAGCGTGGGCGAGTGGGTCGGTGGTCGTGGGGGGTTCCAGGGCTTCCAGGCGCAGCCCCCGCAGAACCACCAGCGGTCGTTCGTCGGTGGAGGAGATATTGACATCGAAGACGAGTCCGTCACGGCGTACCACTGAGCTGATGACCTGGTGAGGCGGGTCGGACAGGTCCGCGCGGAGATCGACGCGGTCCACCGCGGTAGGCACGAGGGTGGTTGTGCCCTCACACAACGCCAGCACCGTTTGGAGGGCGCCGTCCCACAGGACGGGGTGCAATTGGTGGGGGCGCAGGCTCTGGCGTTCCCGTTCCCGCAGCTCGACCGTGGCCTGGGCCGTGTCCGTGTCGGCGCGCAGATCACGGATCACGCGAAACGAGGCGCCGTAGTTCAGTCCACGTGCGGCGCACGCGGTATAGAAGTCCACCGGGTCGAGGGAAGCAAGGTCTTCCGCCAGGGGTGGCGGTTCGCTCTGGCCCGGGGCGGTGAGGGGGTGGACCCGGCCGCGGGCGTGTTCGGTCCATGTCTGCGCACCATCGGATAGGGACAGCAGTCGCAGATCCGCTCTTTGCGCGTCGTCCTCACGCCACACCAGCGCGGCTCTGGTGGGGGTCTCGGCCGCGTTCTCGACGGGCATGTGCTCCGTGAACCGGACACCGGACAACACACGCGGTGTGCTTCCCGTTCGGTCCCGCCCCGCGTTCAGGGCAAGCGCGAGCATGGCGGTAGCGGGGACAACCGCCGTGTCGTGGACCTTGTGATCGTCCAACCAGGGGTGGTCCTCCGCCGACAGGTAGGTATCGGCTTGCCACATCCCCGGCTCGGCCGGCACCGACAGGAGCCGCGGTTCCAGACCACGGTTCTGCGTTCCTCGAGGACGCGAGGTCGGAAGCCAGTGACGTTCGCGCTGCCAGGGATAGCCCGGTACCCTGGCCGACTCACCGTAGGGCAGGTGCTGGAACGGGCCGAGTCCTGATACGTAGGCGCGTGCGAAGGCTTGCGCCATGTCCTCCGGAGTTCCCGCGTCACGACGCAGTGTCGAGAGCACGACGGGGGCCTCGTCCCATTCCCTGGACAGTTTCGTGAGAGCCTCGCCCAGGACGGGGTGGGTGCTGACCTCGACGATGTGGGTCACACCCTCCTGGGCCAGGTCGCGTATCGTTTCGGCGAACCGAACCTGTCCTCGCAGGTTGGCGTACCAGTAGTCCGCGCCCAGTTCGGTGCCCCGCACCCGTCGAGCACGCAAGGTCGAGAACAGGGGGGTGGCGCCTTCCTCGGCCCGGACCGTGCCCAACTCCTCTAGGAGCGGGTCCATGAGTGGAGCCATCTGCGGGCTGTGCGAGGCGTAGTCGACGTCGACCAGTCGACAGGGGACACCGTCTGCTCCCAATATTTCGTTGAGCATGAGCACCGAGTCGGTGTCACCCGCCAACACACAGGAAGGACCGTTGTCCACCGCCACCACGACCTGTGCTTCGAATCCAGTCAACGCCTCTTGGGCACGGTCTGCGGGCAACGTCACCGAAAGCATCAGACCTCGGCCTGCCACCGAGCGTAGAAGCGCGGCTCGGCGAGCGACGGTGCGCGCCGCCGTGTCGAGTGACAGCACGCCCGCCACCGTCGCCGCCGCGATCTCTCCCTGGCTGTGTCCCACCACTGCGTCCGGCTCGACCCCGGCTCGCCTCCAGAGTTCAGCGAGCCCGACGAAGACCGCCCACAGCGCCGGTTGTATCTGGTCGACTTCCTTCAACCAGGCGTCACTGTCACTGGTCAGAGCCCCGACCAGGTCAAAATCGGTGTAGGGGGCTAAGGCACGGGCACACGCGTCCACCTGCTCGCGAAACACCGGGTGCCCCTGGTAGAGGTCGCGTCCCATACCTGCCCACTGGGCACCCTGCCCTGGGAAGGCGAAGAGGATGCTTCCCCGGCTGACCGCTCTGCCTGTGACGACGCGGGGATTGTCCGACGTACTGTCGTCGGCGAAGTCGCGTAGGTCCGCGCTGAGCGCATCCGGGGTGGGCGCGGTGAAGGCGGCCCGGCAAGGGAAATGGTCGCGTCTGTGGGCCAGGGTGCTGGCGAGCGTGGTGACGCCGGTCTGTCGCACACCGGGCGCCAGGTCCGCGCAACGTCGCGTGAGGGCGTCCTCGGTGTGCGCGCTGACGGGGGTGAACCCCGAGGGCAGGTGCTCAGGGGGGTCGTGTGGCTTGGTGGTCGGGGGGCTGGCCAGGATGACATGGGCGTTGGTCCCTCCCCAGCCGAAGGAGTTCACCGCCATGTGCAGGCGCTTGTCGGGGTGCAGGGCCTGCCTGGCGGAGACCACGGAGAGGTTCAGGCCGGAGAAATCGATGTCGGGGTTGAGGTCGTGCGCGTGCAGACTGGGTGGGATCACACGGTGTCGCAGGGCCAGTACGACCTTGACCAGGCCGGCTAGTCCGGCGACGGCCTCCAGGTGGCCGATGTTGGACTTGATGGATCCGATCCGCAGCGGCGAGTCCTGTTCTCCTCTGCTCTGTGCGAGTACCTCTCCCAGAACGGTCGCCTCGATGGGGTCGCCCTTGGGGGTCCCCGTCCCGTGGGTCTCGACATAGTCGAGGAGGGCGGGGTCCACACCGGAGCGCGTGTAGGCCCTCCGCAGGAGATCCCTTTGCCCCTCGGGGTTGGGTGCGACGAGGCTCTCCTCTCCTCCGTCGTTGTTGACCTCGCTGCCCAGCACGACGGCGTGAACGCGATCGCCCTCGGCCAGCGCCCGGCCCAGACGTTTGAGGTAGAGGGACACCACGCCCTCACCACGTACGAACCCGTCGGCCTGGGCGGAGAAGGCTCTGCTGCGCCCGCTGTCGGAGAGCCCTCCGAAGTGGGTCAGGCCGATGGAGACATCGGGGGTGAGGATGAGATTGGCCCCACCGACGATCGCGGACTCCACATCCCCGTGGCGCAGTGCCCGCACCGCCGTGTCCAGGGCCACGAGCGCCGAGGAACAGCCCGTTTCCACGGTCATGCTGGGACCCGTGGTCTTGAGGAAGTAGGAGATCCTGCTGGCGAGGATGTCCAATGCCGCGCCGACGGCGCTGTACTGGGTGAGGGGTGTCGCGGTCTCCTTGCGCAGGAGGTCGTAGTCGTGCCAGCTAGCGCCGACGTAGACACCGCATCGGGCACGGTGGAGACCGGAGGCGGGTTGTCCTGCATCTTCCAGAGCCCGCCACGTGGTTTCCAGGAGCAGTCTCTGCTGCGGGTCCATGTCCGCGGCCTCACGCGGAGAGATCCCGAAGAACACGGGGTCGAAGCGGTCCACGTCCTCGAGGAACCCTCCGACGTCCTGGACCCGCCTTCTGGGATCCAGGACCGCCTGGGCGTCCCAGCGTTGGGCTGGTACCGGCCTGATGGCCTCACACCCGTGGTCCAACAGTTCCCACAACGCGTCGATGTCCTCGGCGCCGGGAAAGCGTCCGGCCATTCCGACGATCGCTATCTGTTCCGCCGGGTCGGCCATCGGCGTTCCCTCGGTGGTCGAGAACGTGCTCGTTGACTCAAGCAACGTGCACCTCCGGTCCGTAAGTCACGGGCAGATGACTCAATGCGCGGGAGATGGTGGAGGGACGGTAGGAGGGCGCGCCCGCGAGACGCAGCCCGGGGAGACGTTCGAAGAGCAAGGGAAGGGCCGTCCGCGCCTCCATCCTGGCCAGTTCGGCGCCGATACACCGGTGGATCCCGTGACCGAAGGCGACGTGGTCACTGCGGTTACGTCCGATGTCGAACGTGTCGGGGTCCTCATAGCGCTGTGGGTCTCGGTGCGCCGCGGCCACGCTCAGGGCGACGGCTTCGCCTGGGGGGATGGTGACGTCCCCCAGGGTCACCGAATTCCGGGTGAAGCGCCACAAGACGTTCTGCACCGGGCTGTCCCAGCGCAGGACCTCCTCGACCACGGCCGGCCACCGCTCGGGATCGTGGGTCACCCGGGTCAGCTGCTCGGGATGGCGCAACAGGGCCAGTACCGAGCTGCCGAGGAGGTTGACCGTGGTCTCATGGCCCGCGGCCATCAACAACGCCAACATCTCGACGACCTCCTGGTCACTGAGGTCGCTGTGTTCGACCAGGGTGGCGGAAAGGTCGTCACCGCTCGTGCCCCGCTTGTCCTTCACGAAGGCGGCGAGGTAGTCGTTCACCCCTTGGCTAGCGGCCAAGGCGTTGCGCTGACCGTTGTCGTCGTTGCTCATCACCGTGCTGACCAACGGACGCAAGAACTCGCCGTCCTCGTCGGAAATGCCCAGGAGCGGGCAGATCACCCTCATTGGCACCAGCGCCGCGAATTCCTCGACCAGGTCGACGTGTCCGACGTCCGCGCCTTCCCTCTTGGCGATGATCTGTTCCAAGAGCCGTGCGACCGTTTCCCGCACACGCGGCGCGAGCGCATGGACGCGCTTGCGCGTGAACTCTCGTGTCACCGACGAACGCAGTCGGGTGTGCTTGGGCGGATCGGCCACGAGCATGTTGTCCGCCATGGCGATGACCACGTCACCGACCATGGGCAGCCGGCCCTCGCGGTAGGCGTACCAGTGCGTCTCCATCTCCTTGGAGAAGTCCTCGCTAAGAAAGACCTGCCGGACCTCCTTGTCCCTGGTCACGAGCCACGCCTCGACCCCTCCGGGAAGCGTGATCCTGTGGGCTGGTCCGGCTTCGCGAAGGTGGGCATAGGTGGGGTAGGGGTCATCAACGAAACCGGTGGTGAAGAGGGGGTCCATGTCAGCCTTTCCCCTGCGCTCGTACTCGGCACAGGTGTTCGACGGAGAACGAGCTAGCCTCGGTGGCCGTGTGCGGGTGGCCCGGGTAGGTAACCTGCGGCCGCGAACCAGTCCAGGAAACGCCCGACGAACGCTGTGTCCGGTTCGGCGCAGACGATCCCTGAGCCTTCGAGCGCGGCGTGCAGGTTGCGGTCCTCGAAGACGGGCCTACTGCCTTCGTAGCCGAGGTCCTCGGCGGGCAGGTGCCGCCCGAAGAGCGGAAGGAAGCGGGCGAGTTCGTTTTCCTCCCCGCCGTCCACGGCCTGGCGTAGCCGCTGGTACCAGTCCTGGTAGGGCAGGCTCTCGATGGCGTATCCGTGGGCGGCGACGAGCCCGACGAAGTCGTTCCAGGTGATGCTGCGGGAGCCCGGGAGGTTGAAGATCGTATTGGCGTGCGTCCCGGTGAGCGCGATGTGGGCGACCGCGGCCGCGCAGTAGTCCGCCGGGACCAATTCCAGGGTGGCGTCGAAATCCAGTGCCGCGCCAAGCTGGATACAGCCCTTGATCGCCGCGTTCAGGAGCGTGTCGGTCGAACAGGCACCCCGGCTCTGGCTACCGACGATCAACCCCGGCCGGTAGACGCAGGTGGGAATACCCAGTTCCGCCGCTTGCGACATCATGGAGTCGCCCACCCATTTGCTCTGCCGGTAACCGCCGACAACCCCTCGGGGGTCGGGCACTGGTGCTTCGGTCCAGCGGGGGTCCCCCCTCCGTCCGGGATAGACGGCCAGCGAGGAGATGTAGTGCACCGGCTTAATCCGGTGTCGGCTGGCCAGCCGCAGCGCCTCCAACGTGCCCAGCGTGTTCACCGGTTTCAGTCTCCGGTACGGCAGCGCGTAACTGGACGAGGCTCCATTATGGATGATCATCTCCACACTCGCGCCCAGTTCCTCGTAGGTGTCGCGGCTCAAGGCGAAGTAGGGGCGGGCCAGGTCACCGACCACACAGGAGATACGGTCGACGTCGCCGTCGCGTGCGAGCCCGTACCGACGCATCGCTGCCACGACGCGCTGGCGGGCCTCCGCCTCCTCGGTTGCGCGGACCAGCACGTACACATGTGCCTGCGAGCGGTCGATCAGTTCCCGCAGGAGGAAGGCGCCCGTGTACCCCGTCGCACCAGTGAGCAGGACACAACGGTAGGGGGCCTGGACCGGGGGCAACACGTTGGCCGCAGGTGTCACGTCGGGTGCGAGTCGAGCCTCCTCCAGAAGTCGGTTCGTGGGGATGCTTCTCGGATGTTGCGGTGGTGCGCTTTGCTCGACCGCGGCCTCTGGGCTGAGCATGAGCGCCAGCCGCTCGATCGTCGGATGATCGAAGATCTGTCGGGCGTTGACCGAGGCACCGGTTTCCTCACGCAACCGGGCCGCCATCTGCGCGGCGGTCAACGAACCTCCGCCGAGGTCGAAGAAGTCATCGTGGACCCCCACACGGCGTACACCCAGCACGTCGCGCCATACAGACGCGACACGTTCCTCCTGCGGTGTTCGGGGGGCGACGTGGGAACTGCTCGAGTACAGCTCCCGGCGGGGCTCGGGCAGCCGGTCACGGTCGACCTTGCCGTTGGGCAACTTGGGCAGCTCGTGGAGCACGACGAACTCCTTGGGCACCACCGCGCCGGCCAGACGGGATCCGGCGAACTCGCGGAGGAGCCCGCGAAGACGCTTCGAGGTCGTGGGAGGCAAGGGGTTGTTCGTCAGGTGTTGCGCATCGGTCATCGCCCTTGTGGTCCTTTCTGTTCGGGAGCTTCGAACACCGCGGTGAAGCACCCGGTCCCCGGCGCGTCCTCCGGGATCAAGCGTGTGTGCCGTCCAACGGCTTCGCCCAGCAGGGCCATATGCTCGGGGTCGACCGTTTCGGGACCATCGGCCTGCCATACGAGTCGTTGCAGGTCCCAGGCGTTGACTCTCCCCAGGTCCTCCCTCAGGGCTGCCACCGAGGCCAGGGGGCGTGCCAGACGACGATCGGGAATACCTGTGACGGTGATTGCCCGATCGGCCGGAGTCTCGGCGATCAGCGCACGCAGCCGCTCCACGTGCTGTCCATCCGCGCTGGTCGCCAGGTCCGTCCAGGGCACCGTTGTCCTCTCCATCGCCACGGGGCCGGGGCGATCGCGTCCCCACAGAGTCACGTCGTAGCGAAACCGCGCCATCTCTGTGTGATGGGAGGCGCGTTTGAGTTCGACCAGAGCGCCTGCCAGATGGGGGGAACCTGCGCAGAAGCGGTGGAAGAAGCGGGGGTCCACGCACAGTTCGCCCTCGTCGGAGCGGGCGCGTTCGACCGCGGCGGCGAGCTGGTCGCCCGGGGTGAGCGGGTCACTGGCCTGGATAACCGTGTCGGCGTGAAAGGCCTCCAACAACCGTAGATCCCGTACGTCGCCGATGAAGACCGCGCCCCTGGGGCCGGCCACGCGTACCGCTTCCCGCAGTACTCGCGACAAGTAATCAGGACCGGGGAAATACTGGATGATGGAGTTGAGTACGACGAGCCCCTCACCGGTGGAGTCCATCTCGGCAAGCGCGGTCGCGTCGCCCTGGTCGAACCGCACGCGTGCGCGGTCCTGGGCCCGTACACGATCGGCCGCCGTCTCAATCGCGGCCCTCGACGGCTCGATCCCGTGGTACGTCGACACCCGGCCCAAGAGGGGTTCCATCAAGAGCCCCACGCCCATACCGACGTCGATCAGCGTCGGGGTCTCGAGGGCATTGACGCGCGTGACCGTTCGGTCGAGCCAGTCACGCATCTGCACCACGGGGATCGGGGCCTTGGTGTAGCTGCTCTGCCACCCCGAGAAATCCTCGTGGGCGCCAGGGTCGGTTCTGTGCGCCTGGGAGGAGCCGTCGTAAACGCGGTCCCACACCTCGCTCCACGTGCCCGTGTGGGCCTGCTCGGCGTCGGCGTCGTTCGCCAGGGCGGGGGCGACGTAGGCCACGATCTGCGGGGTTTGCCCGGGATCGGAGAACGTGCTCACCGCAGCGGAGGACACCTCGGGATGCAGGGACAGGACGCTCTCGATCTCATCCAACTCGATCCGGTGGCCGGCGACCTTGATCTGGCGGTCCTTGCGTCCCAGGAATTCAAGCTGACCGTCGGCGCGCCAACGGCATCGGTCCCCGGTGCGGTACCAGCGTTCGCCGTCAGGGTCGGTCACGAACCGTTCCTCGGTCAGCTGCGGGCGGTTGAGGTAGCCCTCGACCACGCCGTGGCCGCCGATCCACAATTCTCCCTCCACGCCAGGGGGCAGCAGTCTGCGCCCGTCCTCGGCCACTACGCGCAGCAGGGTGTTGGCGACCGGTCGTCCGATGGGTAACGCGTCGCCGTCCACAGTCCCCTCCAGCTCGTACATCGACGAGTAGACGGTGGCCTCGGTAGGACCGTAGCCGTTGAGGATCCGTGTCCGGGGAAGTTCGCGCG
>NZ_ANBF01000120.1 GCF_000341025.1 Nocardiopsis salina YIM 90010 | reverse complement strand
GGCTGGCCACCACCGCCATGAAGGAGGGTGTGGCCTGGACCAGGGTCACCTTCTCGCGCAGACACAGCTCTGCGAAGGAGTCCGGGCCATCTCCGGGTTCGAGGCGACCGATCAGCCCGGTATCGGCCATGACCACTGTCGCCCCCTGGCAAAGCGGCCAGAGAAGTTCGACCGTGGAGATGTCGAAGGAGACGCTCGTCAAGGCGAGTACGGCGTCGTCGGATCCCATACCGATCCGCTGGTTCATACCGGCGAAGAGGTTCACCAGGTTGCGGTGGGATACCTGCGCCCCTTTGGGCGCACCGGTCGAACCCGAGGTGTAGAGGATGTACAGGGGATCGGTCGGCGTGGCCGACGCGAGGACGGGGCCGGGCTGGTCCGGACGGTTGTGGTCTCGCCGACCTTCCCATCTGATGATGGTGCGCGCGGGCAGCTTCTCACCCTCACCACTGTCGGTGATCAGGCAGTCGAGTTCGGCGTCCTCAGCGATGTGGCGCAGCCGTTCCGTGGGAAAGTCGGGGTCCAAGGGCACGTAAGCAGCACCACTGCGCGTCACGGCCACGAGCATGACCATCAGGTCGAGTCCCCGAGTGAGGTTCAGTCCCACACGACCCCCGGGACCTACTCCGCTGTGGCGCAGTCGCAGGAGGGCGCTGTCGGCTGCTCCCATGAGCTGGGCGTAGGTCAGCTGCTCCTCGGAGTGCCGGACCGCGACAGCGGTGGGGGTCCGGGCCGCTTGCTCAGCGATCAGGGAACCGATCGTGGCGTCTTGGTCGAACGTGACCGTCGACCTGCACCATTCCCCCAGTCGGCTCTCTTCGTCATGCGGGCTCAGGCGCACGTCGCGCACGTTCGCGCTGGGTTGGGCCAGGAAGGCTCGAACGGCGCCGAGGTAGTAGTGGACCAAACGTTCGCGCAGACTCTGGTCGAGCTGCGCGGTGTCACAGTCCAACCACAGGTCGAGGTGCTTGCGGTCGGCGTCGATCAGGAAGTTGACGGCCAGGGGGAAATTCGTGTCGGCGGCCCCCAGGCTGTTGGCTCGAGCGGGGTCGAAGCTCAGCTGCCGGTGGAAGTCCATGAAGTTGACGTAGGAGTCCAGCTCGAGGTCTTCGTGGTCCTCACGGATCTTGGCATAGGGGTATCTGCGGTGAGGTGCGACTCTGCGTTCCCAGGCATGTACCTCATGCGCCAGATCCAGCCAGGTGGCGTCACCCATCCGGACGCCCAGGGGCAAGGTGTTGAGGAAGACGCCGATCGCCTCGTCCCCTCCGGGCTCCTCCAAGCGTGTGTTGGCGACGACTCCGGTCAAGACGTCCTCGCCGGCGTGGAAGTTACCCATGACGGCCAGGTGGAGGGCCGCGCACACGGCCTTGACCGGCAGCCCGGCTTCTTGGGCCACGGAGAAGAGCTGTCGTGTGTCGGCTTGCGGCAGGGGGACGGTGTGACGGTGATGCCCTGGAGCCGTACTCCTGTGTGCCGGGATGGTACGGGGCAGGAGCCGGTGGGACATCCCCGAGAGTTCCTGGAGCCAGAATTCCTGGTGGGAGCGGTCATTCTCGGACCGGCGTTCGGCCGCCACGAAATCGCGGTAGGTGGAGGCGACGGATGACAGACGCAGCTCCTCTCCCAGGAGCCGGGCGCGATAACGCTCGACGATCTCGTTCATCATTCCGGCGTCGCTCCAGCCGTCGAGGACGACGTGGTGCTCCACGACGGACAGTTGGAAGGAGGCGGCGTGCAGACGGTGCGCGGTGAAGCGCAGAAGAGGCGCGCACGTCAGGTCGAAGTCCTGGTGCTTGGCGGCCTCCACCCAGTGCTGGAGCCGCTCTCGCTGTTCGTCGCGGCCACGGCCCAGCAGCGCATCGCTACTCTCCAAAGGCACCTCCACCGCTCCGTGGACCGCTTGGAGGGGGTGGCTGTAGCCGCTGAGGTGATAGGAGGTGCGCAGTGCTGGGTGGCGGCCCGTGGTCGCGCGCAGAGCCGCGCGCAGGTGCTGTTCGTCCAGCGGCAAGGGCACCTCGATGCTGACCACGACACGATAGACCGACGTGTTTTCGCTCTGGTCCGCGTGGTAGAGGATGCCGAACTGCATCCTGCTCAGTGGATAGGCGTCGACGACGCCCTGTGGGAGGAGTGCTCGGTCCTCCTGGGACAGCAGATCGAAGGGTTGCGTCCTGTCAGGAGTTCGGCCACCTTCGGTGGCCCTTACCACCAGAGCCAGGGAACGGATCGTGGGCGCCTCGAAGATCTCGGCGACGCTGCACGTGAGGCCGTACCGTTCCATGGTTGATCGCGCGCGAATGCAGTGCATGGAGTCGGCGCCCAAGGCGAAAACGGAGCTGTTGACGTCGATGGTCTCCAGGCCCAGGACGTCGGTCCAGATATCGTGCAGTCGTTGTTCGACGTCCCCGGCCGGCAGGGTGGGAGAGCCCACCGGTGCGTTCACCTCGACAGACAGCGACGCCAGCGTCTTCCTGTCGATCTTGCCGCTTGTCAGCGTGGGGAACTCGGTGGTGACCCCGACCGCGTCGGGGACCATGTGCTCGGGCAGGTGCTGTCCGGCGTGGGCCAGCACATTCTCGCTCGTGAGGGTGCTCTTGCCCCGAGGGACGACGTGGGCCAGCAGCCTGTGTCCGCCCGCCACGTCCTTCGGGGCCAGGATCACGGCCTGGGCGACGTCGGGATGGGAGAGCAGGACCGACTCGATCTCTCCCGGTTCCACACGCATGCCCCGGATCTTGATCTGCGAGTCGAGCCGTCCCAGAAAGTGCAGGACACCGCCGGGTTCCATGATCGCCGCGTCGCCGGTTCGGTACAGTGTGCCCGGCCCAAAGGGGTTGGCGCCGAAGGAGCGCTTGGTGACGTCATCCTGGTTCAGGTACCCGGTGGCGACCTGCGTGCCAGCGATGCACAGCTCCCCAGCCACCCCGAAGGGCACAGGGGCGCCGTAGGCGTCGAGAACATACAAGGCCGTGTTGGGAACCGCGCTACCGATCGGGACCGAGGTCGCCGACTCGTCGGGCACGCACTCCCAGTGAGTGACATCGACGCTGGCCTCGGTAGGTCCGTAGAGGTTGTGCAGACGCACGGGCGCGTCACCGGTGGCGTGGAGTCGGTGGAAGTGTTCGACCGTCTGCGCCGAAAGAGCCTCGCCGCTGGCTATGACGTGCCGAAGCGATCCCAGATTGGTAGCGGACGGCTCTGCCAAGAACCGGTCCAACATGGAGGGGACGAAGTGCAGCACATCGACCTGGTGTCGTCGCACGATGTCGGCGATCATCTTCGGGTCACGGTGGGCCGCGGGTGGTGCCAGGTGCAGGCGCGCCCCCACCAACAGTGGCCAGAAGAACTCCCAGACCGAGACATCAAAGGTGAACGGAGTCTTTTGCAGGACCGTTGAGCCCGGGCCCAGGTTGTGTTTCTCCTGCATCCACATCAGGCGGTTGACCACTCCGCGGTGGGGTATGGCTACTCCCTTGGGGCGTCCGGTGGATCCGGACGTGTAGATGACGTAGGCCGTGTCCTCGGGGGACGCGTCGCACGTCCTGGTACTCGCTTGCGGCAGATCGTCAATGATCCTGTCAACGGCGATGGCGCGGTCCGCCAGAGCCGGAAAACCCCCCAGGATCTCGGAATTTCCTAGGAGGACGCATACTTCGGCGTCCTGAGCGAGAAAGGAAACACGAGAGGGGGGTAGATCGGGATCAATCGGTACGTAGGCGGCACCGGAGAGCACGACCGCCAGTAGTTCGACGATCAGGTCCAAGGAACGCGTGTCACAGACTCCGACCGTCTCCCCGGGGCCCGCACCGTGTGAGCGTAGATGAGCGGCGAGACGCCAAGCGCGTTCTAGAAGTTCCTCATATGTCAGTGAGTCCCCTTCCACCTGCGCGGCGACCGCTCCAGGGGTACGGCGGGCCTGTGCGCCGATGAGTTCCCCGAGGCTTGGTCTGACGGGGTAGTCACGTACCGGCCCGTGGCCCGCCGCCAGGACGGCGCGTTCCTCCTCGACTCCCATGAGCGAGAAGGATTTCAGGGGCCGGTCGGGCTCGGCCAGACACTGGCCCAAGAGGACGAATAGACGCTCCTCGTGGTCTTTGAGGTCCTCGGGCGTATATCGCTCGGCTACCGCGTCCATCACCAGCGTCGTCGAAGCCCCTCCGTGCTCCATGAGGAAGTTCAGAGAGAGATCACGAACGGGACCGGCTGAAAGCTGATGGACGGTGGCCTGGACCTCGCCGAAAGCCAACCTGCCTTGCAGGTTCATGCAGTTGACCGTCACACCGGCGATGCTCTGCCTGGTGCCGGCTAAGCCCAGGTCCGCGTGGAGATCCTCACCTCGGTAGCGTTGGTGCTGCATGACCTCTCGAAGCCGCGCAGTCACTTCCTCCACGAGTTCGATGAAGGTGTGGTCGCCCGGTGCGTCCACGGGCAGGGGCACTTCGTTGGCGAGCATGGCAGGTGTCGATCGGGCGGCCCTGCTGACACGGGCTGGGACCGGAAGGTTGAGGATGGTTTCCGTCCGAGTCGTCACACGGCAGGCATAGGCCCCCACCACAGACAACAGGACCGCGGAGGGAGTAGACGAGCACTGGGACGCTAGGTCGCGTAGGGCCCTGCTCTGTGTGTCCCCCAATTCGCGTACCCGCCGAAGCACCCCACTCCGACCCCCTCCGATGCTCCGAGAAAGGGTAGGCAGGGAATCCCGATCCGACATGAGGTCGGACCAATATTCCTGATCCGTTTGCCTGGTGAGGGACGCGCGGTACTCCTGGTCGTCCGCGACGAGCTCGGCGAGCGCGGCGCTGCGACCTGATTTGAGCTCTTCTCCCGACACTAGAGCCGTGTAGATATCCGATATTCTCTTCAGATAAAGGTTCTGGCCGAACCCGTCCATAACAATGTGATGATAGCGCAGATAAAAAATGTAGCTGCCATCTGATTCCCGAATCAACACATGCCGTACGCTCTGAGTGTCAGTTCTCAGATCGACTGCCCGCGACATGTCGGATGTCATCCATTTTTCAGCGCTGCCCCCAGTGCCACCGAGGTCCAGGTATTCCAGACCCAACGAGGAATTGCCCTCGATCCACTGCCACCCGTCTCCGAACCTGACACGGAGTGCCTCGGTTTCCTCCAGAGCCCGGCGGACGGCGTCTTTAAGGAGTTTGTAGCTCACCGGACCGCGCATCCTGATGTATCCACCACAGTTGAAGCGAGATCCTTCGGAGTCAATCTCCTGCGCCGCCCAGACCCCACTTTGAGCGGATAGCATCGGAAGGGAGTCACAACCATCATGATTCCACATAAAGAAAATTTCTCCCGACTTATAAATCAGTGATGCAACTGGAGTCAGACATGAAAATGTTCGAACATTTGGCCGCGGCAAACCAAGGTGAAAACCAAGAGCAAAATGAGGCCATCCACACCGAGGCCAAGCGTAGGTGACTAAGTTCGAGAAGTGAAGGTCGTCGATCTTCCGCCACGAACAGCAAGGGCAGGATTCCTTCATTGGTCCAGGTCAATGCACCAGAGGGTTGACTGACCACATCCGGTCACCAAGAAAAAATTTGCACCGAGATTCAGACACGCCTGGTTAAAGACTAGTCAGAATGTGAACGCAGGCCAGGGGGTATTGACTGAGCGTTTTTCGTGTGCCACAGCCAAGGAGCTTGTTGATGCAGACGACTGACTTGTTACGCCTGCCTGCCCTGGACGACACGAAGAAGCACTCGAAGCAAGCAACCAAGCGGGCACCGACGCCTCCACGGAGGACACCGCCCCGTCTCCTCCCAGCTCGTGGGTCTCCTGGGTACCGCTGCGCACGCGGGCCTCGGCCGGCCCACGAGGCGGCCCCGCCGGGAAGAGGGCGATGCCTTGTTCCCTGCGGGGCTCGAGGTTGGTTTCCGTCAGGCGCGGTGGACTGCGGGCTTGAGCATCGCGGCGGTGGCCTCGGCCGCGGCTTTGGCCACGTCGGGGAACACCGTCTGGTAGGTGTCCTGGGTGAAGTGGGTCGTGGCATGGCCCAATTCAGCCGAGACCACCTTGACGTCCACCCCCGCGGCCAGGCTCATCGACGCCGCCCCGTGCCGAAGCCCGTGCAGCGAGATGGGCGGCAGACCAGCAGCCCGAGCGATGCGCTGGAACCAGTCGGTCACCTGGGCAGGGTGCCACCCCCGACCGTCGTCGGCGGTGAACACCAACCCCGTCTCCACCCACTCGGCGCCGCGAGCCAGCTTCGTTTCCATCTGTCGGCGCCGCCACGAGCGCAGCACCCGCACGGTGTCCGCGTCCAGCGTGATGGTGCGCTCTCCCGCCGTGCTCTTGGGAACACAGGTGTGCGTCTCCCACCCCAGCTGAACGACCTGGGTACGGATGTCGACCTGTCCGTCCACCATCCGAGTGTTGGCCCACGGCAACCCCACCGCTTCACCGCGCCGCAACCCCTTGACCGCGATCAGGTGGAAGAGCGCGAACAACCACGCGTACTTGCGGGCGTGCTCCAGGAAACGAATGGTCTGCTCAGGTGTCCAGATCATCACCTCCCCCGGAACCGTTCCGTCCTTCTCCCAGTGGGCGACGCGGTCCGCCGTCCAGACCAAGGGTTTCCTCCTGGGGCAGGACGGCAAGCGGGCGTGGGAGGCGGCATTAAAGCTCACCGGCAGATCGGGACGGCGCACCGCGTCCGACAGAGCGCTTCGGAGCGTGGCACGAATTCGGTGCTTGGTGGGCAGCGAGATCATCCGGCGCCGCTCCAATTTCTCCCATGCACGGGTGTCCCCGGATTCGCGGCACTCGATGATGCGTTCGTTGCCGTCCTCGATCGCGGTGAACATCGCTTCGATGTGGCGAGCCTGAAGTTTGTCCAATCGGATCTTGCCCAGGTGCGGGATGAGGTGGTTGGTGATGTGGGCGCTGTAGGACCGGCGGGTGTTCCGTGTCAGGTCGGGCTTGTTCTCCAACCACTCGGAGAGCCACTGCTCGACGGTAGGAACTTCGGACCGTAGGTCGACCCCCAGTTGGAGACGGCGCTTGACCTCGTCCGCTTCCGGCAAGGGGCGCCGGGCTCGGATCTCGGCCTGGATGAGGTCGGCGACCTGGACCAGGTCCTCATGGTCCCGGCCGGCCAAGTCGAGCAGCGTGCGCACCTGCTGAAGCGCTTCCAGCGCGGTTTCCTGTGAGTCCAGGCCGACCTGCCGAGCTTGACGCCGCCCATCCTGGGCGGTGCGTGGGAGTTCGACCTGGTAACCCCACTGACCGTGGGTGGAGCTCCAGGCTCCGCTACGGCGCCGCAACTTCGGGCACTTGGCCCCCAACACGCGGCCCGAGTCCTGGTCACGGCACCCGCAGCGTTTGAACACTCGTCCTTGCTGAGAAGCCATCTACGGCTCCCCTTCCTTGGTGTGGTCACCGCGCGCACCACAGCCGCACGTGTGTGCCGACAGCAGCGGTAGACGGTCCAGGCCGAGGTGGGCCAGTACACCCGCGGTGGGCACCACCCACACCTTGCCCGCCCGGTGCACGGGGACCGGGAAGACTCCCTGGCGCAGGAGCCGGTAGGTGGTGGTGCGTCCCAGCCCGAGCATCCGCCCGGCCGTAACCGCGTCCAGCACCACGGGCAACGCCCTGACCTCATCAAGCCGGATCGAAGCAGCCGTACTCACCAACGCCACCTCCCCACCGCTGTCGAACGGCGCGAATACGGTGCGCGACCCCGCGCGTTGCGGGGCAGGAGCCATCCACGCTCGATCTCGTCGAGAAGTTCAAGCGGATTGGAGCCAGCGGCCATCGGATTTGCGCTCCCTCTGATCTGCCGATCCGATTCGGGTGGTTTGTCACTGCCCCGTTCAAGCCCCCGCAGGGCCCTGAATGGCCCGCAGCCCTACACACGGGGGCGCGGGGCTGCCCCTGGGGCACCACGGGGCGGTGTGGGGCCGACCAGCGCCCACACCGCCCCGCGTGGGATGCCGGTCAGTCCGGACGTGGATGACCGGTGCCGGTCAGCCAGGACCGGTAGCGGGCCCGCACCCGCTCGGGGATGGCCACCGCCCGGTACCGGGCCGCCCCCACGCCGTGTTCGACCACGTAGTGCTCGCCGTCCCAGGTGGGGATCCGGTGCAGGCGCGCCCCGACCTCGGCGACCTCGCCCGTAGCGACGGAATCGTCATCGGTGAGCGGGAAGTAGGTGATCTCCACGCTCGTGTACGCGCTGATGGGCAGTTCCGGGTGCCGCTCGAGGAAGGCCGCCAGAGCGCGCATGTCCGCGATGATGTACCGGCGCAAGGCTGGCCCGGCAGCATCGGTGAAGCGCTCTTCGCCCATGTCCTGTTCCAGACCCTCGCCGCTCTGGTTCTCATCGGGCTCGTGATTCATGCTGCGGCGCCTGCTTCCTGGACGGAGTGACCTGGGGTCGGGTTGGCGAAGACCAGGGCGTCCTCATGCTGGATCACGTGCACCGGCCAGCCCGAGGAGCGCAACCTCCTGGTCTCGATGAGTTGGAAGAAGGAAGTGCGCGAGACCAAGTCTCCGTCCCTGAGCGCGCACAACAAGGCCGCGCACCGGTCGACCTGCACCAGCCCCGCTCGACGTCCTGCCTCGGCCATCTGTCCGGGGAAATCCACGAGCCTGCCCTGAGTCCGGTAAGGGCGAGTAGTCACGACCACCACCCCGCCCGGGGCCAAAAGAGGTCTGCAGGCAGCCAAGATGCGAGTGAAGGAGGCCATCAGTTCGCCGGGACGCTGGTAGGCGAGGTTGCTCCTGGTGCGCTGGCGCTCGCGCGCGTAGGTGTGGGCGTGCTTCTCCACGGCATCGGCACCGTCCCTACGGGAGCGCACCTGACCATGAGTCATCGCTCCGTAGGGAGGCGAGGTCAGCACCAAGCGCACCTTCCCGGCCAGGTTCTCCTCTCCCAGCCGGCTCAGCGTGCGGGCTGCCTCGCCGGTGTGCACCTGCGCAGAACCCGGTGCGCCTTGCACGTGCGCGGTCCGCAGGTTCAGCCTCGCGATCGAGGCCCACTTGGGTTCCAACTCCACCCCGAACGCATCCCTGCCCAGGTGGGCGGCTTCGACCAGGCTTGTGCCGATGCCGCACATCGGGTCCATCACCGGGTCACCGGGGCGGGTGTAGGTAGCGATCGCGTGCTGGGCAATGACCGGGAGCNGCGGGGTCCCCCCCCGACAGTCGGCTGTAGCGGCTTCCACGTTGCTGGCGAGCTTGTTGCTGCCCGGTGGCCCACACCGACTCCCCGGCTTTTCGCGGCGTGGAGCCCAAGGAGTCCTCGTGTGGTGTCCATCCGGTGCACGTGTGCTGTTCGTCAGCGGGGTCATAATCCTGAGAGCTGGGGGTCAAGCGGCCACCTCCCCCGTGCTCTCGTTGACCGGATCCGGATCTTTCTCGGGCACACGGAACACGGACACGTTCAGGTGAGCGGGCGAGGTGATGGTGGCGGCCGCTTCGGCCACCGTCACCGGCAGATTCCCCACGTCTGCTTCGCTGATCCTTTCTTCGTCGTGCGTGCGAACAGGAATGGCAGCCCCGAGACCAGACCCGCAGATCGGCGTGGTCAGCGCGATCACATGCTGCATGTACACCAGCCCCGCGCGTGTGGCAGCCCGCACCAGCCCGGGAGCGGGGTCGATCAACGCTCCGTCCGGCGCGTGGCCGACCGGGGTGATGGCGGCAATGACGCCTCCGGGACGAGTGATCATCGAGGCGAAGGTGACCTGCGCCCGTGCCCTGCGTCCCCGCGCCCTTCGAGGTTCGTCCTGGGCAGGCAACGTCGTTACTGTCAGGTCGGCCCAAGCCACGGCGCGAACGTTCGGTTCCGCGAATTCGGGGGAGGTGGAGGCATCCACCTCGCTGGCCCTCCCGACCCGTTCGGCGTGGTGGGCGACCTTCCCTGTACCGGTCAGGTCCGCGATGGTGTGCCCACGGCTCGTGTACTCGTGCACCAGGTGTTCTGCGAGGCGTTCGGTCACCGCCGTGCCGTCGTCGGGGCCGCAGGACCAGACCGCCAATGGTGGCCGCTGGCGTGCCGACCTGTGGTCGGTGTGCGTCATCAGGAGCACCTACTTTCTTCTCGCCCTGATGCCCCTCAAGAAGACGCACCGACAGCCGATGCGACACCGCGCCGACAACGTGAAACGAGCAACTCGAAGGTCCGGGGCCCGCACCAGAAGATTTCTGGTGCGGGCCCCGGACCTTCGATAGGTCAGCCGTGGTGTGTCAGGCGTCGTGCCGGTGGCACGAGCATCCCGCCTGCTGCAGCACGTCCCGCACGAGTAGCGGGAGCGGCAGCGCGAGGATGATCGCGACGTGGCCCAGCGGGGTGCCGTAGCAGCACCGCCCGGTCGCGTGGTCGTGCATGCTCAGGTGATGCCCGCACCCGTGGCAACGAGTGCCCAACCCGGGCCCGGGCTCGCTCGAGATGCCGGGCCACTCACCTTCGATGAAGTAGGCGTGCAGCAGGCGGTGGGTTCGGTTGACCACCCCGACCAAGGTCGCGGTCACACACAACCCGGCCAGAACAACGGCGTGTCCCAGGCCCTGACAGTCGAAGGCGAAGACAGTTCGGACAACGTCGAACATTAATACTCCCCAGGGGTATTTAGAAGGTGGAGGTGTGGGCGGAGAACAGCCCACACCCCCGGGTGTTCGGGCTCAGGCCGGGTACTTGGCGGAGCGGTACCGGCGCGGCCTGTCACAGGTCTGAACGGCTCGCCCTTCCTTCGCCAGGCGCGCGAGGTTGTTCTGGATCGCACCGATCGAACGCCCTGCCAACAGATGGCTCAGGGAGGTCGCGGTGAACTCCTGGTCGGGCTCGGCGTCGAGCAGGGCCATGACCATGACCTTCAACTCGCCGGGGGCAAGCCGTACCGAGCCGCTGACCTTGTTGAAGTCCTGCCCCGGGATGACCGGGACCAGGGGTGCGGCAGAGGCGCGTGAGACACCCTTCGGCTTCGCCTCCGTCCCACCTGCGTTGCCGGAGAAGGAGGACACCTCAGGAGCCCCGGACCTCGGAGCCGGCTGCTCCTTCAAGGTGCTCTGGCTGGCGTTCTCCTCATCCGGAGCACGCTCCGGCTCCGCAGTGTCGCCCGCGTTGCTCGTCGCGGGGTTCGTGGCCTCCCAGAGGTCGGGCGTACGGCGGCGGCCGTCGTGCCCTCCCGGAGTGCGAACTGCTTTGCCTTCCTCTTCCAAGGTCGGCAGGTGGGTGCGAAGAGTGGATTTGCCCAGCCCCGCCGCTTCGGCCAGGTCGGTGATGGTCACCGGGGCGGGGGCCTCGGTCAGGGCCGCCAGGATGAGGGCGCGGGTCTGGGCTGCGGTGCGGCGCTTGGTCGGCGTGGTTGTGGTCATGACTAACGAGTCCCTTCGATAGGTGGTGGAGGGGTCGCTCCGCCCCGAATGACGGAGCGACCCTGTTCAAGTGGTGTCCGCTGGGGGGTCAGAGGCTGCGCAGGTGAGCGTCGACCGCCTCTCGCACCCGTCGGGTGTTGGCGGCTGCGATGAATTGGTTACGCAGCGCCTTGGGCCACCCGGTCACGTGGCGCCCGTTGTCACTGATCTTGATCAGGGAGAGGACTCCCACCTGTTCCCGAAGAGGGCTGGTGACCGTGACCGTGATCGACGGGTTGATCCAGTCGCTGTAGCGGTCCCGCACCATCGCGGTGCTCGGCGACGTCAGAGCGCCGGGCCTGGCACACCGGGGGTAATAGTCGGGGGCGCTGGTCAGGTCGAACCCGAGCTTCTGCATGTGCTGGCGCGTGCGTGTGACGACGAATCCCGTGTCGGCCATGCTCTGGAGCCGCTTTTCCAGGCACTCGTAGGCGGTGTGGTCGACAGCATCGGCCAGCACCTGCCACACCCGGACCCCGTACTCGGCGTACTCAATGAGGTCGTTCACCAGGTCGTGGTAGCCGTACACGATGAGAGGGACGTAGCTCGCGTGGTTCAGCGTGCGCGCGTGGGTCGCGTAGTAGTCGCATCGATCCGGATCGGCGATGATCACCCCGCCGGGGCCGATCCGCTGCAGCGTGTGGAGCATGCGCGGGGTGACTTCCGCGTACTCGAGCCAGCCGTCGTCGGTGACGGTTCGCGCGAATCCAAACACGTTCTGTTCCTTTCTTGGGCGCGCCGAACCGAACGGTCGGCGCGGAGGATGACTGTCGGATGGCGGGGCCGCCTCGGGGCGGCCCCGCGTAGGTGCTAGGGCTGGGCGCTCCTGTGGAGCTCTGCCTGCTGAGCCGCCTGCCTCACGAACTCAGGCGGGGCTTCGTGCGTGACGAGCTGGGTCCAGCCGGTCACGAACTGGCCGTGTTGGAACATGTCCAAGCTCGCCTGGAGGCTGGCGGGGTCGTGCTGGCCGCTGTGTGAGACGAAGGTGATCCGGGGGTCGGCCCGCAGGGTGAAGGAGTCCTTGACCAGCCTCGTTCCGTCCAGGGCGAAGCTGAGGACCGGGCGGCGGTTCAGGTCCATGCCGCGCAGGCCCATGTCGCGGCGCAGGGTGCGGACCAGGGGGCTCATGTCCCGTGAATACGAGGTCCAGTAGTCGAGCTGGTCCCAGGTGGTGTCGGTGACGGCGTCGGCTGTCTCCTCCCAGTCGTGGTCATGGCAGTTCAGGTCGTGGCGAAGGTCGCCGTGACCGTAGATGGGCAACTGTCCCCTGCTGAACTGGTCCAGGTGTCGCGCACGGCTGATGCGGAAGGCGGGGCGCCGCAGGTCAGCAACGAGCAGGGCGCCCGGTCCGGCGCGGTCGAGGTCGCAGAGCATGTCGACGGTGATCTCTTCATCCTGGAAACGGTCACGATGCGTGAGCAGCATTGGGACTCCTTTCGGGCGCGCCGAACACGGCGCGGGGTGGTTGGGGGCGGGGGCGCCCGTGCGGCGCCCCCGCTGTAGTGCGGGCGCTAGAGGCCTGAGGACAGGGCTTCGCGCACCGTGGACGCGATCAGGCGGCTGTTCACTGCGTGGGAAAGCGCCTCACTGGTGGCCAAGGTCCGTTCGGTGAGGGGGCGCGTGACCGCCTGCTCGTCGGTGATGGTGATCCGGGTCCTCGCCAAGAACCCGAAGGTGACCTCGACGCCTGCGAGCTGTTCGCTGCCTTCGAGGCGGTAGTAGTCCGTCATCGCAGGCAGGCGGAGAACGGGCATAGCGAGCATGGGTGGCTCTGCAAGATAGACCCCCGCGTCCGCAAGGGTTCGCCGCAGGACATGCACGTGGCGGCTCATCGCGCGAATACCAGGCCATTCGGGCTGCCGTCCCGCGGCAACGGCGCTCAGGTCACCGGCCAGTTCGTCATCACTGGCTCGGAGCCCTTCGACGGTGTAGAGATCCTCCAGTTGGGCGAGGTCTCGGGCGCCGCTGATGATCATCCGATTGGGGTCGACAGCGTCACGGGCAGCAGTCACCTCGACCTGGCAGGTGTCCTCGTGCCAGGTGAGGCACGCGGGTGCCCCCTTCGTTCGCAGTTCGGCGATGTGCTCGCGGGTGACGCGAATCAGCGGCGGTTGAGGCATACTCGTGTGCACAGCACACTCCATTCCGTTGGTGGTGTTGTCCCCGCGTCCGCCTGTTTGGGCTCCACACCTGTTCCGGCGGTGCGGGGGTTCTCCGGTGTGGCCGGTCTGAAGGTTGCCGCCTTCAGACCGGCCGCATCAGTCCGCAACAGCGCGCATTTCACCACCTCCTGAATTTCTGGAACAGTTTCTCGAACGGCTCGATATTCACTTGGTTGCGCGTGCCCGTCAAGCCCGTGCTGTGAATATTTCTCACCCCTGAAACGAATCGCAAATCCGGGGGCAGGACCAAGATGAACTTGGGTCGTGTGAGTTTGTCAACTCACACGCGGGAAATTTTCCCCACCCGCCCCGGGGTCCTCAAGTTCGCGCCAGGAGCAGGGTAATAGGAACTTGGTGCGAGCCGCGCTGTCAACTCGGTCCGCCCGATTTTCGAGGAACTTTTTCAGCGCACAACTGAATCTCGGACAAAAACGCGCATTCAGGGATGATTGCCGGGCCGGCGCCGACTGGCATGGCCCACCTCCAGGGCGGCGGCGCCACCGCTCACCAACCAATTCCCCAATTTATTGAATAATCACAGTTGCCCGATTTTATCTTGCTGTCTTTACTGGGGGAGAGGAGAAGGAACGGCAGCATGGGAAAACAGAAAGGCGGGAAGAGGAGTAG
>NZ_ANBF01000119.1 GCF_000341025.1 Nocardiopsis salina YIM 90010 | reverse complement strand
CCCCCCCGCTACGTGAAGAGAACTACCCACTCGGGTAAGAGTCTGGACAGCCGAAGGCCCACCTGTGTAGGGTTTGACCTGCGTGTACGCCGGGACCCGGGTGGGCCGGCCAAGGACGGCCCACCCGGTGGCCCATGTGGGGGCCCACCCGTTGGCCCTCACTCCAGCCTCGAATGAGACCCACTACGGGCCCTCTCTCCTCCCTAAAGCTTCCCTTCAACCAGGCGCCGACTTTCCCTGCCCGGCTTCTCTCCGAGCTCCTTGAGCTTGGCTTTCAGAACCCGATACGACTGATGGGCGCCTTCCGGAAGGTCGGCATCCAGGTAGGCCTTCATCATCCTCTGGTACAGCGGCTCGTTATATTGATCGAACTGAACCGCCATTTCCAGATACTGCATTTTCTCGCTGTGATCCTCAGTGGACTCAGCGAGCTGCACGCATGCATCGACGACTATCCGCGTGCACCGTTCCCTTGCTGGTTCCACCCATAGTTCTGCACGACCATGAAGCAAGGTCTCGTTGTGGAGATCGAGAAGTTCCAGCCAACCCTGGCGCGACTTGCTCTTCCCTTGCTTCTTCAGGTCCTCAGCGCATCGGAGGAACTTCCATAGGTCGAATTCGAAGAGGGATTCGTCGATCCGGTATCGACCGGCCTCCTTGAGAATGATCTGCGCATCATCCAAACTCAAGAGTGGCCGAAGCACGCTACGGATGCTGTGCATTGCGTTTCGCCTGCACGCGGCCGCCTTGTCGGGGCTGACGTCGGGAAAGCAGGACTCGGTGATCTGCGCGACGTCCGCGCCGTGCGGGTGCAGGGCCAGGAACGCCAGGAAAGTCCGGGCAACTGAGCGGAGCCCCGTCACGTGCTCCCCTGCGACGGTGACCACAGCGTCCTCAGCGAACAAGCGCACCTGCACCGCTCGCGTCGCCTCCTCGCTCGGTTCCCCTTCGCTCTCCGGAACAGGGGCCGGATGCTCGCCTTCTGCGGTGGATTTTGCGCCAGTCTCGGACACCCCCTGTTCGGAGGACGGCCTGAGTTCCTCATTCTCCGGATCAGGTGCGTGGCGCAGCGGGGTCACGATGGTCCGGTCACCGCCGGCTGTTCTGAGCACGACACGGTCGGTTCGTTCGCAGCGCACCTCCACGGCTGCGTGGCGGGTCCCGCCTAGGACGCACACCACGATTTCGGAAGAGGCGACGAGCGGTTCACACAGGTCCGGCCGAGCATCGACCTCTTCGGCTTCGAGCAGGAGAAGCAGCGGGCTGGTGCCGGCGCCCGCTTGCTCTCCCTCCTCGTTTTGCCGTGCGGCGGACAAGAGACTCGTCTCGACCGCGATGGGCACACCTTGAACGCCGGAGACCGGGTTGGTTCCCTCCGGCAGCGTTCCCTCGGCTCCGCCCAGGGCAACGAAAGCAGCCCTGGTGGTGACGGTACGTTCAGCCGTGTGGCCTGAGGCCAACGCGCCCAACACTGCTCCTGCGTATCTCCCGGTGAAAGCCAACCCTCCTCGGCTGTTGACGCAGAGACCATCCGCCAGCAATACGTAGCCGTCGCGGTCAATATTCGCGGACCCATCCATCCGTGGCTCGCGCCGAACCAGACCCTCGGAATGTCCCTCGTTACCGCCGTCGACTTCACCAGGGGTGTCGTGAACTTCGAGCCTGGGGCCCTTCCGGCCCGAGGATCGCGGCCGGGTCGAGGACGGAGAGGAACGGAGTCGGCCGACCGCATACCCGGCTGCGGCGCCGATCGCTCCGGCAGCGGCTCCGATTCCCGCCCCGGACAGTGCACCGCCTTCTTCGCTAACGGTGGACGAGTCCATGCCGACCGGTTCCGAGGACTCGGTGGCCTCGGAAGGCTCCTCTTCAGAAGAGTCTGGCTCTGGCGACGGGGGGTACTGCAGGCTGTAATCGATCTCCACCCGGCGATACTCTTCGTACGGGACCTGGGTATCGACGGATGATTCTGCGACCCCGCCCCCGATGACCTGGATCTCTACGGTGTCATCCAGATGCTCTCGTAGGTGGTCCGCGACCGCTTTCGCCCGTTCTTCGGCCAGCGCCTCGTTGTAGGCGGGGTCCCCGATGGGGTCGGTATACCCGGTCACCGTCACCGAGGCCTCAGGGTGCCCGAAGGCATCGAGGAGCTCAATGGTCGGTCCGAGGGACTCCTTCTTCTCAGCGGTGAGAGCAGCCGAATCGAAGGGAAACCCGGAGAGCGTACGTTGGCGTTCGATGGTCTCCTCGCCATCGTCCTCTCCGCTCTCCGTCACCGACAGCTCGGACGCAGGGGGAACCTCAGCGGGGGTTTCTGCGGGCATAGCGGCAACAGCCGTCTGCGTACTCGTCGCAACCGTGCCGCCGGCCACCAAGAGCCAGACCATGCGCACCAGGCCGATCCGAGGCGTCAATCCACGCAGGGCAGCGCGGACGTCGAAGAGGACCACGACCAGATGCGCCGCCCACAACGCCCAGAGAGCAAGAACCAACCCGGCGACCACGGCCTCGTGGGGGACAGTGCCCGAGCGCAAGTACTGAATGAACCAGGCCCACGAGGTGTGTTCGCCGAGGGGCCATCCGAGCCAGCGGACGAGCAGAGGCGGTCCCACCAGCAAGGCCAGCGATGCCATGCAGGAACCGACCAACGGCCATCGGCCGTAGGACATGCTGCTTTCCTTTCCGATTCAGCCAGAGGGCTGCACCGCGACGGCGTTGGCCTCGGCTTCGATGACTTGGGAGCCGATCGGCAGTAGCGCGGGGGTGTAGGTGGTGCGGGCAAGGATGACCACTTGCTCTCCGTCCGCTTCGGCTCGGCCGGACACGCCTGCCCGAACAAGGTGCTCAGTGGCTGCCCGTTCGGCTGCCTGCGGAGCCAGGACCGTTTCACCGTGGGCAAGGACGGCCGAGGTATCTACCTGGTGGGCGCCCGCTCGAGCAGCAGCATGCGTTGCCTCGAGCAGATCGCTCTTGGCCACCAGCATCTGGCCTGCTTCCCAGACCAGCGCGAACACGAGGGTGACGACCGGGATCAACAGAATGAGGAACACCGAGGCGTTCCCGGCGTCCCTCTCGGCGCTGGAGCCTCGCCCCCAACTCATGGCGTTTCCCCTCGGTATGGGTCGACGGGAGAAGCTGCTGAGGCACGCAGGGTGCGTTCACCCAAGCCGCCCAGGTCCAGGAAGTTGACCGTGCACACCACTTCCACCTCCGCTGTTCCGCCGGCATCGAACCCGGAGACGTCCACCGACACCGTGAAGGGACTGCAGGAGAGACCCCGCTCAGCCAGTTCGCCGTGGGCCACGGCCTGAGCGTGTGCCCGCGCCGAGGCGGTGTCACGCTGGAGCGAGGCGGCCCGCGCAGCTGCAGAGGCCACGTCCTGTGTCGTCAGCGCCGCTGAGACCTGTCGCCCTGCCACCACCATCAGCACCAGGAGGAGCACCAGAACCGGAGCGAGCAACATCAGGTCGACCGACGCGCCTCCGTCGTCTCCTCGACGCTTCCTGCCCGAGACGCTCATGGTGCGAAATGTTCGACGGGGCCCGAGATCTGCGCGCTCACAGGAAGATCCACCCCCGGAACCACCTTGACCGCCCGAGCTCGGACCGACACTTCGGCCCGGTCCGACCCTCGGGTGACGTCCACCTCCACCTGGTCCAGCATCGCGCCGCCCAGCTGCTCCTGTGCGATATCTGCCCTACGGTGGGCGGCAGCGGTGGAACCCTCAATGGTTCGTGCGCTCGCGAGGGTCTGCGAGGCGATCGCCTGTACGCGGTGTTGAGCGTGGGCCCACACACCCACCTGGATCACGGCAAGCACCATCACGAACACCGCCGGCAGAACGAAGAGCGATTCGGTGCCACCCTGATCACCCCCCTGCACGTCTTCCCGACTCCCCCGCCGCAACATGCTTGCCCTCACCCGTTCACACCCAGGTCGATGGACTCCGCAGCGGTGGTGAACTCGGAAACCAGAATCGCTCCGACAGCAGTGGCGATGGTGATGGACACCATGATCATCAGGATCCAGTCGGTCGTTGCCGCTCCTGCATCCCGTACCACTGGCCGTGACGGAACGACGCATGCGAGTAGCCGAATGTAGGCATGCCGAAGAACGTTCTGCACTTCAATCTCTCCGTTTAGAAGCCCGCGGTGATGTGGCCGAGGGCCGCGTAACTGATCAGGAAGAGGAACCCGACCACCAGCAGGGTGGTGGGCAAGCTCATTCGCTCGGTGGCGGCGTGCGCATCGGCTTCCGCCTCGGCGAGTTCCCGGGCGCGAAGAGACTGCCCCTTCGCGGTCATCGAGGTCCGCGTGCGCGCTCCAGAGGTACCGCCCAACCGCAGGGATGCAGCCACCTCGCCCAGCTCACGCACTCCGGTTGCTGCTGCGAGGTCCTCCAACCCTTCCCACACAGGTCGGTGCCGGACGGTCGCGGCTTGCACGGACTCGCGGATACGCACCAGGGCGGGGCCTTGGCCCAGTTGAAGTACCGACGTGACCGCTCCTGTGGGTCCGGCCCCTGCAGCCAGGCCCATGACCGTCAGGTCGGCCAAGGCAGAGGAGGCGGCGCGGAGTTCGGCTCGGCGTTCAGCGGCGGCGCTGTAGGCGGCGAGGTCAGGGGCCAGGAAGCAGGCGGCCACAAGCGTGACTGCGAGCAGCCAAACCACTGGCCACCCTGGTAGAGCCCACGCTCCAAGCGTCGTCAGAGCCGTCCCGAGCAGGATCCCGAGCCCTGTGGCGACGGCTTTCTCCGCTCTGTAGGCCTCCGTCGTCGTGCCCGCCATAGCGAGGAGGCTGGTCATACGTGGCCCCGGGATGCCCACGTGAGCCCACAGATGCCCCGCGCGATTCCCGATCTTGTGTGTCCGAGCCTCCCCCGGCTGCTGCGATGCCCGGCCCGGTTGCGGTCGTGGAGCCAACCGTTCGACCAAGCGGGGGCGTCGCAGTCCGTAGGCGGCGGCGCACACCCCCGCACCGATCAGGCCTCCGGTCAGCGCGAGCGTGACCGTGCTCATGAAGCACCGCCCGCGCCGACGGTGGCCGCCTGGGCCAGGGAGAAGGGGCGCGCCTGCCGGGGTGGCGAGGCGAGACGGGACAACCAGAAGAATGCAGCGGCCCAGAGGGCACCGACCAGGCCGAGGACGAGTTGGCCTGTGGGCGTGCCCAACGGGGTGAGAAAGGCGGGGTTGAACGCCACCATCGCCACCAACATGAGGGTCGTGGCGGCGGCGATGATCCGTACGGAGGTCGAGGTGGTCGCCCGAGAGGCCGAGATTCGTTCCACGGTGGTCGCTCGGTCCCGTGCCGCCTCTGCAAGGCGGCCGAGCATCCCTGCAAGGTCACCAGCCTGTCGGGAGGCCCCAGTAATCAACGTGATGCCAACGAGGTCTCCGATGTTGGAATCGACACGGGCGAAGATGGAAGCCGCCTGCTCCATGGGCTGCCCAGCGCGCAACCGCCCGTCGAGCTCCCGGACTTCTTCCCGGATCCGCTCCGGCGCAACAGGAACCGTGGCCGAAACGGCCTGGTGCAGGCCCGCCGCTCCATGAAGCATGTCTCGCAACTGCTCCACCCAAGTGGCGAGGGACTCGGCGAGTTCAGCGTCAGCCCGAGTTTTCGTGTCGGAGGTCAACAAGGTGGGCAACCACCACCCGGCTGCGGCCGCCAGCACCGTCCCCACGGGCCATCCCGTCGTCAGGCCCACCAGGGACATTGCCCCTGCCGCGCACACGAACCGTGTCCAGATGCGGCGATCGTGCAATGGGCCGAGCCACCGGGTGACAGACCCGCCGGCCCTTCGGCTCCGCATCATGCTCAGGGCGTAGGCCGCGCAGGCGACACCCGCTCCACACAGGGCACCACCGAGTACCGGGCCGCCAAAGCTCCAGTCCCACAAGCTCGTCATGTCCACCCCCGGGCCGTGTACCCCGCGCGATCCAGGCGCTGGCCGATGTCACCGGTGGGCGCGCACACAATCTCTCCGGAAGGTTCGCCTGAGCGCACGTACAGCTCGTTCGACAGAACCTGTTCGCCTTCTGCGCCGACGACCTCACGGATGCTGGTCACCATTCGTTCCCCAGCCTCCGTGGTGTCGATGTGGGCCACCAAGTGAACGGAGGCCCCTGTGAGCGTCGCTGTCGCGGAAGCCGTCAGCCGTTCGGGGGCCTGCGCACAGTAGGCAGCGATCTTGGTGAAGACCTGCTGGCTGGACGAGGCGTGGAGCGTGGACATCGACCCGTCGGTTCCCATGCTCATGGCGGTGAGCAGAGCGAGTGTCTCCGGGCCGCGGCTCTCTCCGACGATGACGCGATCTGGGCACATCCGGAGCGCCGCGCGCACCAGTTCTGCCGGAGTCACTTCCCCAATGCCCTCCACGTTGGGCGGGCGCCCCTGAAGGGCGACCACGTCCGCGTCATGCATGTGGCGGTGCAGCCCGAGCTCGAGGGAATCCTCCACGGTGACGATCCGCTCGCCGTCCAGGGTGCCCAGCAATGCGCGCAACAGGGTGGTCTTGCCCGCGTTCGTGGCTCCGCTGACGATGATGTTCAACCGTGCTCGAACAGCCGCGACCAGCAGATTGCGAGCGGTCTGGTCGAGTGTGCCCGATCGCACGAGGTCACCCAACTGCAGGTGATGTTGAGGGTGACGACGGATGGTCACGGTGGGGCGCACGGCGACGCCGGGCATGATGGCCGACAGCCGTTCACCACCCGGCATTTCCATCGACAGGATTGGGGCGGCAGCATCGAACCGGCGTTCACCACCGGGTGCTCGGGCAGCGGCACGCTGCACCAAGTCGACGAGTTCGGCGTCGGTCTCCACCACCGCCGGTCGCCTTTCCCGGTGCCCCCCGCCGAAATCGATGATGACGTCGTCGGCGCCATTGATGTGGATGTTCTCCACGTCCGGCTCGGCGAGAAGTTCTTCCAGCGGCCCCAACCCGAGGACTCGGTCGAGCACCAGGCGGCGCAGCTTCGACTCGTCCTGCGAGTTCAGCAGCGCATGTGTGCCCTTCTGAAGTGCAGCACGAGCGTGGTCTTCCAGGAGCGCTTCGACAAGGTCGGTCACGCGATCGGGGTGCGCGGCCGCTGCGGGGTCGGCAGCCAGTCGCTCGGTAACCTGGGTCGCCATCGTGACAGCGGCTTCACGTACCGACCGCTCAGTGGACCCGGTGCCCGCCTCCGGTGTGTTGATAGTGGTCATGCCGCTTCCACCTCCTGTGGGCGGCGAACCGGACGGCCTACGCCGGCCCCAACACCGAGCCCGGAGAAGTCATCGCACAGCTCGCTCAGGGCCTTCGCGGTCTTGATCAGCGGCATCCATTCCAAGCTCTCGGAGCCGCTGCGTCGGGCCCACCATGCTCCCCAGCGGTCGCGCATGCGAGTTGGCGGGCGGTGCTCTCCCCGTACGAGTGCCGCCCCGGACTCATCCCGAGGGATGCGCGACCAGACAGGTATCTGAGCCGCGACCTCGGATGCTTCCGCGTCGCTATATGGGCAGGCACCGGTGAGGGCCAGCCCAACACGCACCCCGTCATGACGCAGCGAGGCCAGGACCGGGGCGCACACCCGTAGCCGGTGTGCGTGCCCCACGTCGGTCACGTCGGTCAGGACCACGGCGACGTCGGCATGCCGGAGCAGGGCCGCCCCCGCGGACCCCGGCACCGCCCTGCCCACGTCGACGATGGTCACCCTGCCCGTACGGAGCAGTCCTGGAGACTGCGCGAGAACATCGACCGCTCGGCTTGCTTCCAGCGGGTCGCTCGGGGCGGACACCACACGCAATCCACCGGGAAGCTCGGTGGCATGACGGAGGAGCGGCGTGAAGGCGGAAGGCGAATCATCAGCGTCCACCTGTGCCGTCTGAAATGTTGCACGTGAGGCCGCTGCCAAGGACACCAGCCCCTCGGGGCGCTGCCCAAGGTCGATGCCGTGCCAGGAAGCCACGTCACCTCCTGAAGCATCGGCTTCCACGAGAATCGGGACCGTCAGCGGGGTAGAGGGCCAGCACGCCGCCAGGGCAGTGGCCAGGCTCGTCACGCCCGGAGCTCCACTGAGCGAACATACGGCGATAATCATTCGGGCTCCTCCCCTTCCTCTTCCTCGGGCTCCGATCCGTCCCACGGGTTGACGACGGCGAGCCCGACCTCGTCCCCTGTCATGGAGCCGGAGAGCCAGACGGCTTGCTCCCTGGGCAGGACCACCTCCACAACCGACTGGTCAACGCCGAGCTCGTCTTCCTGCCCCGGATGGTCCGCCCGGTGAACGATGCCGGTCACCGTGTCTGCGTCTTGGGCGCCTTGGTCCTCGGAGGCAGCCTTCGGCGTGAGGTCGACGTGCGTTCCTTCTTCCATTCCGGACGGAATGTTGGTCACCGGAACCGACACCACTGCCTGTCCCTGTTCCGGCCACAGCGCAGTGTCAGCGACAGATGCCGCAACGAGGGGCGACCCTTCAGGAACGGGCCGCGTCAGGACCATCCCTTCCGCCATGTCGGGCGACACGAGCCTGAACCCATCCGGTTCGTGCAAGTCGACCGTTCGGATGTCGTCGGCAGTGACCGTGTGACCTGCGGGCAGATCCGCGGTCAGCACTGCGACGGCTCGCGTCGTGTCTCCCCACGTGCTCGCCACGACGCCAACTCCAGCACCAGCCGTGATCAGAGCGCCCGCCAGAAGGCCCCACTTCCACCGGCGACGGGATGCCGCAGCCAACCGGACGGAACCCCATTCATCGCTGTCCACCTGATCAGCGCGTTTCCTTTTCTCCTCTTTTTTCGCAGGATCAGCAAGCGTGACCATTCCTGCCCTTTCATCTCGTTTGTGGGAGCGTCAGCGAATACGCGTGATGACGGAGTGGATCTCGCTCACCGAAATGGGCACGCTGGACGTCGTGGTCAAGGACTCCAGGTCCCCGCCTTCTCCATCGGTGGTGCTCCACGACACCTGCCACTCCCAGGTCGCAGTCAGGTCCGTTTCGCCTTCGACCCCTGCTGAGGGCAGGGCCGTGTAGGTGTGACCGCAGTCCGGGGAAACTTCGTCCTCGTCCTGCTGAGGCGAATAGACCGTGCCGGGCCCTTTGCAGACGACCTCGTTTCCGTCACCGGTGTCCCACACCACTTGGTCCGGGCTCGCGGTCACGGTCACTGATCCTGCGCTCACCGAAGCGGTGGCCGTCACGGGCTCCCAGGAGGCATCGTCGATCCACATCCAGGCAGGCATGTGAACGAAGCGGGGGCGGTCCACTGGGGGCGCGGCTCCGATCTCCGGGGCCGGTGGGCTCATGGCCGCGCGCGCCTGCTCCGCCAGGGCTTCCGGCTGGAACGCTTCTTCAGCTTCCTGCTGGGTTCCCTGACCCCTGTCAGGAGCGGCGGAATCACACGAGGCGGACCCTGGGGACGCAGGCAGAGGCCCTTCCTGGCCGGAAGAGCGGAACTCGGCATCGTCGTACACGCACGATGCGCTCGTTCCTCCCTCGGCGTCACCACCATTGCCCGAGCCCGGGCCAGTGTTCCCCTGGCCCCCTTCAGGGGATGGGCCTTGCAACGGTTCGGGGGCTTGTTCCGAGGATCGGAGCTGTTCGGGGGTGGCCGCCTCCACGTGGCATTCACCGTTCGAGCATTCGGTGTGCGACAGGAGGTCGGCGGCCTCCGCAGCCGTCGCAGCTACGAGCAGGGCAAGCGCGCTGAACGCCCCCAGGAGGGGAAGCTTGACCGTGGCCTGCACGTCTTGCCTCAGCATGAGCCGTAGTCCTCCAACCACAGGTCGTCCACGAGCCACTGTTCCTCGACCAGGACGACTTCGGCGCTTGCTGCTCGACGGCGTTCTCCCACGCCCGTGGTCTCGCCGTCCTCGTAAACAAGCCAGTCCGAACTGTCGATGCAGTCCTCGATGCTCACCGTGCTGGGTGAAGCGTCGAGGTCGGTCATGACCACTTCCGGATCGAGCTCAGGCTCGCCGGACGCAGTGACCCCTTGGAGCATGTCCGTGGTGAGTTCGAGCGCCTGTCCCTGGGCGTAATCGGACAGGTCCGGGTGTCCGACCGAGCCCTCTCGCGCTCCTTCGACCACCACATCCCACATGCCGCGGTATGCATCGAGCGCGAGCTCCTCGTGGGAAGAACTTGGCGCAGTCTCGAGCGCCTGTGGTGTAGGGGGGACCTCGCCCTCGCTGTGATCCCCCTGCGTCGAACAACTCGTCATGAGCGCAGCCGCACTCACAGCAACCCAGCACCCCTTGAGCGCTCGCATGTCACCACCGATCCATCACCGTTCGCGGCGCGCACGCCGCGTTTTCGCAAGGTGACAGTAGCCATACGCAGAGTCATCGCACAACCGGTTTCTAAACACTCAACGTGAGGAAAAATGTGGAGAGAGTCACCGGATCTCGATGTCGCACGCCCTACCTGCAGAAACACCAAAAGCGGGGCCGCACAGAAGATGCAGCCCCGCCTACCTCTCTCTACTCAGGCATGGCACTGGGGAGGCAGCTCGACCCACTGGCGAACGAGCCCCGCCAACTCAGCCCATTCGGAGCCACCATGAGGTGCGGGACCGGCAGCCGCCATCTGCTTCCCTGGCGGAATGACACGTTCCGATGAATAGCTCATATTCCCCGCCCTCTGTTCGTGACAGACCAAATACGGACGCACACCACGAACACCGTCATCGTCGACACACCAGCCAGTCTTGAGCGCCCACGCCGGAGGCGACTGCCGCTCAGCTTCGAGGTAGTGGGCCCGAGCACGACTCGCGTGGAGTCGCTGCGCACGCTCATACCGCCCAACCCAGGCTGGCTCCTGCGACACGGCCGACACCTTGGTTGTTCGGGGTTCCCTCGCAGATTCGCATGCTTCGGTGAGGATGATGCGCGGTGTCGAGGCCACCCCGAGGAGCGCGGCGAGCACACCCCCAACGATCCATCGTGCGTGGGCGACCCAACCGCGACGGCGCCGTCGATGCCGACCGGTAACATTGCTCATGATTGCCTCCTGGCTGATTCAGGGGTAATCGGCCTCGGGCGGTGTTGGAGCACCGCTCGAGGCGTCTTTATTTGTGGCTGTGTGTACTCTTTCCGGGCTGCCGCGGGATTCCAAGGTCGGCGCCATTGACCCCGGAGCGCTCCCCCAGGCTGCACTTCCGCACCTGCATCCGCGTAACCCTGGCGACTGGCGCCACACCCGGATGATGCGACGAACACATTTCCCCATACTCGCGAGAAGGTTCAACCCCTTCACGCAAACACCGCGAACTGAATTACGGCCTTCGACTAGCGGATCGAGTTTCCGAATGCGAACTTTCAGCACCAAAGGCGACAAATCACCCCTGGAGCCAAGGGATCACGAAGCCCTCTAGAGTCGCCATTTCTGAACTGCACAAACAAGCGAGGCGCTCACGCGAGGTGGACTGCGGGTCTACAGCGAGCCTCGAGCCGAGACCGCGGACCGGCGCCGCCATGCCTCAAATGTGATGAATCGGACATTCACCTGAGATCATAGAATACAAAGTAGTCTATGGTCTGCTCTCAGGTTTTTTTAATATGGAGAGCTCGCCCGAGGGAAGCAGAGGGCTCGCCTGCAAGTACCACAGCTGCACCAGCAAGAAGAGACGCTGCGGCGAACATAAAGATCTGCCAAAGGGTGGGGGTGCCATCAAAACCGGATGCGACCGCTGACGCTTGCATCAAGCAGGTCACGGATACCAATGCTGCGGTTCGCCCTCGGTTCATTCCGGCCACGCGAAGAGTCTAACTCAGATGGTTCAGCGGCATATCATCCGGGCCGAGTGGCCGCGACAAACCTGGGGCTGTAGTACTCACTTTCAACCGGCTCTACGCGGATATCCTGCCCGGTTCGGGGGGCGTTGACCATGTCCCCATCCCCCACGTACATCGTCACGTGAGCCGGAGAACCGCCTGGGCCCCCGGTGTCGTAGAACAGCAGATCACCGGGTTGGAGCTCGTCCAGGCCGACCCTGGTGCCGACGTTCACCTGATCGGTGGTCACGCGCGGGATGTCCACTCCGGCCCTCGCCCACGCCTGCTGGGTGAGTCCGGAGCAATCAAAGCCCTCGGGGCCGAGTCCTCCCCAGACATAGGGCAGGCCCACCTGCTCCAGAGCCCACTCGGCAGCCGCTCGACCTTGCTCACTGCCTGCGCCCGAGCCGACAATCGGTCGCTCCGTTACCGTTTGCGCCGCGAGCTCGGTGTACTCCTCGATGTGGCCGCTCACTTCGTTCACGTACGAACGTGAGCGGTTGTAGCTGAACAACGCCGACTCCAGATCGGCCTGCTCGGCGAAGTCCACCCCGTCAGCGCCGTTGTCACACAGGTACACCGCTGCGCTCCAGGTCGCGTCGAAGGCGTTGTGCGGGTCCCCCTCACCTCGCCCTGTTGCACTCGCACCGTGGGAAGCCCAGGTCGTGGGAATGAACTGCATCGGCCCCACGGCCCGGTCGTAGTCGGTGTCCCCGTCCCACTTACCGTCGTCAGAGTCGGTGTGGGGGGTGAGGTTGCCGCCGGCCCCTGATCCATCGAGGCGCGGACCGATGATCTTGGGGCTCACGTCTCCGGATGAAGAGATCTCGCTTCCCGCCGCATGGTCGGATTCGACTTTCCCGATACCGGCCAGCACCGGCCACGTCATGTTCGTGCACTCGGGATGGTCCTCCTCGAGGCGCGTAGCCGCCTGGACGTAGGCCATAAGCAGCACATCCGGTATGCCCTCTACCCCGCCTTCCGGCATATGGGCACCGGGGTCGGTGTCGGAGAGCGCGCCGATGAAGATCGGCACCAGCACGAAGACGAGCACACCGACCCAAACCGCAAAACGGATCATGCGTCTCCGGGTTCGGGTACGTGGTGACGGCGTGCGATGTCGACCAGAGTCAGTTGCTCCGCACAGTCGGTGTGCCACACCTGCTCCGCCGGCCCCTGGTCTCGCAGCCTCGCGTGGGTCGTCATGTACACGCCCACCGTCGGCGTCCTATCGGTAGCCAGGCGTGCCACGAGGTGTTCCTCTCGCGCCTCGGAGTGCAGAGCGAACAGCACGATCGAGGGCAGCCCGGACTCACGTGCGAGCCGTGCGTATCCGGCCATCTTGCGCTGCACCTTGGTGAGGGGTTCAGTACCGGTGTCGTACTCCCAGAAGGCGTCCAACTCGCTCGTGCCCTGGTGCCAGCGCATGTAGGCATCGGGGCGGATGAAGCGTCCCCACCGTCGGGCACAGTCGCGCTCGGTTTCCCACCGCACCAGGTGTGCGGTCGGCACGACCCGTGCCGCCTCCGTGGTCAGAGCGAAACACTCGACAAGGCCGACCATGTGGCCGAGCTGCCCGGAGTGTGCTCGTGCCAGCGCTCGGTCCTGACGGAAGTTGAGCTCTTCGGGCTCGAGGCCTCGGTGTTCGGCAACCAGGGCGGCGCCGAGCGGGGCGAGGATCCAATGGACGGGGGCGCGGAGCCGCCCGTGGGGACGAAACCCCGTGATGAGCCCGTACTGGTGCAGCAGGTGCAGCCTCCTACGAGCGCGTCGCGCTTCGGCTCGCGGAAAATGAACCCGGTGGAGGTGGTGGGTCGTCATGACGTTGTGGTCGTACAGGTCGCAGAGGAGTCGTTGGTCCCGAGGGGTAACCCTGCGCGCCAGCCATAGGAGCTTTCCTGCGTAGTCGCTGAGTACGGGTCGGGGCTCTGCTTCACCGTGTGTGCTCACGCTTGCCCTCCCGGGCCTCGCGGGTCGTCCAGCGGTTGGTGATCGACGGCGCTGTATCTGCGTGCTGCCTTCCGCACTTGGGTTGCGCGGCCCGTGATCCCTGGGGGCAACGGCCTCGTGCGCACCGTCGCCGCCGGCTGTTCCTTGGCGCCCACGAGGGGTCTCACAGCTGCCTGGTAGGCACCCAGGTGTGTGAGGTCGTAGGCGCTGAGTACAGGTTCGGTGTGCTGGTACAGGCTGGCCGCGTCGTCGGGGGATGCGGTGAAGAAGAACTTGGTGCGCGCGTTCGCCGAGAGGGCCTTGCGCAGGTCGTTGGGGAGCTGCCCGAGCTCCTGGTGTGCCAGGATCAGACTTAGTCGGTAACCGCGGGACTCGGCGAGCATGTCTTCGAAGCTTCCGGGCAGGTTGAGGAAGTTCTGGCACTCGTCCACGTAGGCGGCCAGGTCCTTGCGGTGGTTTTCGGGTGTGTGGATGCGGGCGGTCACCGCTTGCCATGTCGCTGCAAGGGCGAACGAGCCGACGAGGCTCGAGGTGTCCTCGCCCAGGCGCCCCTTCGGTAGCCGGAGAAGAACGAGGTGGCCGCTGTCGAACAGGGACGGTAGGTCGATGGTGGAGGGGCCCGAGGCCAGGACCTGCCGCACCCAGCGACGCAAGAGCGCAGTACGGAGTTTGTTGAGGATGGGCCCCGTCACCGCGGAGCGCGCCGATTCGGTGAGGTTGCCGTACCAACCCCAGAAGTCGGACAAGGCCTCATCCGCTCCGCTGTGCGCGGCGACCTTGCTCAGCACGTTCTGACGAAGATGGTCGTCGGCGAGTAGGCGCGGGATGTCGCCGAGGGTCAGGGCCGGGTCCTTGGCGCGGGTCAGGGTCAGCGTGGCGGCACGCAAGATGTCGTCGGTGCGCGGACCCCAGTAGTCGGAGTAGATCCGCCGGAAGATTCCCACCACCGTGTCGCTCGTGAAGTCCGGGTCTCCGCCCTGGAGCAGGTTCAAGCGGGGCGGCAGGCCGCTGTCATCGGGGTCGAAGAGCACCACTCGATCCACCGCGTCCTGGGGCAGGCGGGCGAGGATGTCGGTGACCAGGTCCCCGCGCGGATCGATGACCAATCCGGCACGACCTGCTTCCGCGTCCTGGAGCGCGAGGTTGGCCAGCAAGGTGGACTTTCCTGAGCCGGTTTTGCCGAGGACGTGCGTGTGCTGGCGGCCTTCGGCCACGCCAAGCGCAAGCGGGCGCGGTGTGCCGGCGTCGGTGTCACCGACCACGCGCGTGTGTTCTCCCCCGCGCGGGATAACCGGGGAGGGTGCAGATGGACGTGCTCCGGCCCTGGTCAGTCCTGGAACCGCAGTGTCGGTGGGTAGGTGTGCGATCCCGGCCAGTTCGGCTGTGGAGAGCAGGAATCCGTGTCCGAGGAATCGACGTGTGGAGCGCCATCGCGGGGCGAACATGCGACGGCGATGCAGGTGGTTGGTGCCGCTGGTGAACGCGGCGAAGGACGAGGCTACCCCGTGTGCCCGTCCCCGCAGGCGTTCCTGGGCCGCTTCGTCGTGATGAGAGGTGGTCAGGACGTAGGCGATGTCGCAGGCCAGGCGCGGGGACGAGGCTTTGGCCAGGATCGCGCGGATGTCGTCGCCGATGCCCGGCAGGGTCGCTGCCCGGGCGTTTCCACTGCCTTTGACGGTGGGGTCCAGGGCATCGACCGCCATCATCATGGCGTTCGTGTGTCCGTTCAGGCGGGCCGCGGACCGGCGAGCCCGTGCGGTTCGTCGACCCGTTGCCGGGCGGGCGGTGATCTGGACGAGCACCTGGTCCCCCTCGGTCAGCTCCTCGAAAGCGCCAAGCAGGGGTCGCAGTGGGTCGTCGTCGTACTTGGTCCGGAGGGGGTATACCTCGGCCCGTCCCAGCCGCAGAAGCCCACCGGTGGTGTAGGCACCGAACTGCATCGGCGGGATGTCGGAAGACACGTGGCTCGTGGACGTGGTCGCCCCGGGCCATGCCGAACTGACAGCCCGTTCCACCGTGCCGGGAGGTATGGCTCCGGGTACCCAGACCCGGAAGCGCAGACCGGCGGGTGAGGCGAGAATCTCCAGAGCCAGGTGTGGTTGGAGCACCCATCGCGTCCATCGCGGCTTGAGCAAGCCCATGGCGTGCCGCCAGAAAGCGAGGGCGTTCTCCATAGTCGCTTCGGGCGGCTGCATGACCTCCACCAGCCGGGCGTTCCGGCAGAGGTACCGGTGGCGGATGATTCGCCACCCGAGCACCGCTAGACACAACAGTAGCCCTGCGAGAGGGATCATCCCCGTGAGGAGAACGTAGGTACCCATCACTCCTCCCCCGACATCTCGTCCTCGTCAGCCGCAGTGTTCGAGGCGTCGCTCTCTTCGTCCCGAAGTACTGCGAGTTCGGCCGGGTCGGAGGTGATGAGCTGGTGCTCTGCCTCGGACGCCACCGGGGCGAAGCCCACACGTTGGTGGCCGGCCACCAAGAGCGCGCACCCTCGGGGCGCGCTACCGACGAGGTGCGTCTCTCCCGAGGAGAGCTGGAAGGTCTCCGCGACTCGATCGAGGGCCTGCGGGGCCTGCTTGAGCAGGATCTGCGTGGCGGCGTTGGCGATGACCACCCGACCCAGCTCCGAGTCCAGCACGTCTCCCACGTCCTGGGTGATCAAGGTGAGGCCCACCCAGTGTTTTCGCCCGGCTTTGGCCAACCGGGCGAGGTACCGGGCCGCGGCTGGTTCCTGTAGGAGCAGCCATGCTTCGTCCACCACCACGGTTCGTGGCCGCGTGGTCGACGCGGTGGTGACCTGCCGCCATGTGGCGTCCAGGGCCAGCAGCATCCCGACCGTGCGTACCTCATCGGGCAGCTCTTTGAGTGAGACGACGTTCAGGTGACCGTCCATGCGTGTGTTGCGGGAGTTGTCGAAGAGCGCCTCGTGAGAGCCGCGCGTGTACGGCTCAAGCCGCCCGGCCAGCTCTCGCGCGATGCGTGCTTGGTCTTCGCCGACCGCTCCGTCGTTGGCCACGTCCTCCAAGGCGGCGGCGAGGTCGGCCAGTACAGGCGGATCCTGGTTCCAGGTGGTCGGGTCCCGGGTGATTCCTGCTTCCGCGTAGGCGGTGATGACAGCACGGTCGAGCACCGTCTTCTCGGTCGCGGACAGCTCACCGACCATCGCAGCGACCAGCGTGTGCACGAACAATGCCCTGTTGGTGAACGCATCTGGGCTCTGGTGCAGGGCGAGAGGGTTCAACCGCCCCTGCGGGGTGCCCACTCGAAAGACCGTCCCGCCGACTGCCTCTGCGAGCCGGATGTACTCGCCCTCGGGGTCGATGACGGTGGCTTCCACCCCCACCAGTAGTGAGCGCAGCAGCTCGAGTTTGGAGAAATAGGACTTTCCCGAGCCTGAACGGGCCAGGATCACCGAGTTGTGGTTGTCCAAGCCGCCGCACCACCGGTCCCAGGCCACCACCCCGTTGCTGTGGGTGTTCGTGCCGTAGACCACCGTGGCTTCCCCGAGGTCAGCCACCAGCTCCGGTGAGGTGAAGGGCAAGAGGGTTGCCACCGCATCGGTGTCCATCGACCTGCCTGCCTTCAGCAGGTCGGTGCCCAACGGCAGGTTGGAGATCCACCCCTGCAGAGCACGGAACGTCGAGGGTACGGCGTCCACGAGCAAAGAAGCGCACAACGCCTGAACCTGCTGCAGTTCCCCTTCCAGGGCCTCCAGGGTGGGAGCGTGCACGGTGATGTAGGTGGCGACCCTGAAAAGGCGCCCCCGGCCCGTCGCGATCCTGTCGGCGATTTCGGCGGCATCTGCAGCGGCCGTGATCTGGTGCGGATCCTCCACCCTTCCCTGGACCGCGCTCGTGCGGTGCGCCGACTCCAGTCGGGCTCGGCGTTTGCGCAACCGGGTGGCGGCCGTGGCCGCGGGCACCGGCTCGACGTGGAAGCTGACGTCGATCTGGCCCGGATAGGACATGAGGGGTTCGGCCCAGCCGGCGGTGACCTCACGCGGATATCCCGTGAAGATGAGGGTCTGGCACACCCCGCCTTCTACGTCCACGTGCCGCGCTCCGACGTGGAGCGCCGGTCCTCCCAGCGCGGACGATCCCGCCCGCTCCCACAAACGACGGAAAGAGCTCACCGGTCCTCCTCTTCGTCCCCCAGGGCCTCACCGACCGGTGGTTCCGGGTCGGTGAGGCTGGTCCCCGGCGCCACCATCGAGTCCCGAAGGACCTGTTCGGCATGGTGCTGACCCAGGACTTGAGTCCGGATTCCAAGGGTCGCCAGGCGGTCAGCGGTGTCCGCGGCACGGCGTAGCAGCGATACTCCGAAGCGACGAGCAGTGCCACTGGCGGTGACCACCACCAGCACCTGTTGGTGTGACAGCTGGTGCGTGGCGTCCAGCTCCTCCAGGAACTGAGCGTGCGCCAAGGCTGTCGCGGCCAGGTCGGGATGGAGGTACTGCGCGTTGTCGCGCACCATCGCGGTGTACTCCCCCAGGTCGGCCCTGCGTCGCTGGACGAGGATCTGCACCGGGTCGGCCAACGAGTCGAGGACACCGGCGAATCCTGACAGCACCTGATCCTGTTCGCGCCCGGAAGCCAGTTGGAACGGCAAGGTGCTGCAGGCGATCATGGCCGCGCACCGCCCACCCAGATCGATGACTCCCTCGGAGGTGATCGCCGAAGCGGGCAGGCGCAAGGGCTCCAGACGAGGCGGTCGCCGTAGCCGAGGGGCCCACCGGGGCAGGGCCCGGATCTTCTCGTTAGGCGATCCCACGAGGTGTTTTGGCGCCCGCGCCCAGTTCAACGCACTCGCGGCGACGCGCTCTAGCCCTCGACCGCCGTGCTCGCTCACCGCGATGGCGATCACCACGCCAAGCACGGGAGCCAGGGCGAGCGCGAACGCCCACAGCGCCACGACGTCCTTGAGCATCAGGTAAGCGGCCCAGGCCCCAAGCAGTACGGGAAAGATGATCAGGCACTGACGTGCGGTGAGACCGAACACGAGAGGTTCGGGCCGGTCGATGTCAGCAGGGATACGGCCCCGCCATGCCGACGCGTCCTGTACGGCCACGCGGTGTCCTTTCTCGTCGAGGACTTACTTGGTGTTCCTGTCAGGGCGGTCGAACAGGCCGTACTGCTTCCCTCGCCACCGGTTCTTCGGGTTGGGGAACAACGCCCGCTGCCCCTTGACATGAGGCGGCTTGTTCCAGTTCAGAGCGGGCATCTCCGGCAGGTGGCGCAACCCGGCGGAAGGACGGGTGTTCGAGCCGGGCATGCCCAGGCGCTCCGTCGCGCGGCGGCCAGGCACTCGCGTCGGAGGCGGCGTCGGCAGAACTTCCTGGCGCCACCGCCGACCAGGGCTGGACGCCGGACCGTTCGAATCCGCGCTCGGCCCGGGACGTGGGAACAGAGTCTGCTGTCCGTATTTCGGAGACCCCGGCATGCCTCCCACCTCGAGAGCGCGCCGGCGGGGCGCACCTGTGTCCGAGGGCCCATCGCGGGGGGATGCTGCGTGTGGGGGTTGGCCCGTCCTGGGCGGTACGGATTGCGAAGGCGGCTGCGGGGGCACTCCGGCCTGACCAGAGCGAGGAGAAGGACCTTCGGCGTAGGGGTCAGCCGTACCGACCGGGTTACCGGAGCTTCCTGGCACTTCCCGACTTCCTCCCGCGACCACGGTTCCAGGGGGCGTCCCTTGTTTTCCCTGCGCTACCCTTCGAGCGTGGGAACCCTGTAGTTTCCTCCCATCCGGAGCGTTACCTCTAGCGCGAGAAGACCCGGATATCGACGAGGAATTCATAACAGGTCTCTTGAGTGTTCCCTGGCGCGTGAATCCGGGAGGGCTAGGCATCCGGAATCCGAGGTCCAGCCCATTCTTCACCAGTGTGGACGAGCCCAGATTTCCGACCTTCCGGAAGGCCATCATCCAAGCGATGTTCTTCAGCAACGCAGCGATCGGGGATGTCCCAGGGTTGGGCTGCCACACTAGCTTCATCACCCAAGTGCTGATCCTGATCTGAACATAAAGCAGAACCAAGAACAGCATGATATTCAGAAGCCAGTCTGCATCACGAACCTCGGCTTCGGGAGATGAGAGAACGGTACTGGCCAGCATAATCGTCTCGGAGCTCCCGTCCAAGACCAGAGCTTGATCGTCCAGTTCATCCTCTCTCACTGGCCGATCCTTGAACGCACCGAAAAGAGTCATCTGCCCTTCGAAAAAGAGCCTGACCATGGCGATGAAGACGATACTCTGTGCGATCGGTATCGCACAGAGACCAGCCATGCAACGCCACCAAAGTTCCGCGAGCCTGTTGGTCTGAGGGAGAGCGTGGAACATCAGGAGCATCGGTGCTGCGATGACAAGAACAATCACCATGCAGATACGAACGGCCTCGGTCAAGATCCACGTCACCAACAACACGACGACGACCACGAGAAGAAAGAGTGTGAACACGAGGGCGTCCGGAAGGAGAACGTCCATCCGATCCCGAAGGTTCTCTGCCGCTGTGCGAGCGTCGATTCCCTGGGCGGCGATAGCCACCGCAATTTGATTGGATGCACTCACCATCTCCCTGGTCGCCCAGAGAGAGAAATTTGAGGCGATGAAACCAAAGATTAGACGTGGCAGAATGTCCGCGGCTGAGTAGCGAGTTTGCACCGTCTGGAAGCACATCGCCAGCAGTCCGCCGACGACAATGAAGATCACATAGAACGCGTTGCTGGTCGCCAATATCCCATTGTGTAGAGCTTCCATTCCTGCAGTCGGCAACGGAGTAAAGAAAGCCTTCTCCGCCAACCAACCCAGGGCTGGGTTCAGTCCCGAAATGACGAAGTCGGCGAACCAATTACTGACATGACAACCAGGCTCGCCCAGTCCGCAGTCGAAGACGTCACCTTCGGTCTCCAACTCGACTGTGTCGTCATTCTCGTCCTCCTCCTGCTCTCGCAGCGGAGGTTCGTCCTCTCGGGGGTCCTCTGGTTCGGGCAGCGGCTCATCGGTGATCTCCGGCTCGGGTTCGGCCCCTTCGGGCTCCGGTTCTTCCTCGGGTTCCGGTTCGGGCTCCTCAGGCGGCGGGAGAGGGTCATCGGAGGGAGGTGGCAGCGGCTCATCCGTTGGCGGCTCGGGCTCGGTAGGCATCCGCAGTCCTGTGGTGACGCTCATGTGCCGTCACCACCCGCACTGATGATCCAGTCCAGGATCTCCATGAGCACGGTGGCCAGGATGGCGATCCCGTACCCCAGGGATGCCCCGGTCAGCGCACGTTTGGCACCGTCGACAGCACCGGGCTCGCCATTAGCCACCAGCCAGCGAACCCCGGCGATCGTCAGGAAGAGGGTCCCCAAGGCCGAGGCGATCGCGATGAGTACGAGTCGTACCCGGTTCACGACCGCTCGGATGCGGGTTGTGGATTCCTCGGCGGACTCATCGGGCCCTTCGACAGGGGGATCCTGCTCCGCCCAGACCCAGGCAGCGTCTGCACCGGCCACAAGATCGCCGAACAGCGCCACCCACATCGCGGCACAACCCGCCAGCGTCGACAGCACACACCAGCGCAACGCCCGCTGTGCCGGGGTACGGCTGCATTGTTGTGTTCGCACTCGTCCCACCTGCTCCTTCGTGCCGGGCGCGGGCACCAGGAGCTGTGCTCGAGCTGCTCCTGGTGCCCGGTTGCGCCCTTAAGAAGCCAGCGGCAAGGACGAATGCGACACGAGAGCAGGGGGATTCTTGGTCAGAGCAACGAGACCCGGCTCCGGGTTGCCGGGGGCGGGCGTTTCGCGGACACGGGTGAGGGCGTCGGCGATGGTCACTTCGCCGGCGTGGACGGCTGCGACGAGCCGTGCTTCGGCACGTTCACGGCGCTTGGCTGCGGCCTTGTAGGAGACACCCAGTTCACGAGCGACCTGCGCCAGGGGAACGTTCTCCGTCCGTGTTCGGACGATGAGACGCGCCTGGTCCGTCGAGACCACACCGTTTCGTACTGCGGACACCAGGAGGAGTTCAGGGTTCGCGGTGACGCTCTCCCCGGGGCTTTCCCTCTGTCCGATCTCGTCATCCGGGACCGGGGCTTCCGCTTCGTGCTTGCGGGCCGAGAGCGCCGCTCGGAGCGCGGGGCGGGTCAGGTACCAGGCCAACCGCGCGTAGTCGAGGTTGATGGTGCGCACCCGGCCGATGACGTCACAGAGGATCGCTGACTCCACCGACTCAACGCCGCTCGGTGTCAGGTTCCGGCAGGCGCGCCGTGCTACTGAACGGAGCGCAGGCATGCACAGCCCCAGGGCACCCACCATCCAGTCCTGGGAGAGCCGCGCAGCCCCGATGGTGTGCCGCCACACCGCATCGCGAACGGCGTAGGGGGTGCTCCGCGTCATCAGGACCTCACGCAGTTCGTAGAGCGAGTAGGTCCGTTCCTGCAACCAGGGGTGGACGTGGCCTCCCTGGAGAGTCAGATGGGTGGGTGCCAGGTGCACGAAGTGGGATTCGACGATTTCCAGCGGCGACGGCGTGTGAGCCACGGGCGCTCCTCGAGTAGCCGGTGTTCAAGGACACCGGCATCCCACCGAGGGCGCTTCTCACGGGCTGCTCACACGTCGCTCACCACGGTCTCGAACCGAGCTCAGTACGCACTCATTGCCCACTCGCGCAGGTAAAGGTTCCACCAAGAACCTGGCTCCTCCTCACAGGAGCGTTTCCGCCGACCCTGCCCTCACCTGCACAGATACCCTCATGAGCACTGCGCGAGCACCAATCAGTTCGTGCACACCTCAGGGGCCCGCAAATTCTTCCGACACGAACATGCGGAATATCGACATTCACGAACACTCAAACATGGTGCGCCAGACATAGATCTGAGGGGCCGGCCGACGTCCCAGCCAACCCCTCATCACCGGTGGAGGATCAGGGCTCTGCCTGAAGGCCCCGCTTACGGCTCCCGCGAAGCGAAGGATTCTTCCTGCTTCGAAGCACTTTCAGGACTTCCTCGGAGGAACCGAGGACGCTCCGGTTCTCCTCAACGAGCCGCAGCTGCGCGGACCCGTAGAAGACCACGAGGTCCTCGCCGACACTCTTCACCTCCGCGCTCTTCATACCGATGGTGGGATCGGTCAGCGCCGTGGCGACAAATTCCGGGTTTGGGAAGCCCTTCCACCGAAGTGTCCAATGGTCTCCGGATCCCCATAGCATCTTGCCCGCACCAGCCTGGTAGGGGAAGGCGTCAGGGACGTCGTGGGGAGGAAAATGCCAGCCTGCGGTCGCCCACGAGCGGTCCGGAGACCGTAGTGCCATCCGAGTAAACAGTCCTGACAAGAGTCGGAGGCTGCTGGTGCTCATGGGAGGCACAGCGCCCCACTCGCTGCGTTCCACCGAGCTCATGGGGTGTTCCAGCATCGGCACATCCTTCGCCTGCCAACTGCCGGAACAGGGTAGCCCGCACCTGAGGCGCATCCCTGCCCGGCCCCGAGAACGCACCAAGAATGTCGCGCCCGTGGGCACGTGCCAGAACCGCGTGTGATCCGGGCCGTAGCACACAGCCCTCATGCCGGGGATCCGATACTCATGCTCGAAGCCCGACAAAATCAGGCGGTTGGCAACGTTCTCCGGTACGTCGGTGACGATGTGGAGGTCGTCAAACCGAGGTGACAAATGGAAGGCATAGACGTTCAAGATATGGGCGCCCCAGTCCCGCGGCGGTGCCCCCAGGTAGTCACTGTTGAACACCGCAACAGCCAAAAGCGCCCGGAGCGCCTGCTGCTGAGGGGTGCAGGCGTCCAGCCCGTGGTCTTCTTTGGCCCGGGGAACGCCGACTTGGGCTTCCAGCAAGGATTCACCGGTGTACCGGGACCGGCTCCTGGCCGTGCGTCGCTGGACGGAATTCGATGACATGGGTCTCCGTATCCACGTCTGCCCGGCCAAACGCAAGAACAAGACCATCCCCGAAGGGGCCGTAGTCATCACTCGTCTGCTAGGCGGAGCAGATGTGCCACATCCTTCAGCGCCAGGTCAGGANNAACCCGCCGTTCCACACACCATAGACGACCCAGGGCATGCCATTAGGCAAGCACCACGCGTTTCCTGCGCCGACTGTGAAGATGACAGCAACTCCCATCTTTACGAAGGCCCTGCCCCGCGCAGCTGCACACCCACATGACTGATACCCGGGAGCGATGCCATGGGGCGGCAGCCAGGACCGGAGTGCGAACGCCCACGGCCTGGCCGTGGCCTGGGCGCACTCACCCAGTCGAGAGCGCGGAGGACCGCGAGGGCCGTCCCCGGGTGGGATGTGAGCGCCCACTAGCCCTTGCGGATGATTGGGCGTGGGCTGAACACGTTCCCCCAAGCTGCCGCCAATCCGGCCACGCCTGCGAGAGCCCACATCCATGGGAGGGGAAAGCACAGCCCACGGGGCCCGGTACTTCTGATCCGTGACACCGGGCCCCGCCTCGTACAGCTACTGCGGAGCAAGCTCGGCCACAAGGTTCTCGGCGTAGGGGCGTAGGCGTGCGTGGAGGTCGTCGCGCTCGCTCGCCTGAATGATCTCGGCACAGATCACCAACTGAGCGAGACGTCCGGTCAGCGTCACCAACTCGGCTGCGAACTCCTTGCGCACACGCTCGGAGACAGAGGGAACGGGCAGGCTATATGCGAGGAGGACGGCCGCGTCATAGCCGGCGGGCGCTGCACCCCAGCCCTCCCAGTCGAGAAGCTGCAACGGGTTCGCGGTGAGGTTGGCCCAATGGAGATCTCCGTGGGCCGTACGCCAATCGCCAACGGTGAGGTCCGCTCCTTCCAGTTCGGGAAGGAAGCCAGGAATTCGGTTGATGAACGCCTGCGTCATCACCTCCCGGCCTGGTGGGAGCGAGGCGCGCCCCACGGCGTTGGCGGCGGCCCGCAAGCTCCGCCACCAGTCGTCGGACACCTCAGGGGGCGATGTGAGAACCGGGGAATCAGACAGCGTGCGCCCTCGGGCCCGTTCCCACAGGTGAGCCCGGAAGTAGACGCCATCTGCCGACCACGTGTAGTCGGCGAGCAGCCTCGGTCGCGGAACGTCGTCGCTGAGGACCTCCTCCGCCAGCGTCGCACCCTCCCAGATCTTGCCTTCCGGACGCGGGGAGGACATCACGCGCAACCACGCCTCACCCCCGGTCGGTGCCTTCACGGGACCACTCAGAGTCCTGTCCCCGACTCCCGAATGCAGGGCGATGCCCGGGATCGCTGTCGCCCCGAGGTATTCGACGGCATGGTGCCATTGGGCGGTCAGGTCATGTGGGTTCCGGGTCGAGGAGTTCACAGAGTTCCTTGAGTCGGTGGTCAGGCAAGAGATCACGCACGGCTTCGGCCGCCTGCTTCCAGTGACCGGCGTTCGTGGTGCTGATGAGCAGGCCGGTCAGTCCAGGGGCGGAAGCGGTCATCAGCAAGGCCGCATCAACCCCGCTGGCCCCTGGTCTCACGATGTCAGCGAGCTTCGGCCTGATCAGGGAAGGGAGCTCGCCGCCGTGAAGAGGCGCGGAAGCCCAGGACTGCAATCCTGCCTCGTTGGCCTCGTGGAGGGGTCCGCATCCATTGAGGCTCTGCCGAATCGGGGCCACGTTGACCATGGACACGGGGAGTTGAATAGCCGTTAGGGCCGTCTGTGTGCTCCCGGCTGCTTCTCGCGCCAAGCGGACCAGATCGGAGACCGTGAACGCTCCGCAGTCGAACCCGGTCCAAGTGGCCACTCCATAGCCACGGATCATGCCCCGTGCGGCTTCATCTTCGAGTGCGGCGAAGGCGGCACGGATTCGAGCGTGAAGGTCGCTGCGCTCTTCCTGGTGCTCGGGGTTGTGCAGATAGACGATGTCCGGCGTAAAGCGCCGGAGTTCGATCCTGGACATGGCGATCTGGTGGCGCACGTACGCAGGGGCGATGCTGTGGCCGAAGGCCGCTTCCTCGTCTGTGAGCGCTCCGGCGGTGAGGGCGACCTGAGCCTGCCCTCGTGTCAGGTATCCGACCTTGGTGGCGACCTTCACGTTCGGGTGCGTGCGCAGTACAGGCGCGAGGGCCGCCTGATGGGCGCCGTGGCCGTAGACGGGCGCGGTGTCGATGAGGGCGCAACCGGCCGAAGCCGCGATGCCGGCCGACGTGGCTGCATCGCGGCTCCGGTAGGTCCCCATTCCGAGGAGGGTCACGTGCCGACCTCACAGACCAGGGCCCCGTCGTCCATCAGGGTGCGCAACAGCTTTGCCACGGCGGAGGGCGGCGCATCCGGAACCAGCTCGCTCAGTTCCTTGACACTGCTCGTGCCGTTGCGGTGCAGGTGGTTGATCATCGGGCCCACCTTCGCCGGGAACCGCCAGCGACGTCCCTGCGCTGCGTAGGCGACCACGTCCCCGTCCACGGTCACGGATCCTCGTAGGGAGGCCAGTCGGACCAACGTGTCATCGGTGAGTTCGCCGGTCACCGCAACTGGGAGGCTGAAGACGGGACGGGGCTCGTCCGTCGCGTCCAGGTAGCTCCAGTACTCGTCCACCACAACGGCCGATTCCAGCTTCTTGCTGATCAACTCGGCGATGGATCGAGACCACGGGCCGTATTCGTCGGGCCGATGTGGGACGTCGGTACGTACTGCTTCGTGCTCGATCAGCTGATGCGTCAACCAGCGCAGGAAGTCCGCACCGGTAGTTGTGACCAGGCCGCACGTCAGGTGCAGGCTCGGTTCCCCCTCCGAGGCCGCGACCGCGTGCCAGCAGCCCCGGGGCACGTGGAGGATGTCCCCGGGGCCCATGACGAACTCGTCAATGGGTTCGGTGGGTTCCTCGGTGGAGAACTCGACATCGTGGTGAAGAGGTGCGACGCGGGTGGTCCCGTAGATGCGCCAGCGCTTGCGCCCTGAGACCTGGAGGATCAACACGTCATGGTCGTCCCAGTGGACGCCGAATCCCTGCTTCGAGGTCCAAGAGGCATAGGCGTTCACCTGGATGGTGGTGCGCAACCAAGCTTCCAGCTCCGTGACGACCCTGCGAATCGGGGGGTGCATCTCTTCAATGGCGTCGACGACCAGAGTCGCGCCCTCCCGAAGCTGCTCATGGAACAGGTTCGGAATCGGAGCGTTCCAGTCGGCCATCCGACGGTAGCGACGCAGACGGGTGTACGTGCTCGTGTCGATGAGTTCGCCGGCCGAGAGCCTCATGCGGGGTGGGTCGAGGCGTTGTGTGGCGAGCAGGTTGTTCAGCGCTGGCCACGTGAGCAGCTCGGCGAAGACGTCTTCTTGCCCCTCGGGGGCCGGGTAGCGGTGGTGTTCGCGGCCGAGCACCTGGGCGGGGAACACGTCCCCGCCCAGACGGCCGCTGATCAGGTCAGCGGTCACGGTGTGCTCCTACAGGGCGCCGTCGTTGGTGTCCGAGCGGCCGGTGCTGCCGCCGTCCGAGGGCTGGTCTCCCCGGGAGCGGACGGAGGCGATGTCTTCCACCGACATCAGAAGGTCGTCGTCGGAGTGCTGCGTGCTGGTGTCCATCAAGACTCCTTGTGAGTGAGGTTTCGGGGGGTGTGCACACCCGTTGCGGCGGGGCTCGTGGGCTTGGCATCGCTTCCTTTCTGCCGGGCGGCGAGAAGTGGTCCCCCCACCAGGTGTCGACCGTGGTCATCTCCCGCCGCTGCGGCCCGTCCGGCCGGATTCCTGGGGAAGTTCCGACCGGACGGGGTTCAGGCTCCCGCCGCGACCGGCTCCGGCATCAAGCGGGAGAGTTCGTGTGCGTCGGCCTCGGCGCCGTTCGCTGTGGCGACGCTGATCAGCTCGTTCAGCAGGGTTCGTGCCTGGCCGGCGGAGCCCGCGCCTTCCAGAGCCAGAGCGAGACTGCGGCCCGTCCGGATCTGCTGGTAGTGGTCGCCTTCAGCAACGAACCAGCGGTACGCCGGTTCGAGAGCGCTGATGGCCTGTGCGAAGGCGTCTTCGTCGCGGTAGGTCTCGCCGATGCGGCGCTGCATCAGCACCACCGCGCGCTCCCGGCCCTCCGCCGCGAAGCGCTCGCGAGCTTCGCTGACTAGTTCCCTCGCCTTCTGGGGCTGCTTCTTTTTCAGGGCGAGCATGCCGAGCGCCTCCAGACAGGACGCCTGTCCCAGGAGGTGTTCGGCCTCCGCCCAGCGCGCGCGGGCACGCAACAGGTAGGACTCGGCGCTGACGAGGTCGTCCTGCCACAGGTGGTACTCGCCCAGGGACGCAAGGATGCGCGCGAGCGGAGCGGCGCCGCATTCGCGGGCCGATTCCAGGGCGATCTCGTGGCTGGTCTTCCAGCTGGTCCAGTCCTTGCGGACGTGCAGCCACGCGTGAAGGGCCTCGGCCAGCTTCCAGGCGGCTTCATGCCGCGCGTTCGCGTTGGCGATCCGGATCGCCCCGCGGGTCACCGGAGCGGCGAAGTCCATCCACGCGAGCGCCTCCTTGTAGGAGTCGAAGGCGTCATGCCGGGCGCTGCTGTAGTTGGCCAGGGTCCAGCGGCGTGGGTTGATCCTGCGGTCGGCCGCCTGCGCGAGCGGCAGGAAGATGTCGATGAGGTCGCCGGTCACGCGTTCGGCTGCATCCAAGCTGGAGTCCACGTGTTGGGTTCCTTTCGTTAGCCGGGGTGGAACGGCGCGGCAGTGCGGGGCGCGCTGGCTGGAGGGAGGAGCGCTCACCGCGCACGGGCGGGTTCGACCGCACCGCCGCGCCGGGTCATCGGGGTCGGTTCCGAGGAGGGAACCCTCGGTGGGATCGGGTGCCGCGTGTTTCGGCGGCTCGCAGGTCGGCGATGATCGGCGACCACATGACCCACCAACGCGGGCGTAGCTGCGCGTGGTGGATCTCGGCCTGTTCGTAGAACTCAATGTCATCAGCGACCTGCCACCCCATCGCTGCCCCTTACCGCAGGTCAGCCCGGTCGAGGATCGCCCAGACCGTGAGCGGTCCGCCCACGACGCCCAGGACTCCCGTCCGCCTACTCACCTCGCCCACAATGGCCAGGCCGCGCCCGTGGTCGGAGTCGACCGGTCCCCCACCCCAGTCGGGAAACGAGCACTTGTCGGTGACCCGGGGGCCACCATCGGTGACCTCAAGGCGGAGGCACGAAGGGGTCATGAACGCGATCTTGATAGTGAAGAATCCACCCGGGCGTCCACTCGCCGTGTGTTGGAGCGCGTTCGACACGAGTTCGCTCGTGACCAGCTCCAGCATGGACGCCTCCGCAGGGGGAAAACCGGTTACCTGTCGGGCCCATCGCCGCGCCCCCGCGGCGGCGTGGGAGGAGGAGCTGAACACCGCGGCGTGCCTACGGCCTCCCCTCCGCAGCTCTCCATTCGAGTATCCCGGTACGCGCCGGGGAAGCGGGTGGGCCGCCGACATCACTCCCATGCCTCTCACCTCTGTTCACCTCTGCAGGGCCGTACGTGCTCACTGGCTGCTTGTCGTTCTCGATCGAACACGTTCAGCAACCAAAAAACACCAGGGTTGGAGCCATAGTTTTTATGCGCCAGGCATCAGCTCTGAAGTGGGAAAACGTGAACCAGATCCACTTTCTATGTCGCAGTACGTGGGCCTGGAATGACCTTCGCCGTTGCGGTTGCGGAATCCTTGGGCACCCTGTTATTGCGCCGCCGGAAGGAGAACGATGCCCAAGTGGACGAAAGCAGCAATCCGCTCACTCGTTGATCGCATGCGACAACAAGGGCGATCCGACGACGAAATCGCCCATGAAGTGCGGTCGGAAACCGGTGTGAGCCCTCTCTGCGCATACCGGCAGGTACGCGGATGGAGTCAGGCGGAGGCCGCAGCTCGCTTCACCGAAGCGACCCCCGGGCACTTGCTGGACCAAGCGACTCTAAGCCGGGTGGAGCTCTGGCCGAAGCCCGGAGGACGCGCGCCGCAAGCGGTCCAAGTCGTCGCCCTCGCACGCCTCTACGGAACGGCGCCGCTCAACGTGCTCAGCGCGGAGGGCCTTGACCGTCTCGGTGAAAGCGAGCGCGAGGTCCTCCAACGCGTCAGTCAACCGTCCCCGACGCCACCGGAAAACACCTCCTCAGGGTCGCTGCACACCCATACGCCTGTACAGATTCACCATTCACCCTCTGAGAGGAAGGTCGAGATGGCCGCCCAACGAGCAGTCCGGTTCGGTGCGCTGGTGGAAGGCACCACCACAGGGCCGGAGACCATTCAAGCCCTCTACGAGGAAACCGCACGCATCTCACGTGAATACCCCCGTGTCGCGCTGAACGACGTCCTCAGTGACCTCATCGAAGCGCAGGACGTCACGTTCGTCCAGCTCGAAGGCCGACAGAAACCGCGCTACGGCAAGGACCTCTACGTTCTCGCTGGGCTTCTCAGCCTCATGCTCGCCAAGGCCAGCCACGACACCGGGGATCCCCGCTCGGCCATGAAACAGGCGAGGACCGCCGCGATCTGCGCGGAGCAGGCCGACCACCCGGGTCTCATGATCCGTGTGCGCGCACAGCAAAGCCTGATGGCCTACTGGGCCGGCTGGACCAGCGAAGCCGCTCGCTATGCCGACGCAGCCGAAGCCCTCACCGGCCGTACGACGGGTAGCGGCGCCGTCTGGCTCGCAGCTCAGAGCGCGCGCACCTGGGCAGCGCTCGGCGATGGAGAGAAGGCCGTTGCAACGCTCACCCGAGCGGCCGAGCTCCGGGAAGCCATGGAACCCGACGACCTCGACTCGATGGGCGGTCTCATGCGCTTCGCACCGTGCAGGCAGGAGTACTACGAGGCTGAGACACGCATATGGGTCCCGGGAGATGAGCCCCAGGCGAAGGAAGCCGCGCAACGTGCCGTGGCCTCCTATGAGGCAGCCCACCAGGAGAACAGCGACGACTGGGCGTTCGGCGACGAAGCGGGCTCACGCACGGACCTGGCGTTCGCCCACGCCTGTCTCGGGGAGATCGAAGGGGCGAAGGAGGCCCTCACACCAGTTCTCGACCTCCCCGCCAACCGGAGGATCGCGGGCATCGTGCGAAGCGTGATGCGGGTCCATGACCCGTTGCGTAAGCCCGAGTACACTGGGAGCGCAACGGTCCGACAGCTCAGGGAAGCCATGGACGTCTACGCCCAGACTCCCACCGCTTCCATCACGGCAGGCTAGCCTCGGCACATGTTCCCAGTCTCCCTCACCGGCCCATCACTGACCCTTCGAGAGATGCAGCCGGACGACGTCGAGGCCTTGCACAGCGTCTATGGCGACGCCACGACCGTCGAGCACCTCAGCTTCACTCCGCGCACCGTGACCCAGTGCTCGACGGTCATCGATTCCGCTGTGCAAGACGCACAGACTGACCCGCGCACGGTCTACATGCTGGCCGCGGAATTCGACGGCAGGCTCGTCGGCGCAGCACGTATGGCCCAGGACGAGCGCCCCCATTCGGCTCAGATCGGGTTCGCGATCCGCCATGACTTGTGGGGACGCGGCCTCGGCGCAGAGCTCGTCGAGCTCCTCCTCAGGCTCGGGTTCGAGCAGCTCCGGTACGCCCGCATCTGGGGCGCACGTTCGCCCGAGAACCCGGCCTCGCAAGCCGTGATGAACCGAGCCGGCATGGTCGAGGAAGGCCGCATCCGCAGGCACCTCCGAACCGACACCGGATGGCGTGACTCAATCGTGCACTCGGTCCTCTGCGACGAGTGGAGCGCCTGAAGACGTACACCAGCCGTCGCACCATATGAAGTGCGGTGCACGGACAGGAAATGGTGAAACGCTCGGCCGAATGCGCCCGGCCGAGCGTTTTACGCGAGCCGACACGAGGTGGTCGCCCACGACTAACCCGAAGTCCATTTAGTAGAAAAACTTCTCCGAAGACGGAAACTCATACCTGCAGGCTCATCCGGCCGACCGCAGCAGCCATGTGGCCGGTGAGGCGGGCGCCAGCCCGCCCTCCCAGGACCACAGCCAAGTGGGTCAAGAGTTCGTTCAGGTGCGGGGTGCGCCGGGCCTCCCCGCGCGAGCGGGGGTGAGTGGGGCAATCCTGCGCATGCGCGAACCTCCGTGTAGTCCTCCCCGCGCGAGCGACAGTGAGCCGTCCCGGCCGTCGNAGCGGTTGCGGCCGGTGTGGGAGCCGATGATGTGCCACCGGTGCTGCAGCCGCAGGCGCGGTGGGAAGGCCCAGCAGGTGCAAGGTGAGCAGGCGCTACTGAAACGCGGATCCCGAGCCAGCTCTCGCCAGTCGTTCACAGTCTACCGAAATTATCCCCCGCCATATCTGATACGAGTGAGTCGTACTTGGCGCGCACCGGTGCCCTCAGGCCAGATGGAATTTCCGTTATCATTTCCTCGATGCGTTCGAGTTCGCCCACACGGGTGGCAATGTTTGGGTAGTCGATGACGAATCCTTGCGTGTCCACCTCGATCTCCGCTTTGAATTCAGAGTCCCGGTCGCTCAGCTTGATCATCGCTGGACCGTCGCTATTGGAGGGGAGTCGTTGGTAATCTTGCCTCGAACGGTGGACGGCCAGCGAGGGCAGGTCGATCCACGCCATGACGTGGGAGATGGATTCTTCGACTGCGGGGCTAGGTTTTGCAAGTCCTGATCTGCGCACAGGCATGATGTTCGTGAGAGGCGACAGCCAGAGATCGCAATCGACAGCGTCATGCAAGTCGGGAAGTTCTGGGTCGGCCTGCCTTCCGCCTTCGGTTTGCAGCAGCGCCGTCCACAAACCCTGCTCCGAGCGTTCCAGGTGCAGCGAGCGATCTCGCGCGGGACCTTGCACTGTCACGTCAATGGTCCGGGTTCGGTATTGCGGCCCTGAGATCAGGTCGAAGGTGACGAAATAGGGTTCGTCTTCATCATGGAAGGAGCCCGAGTGTGCTCGTAGATAGGTTCCGTCGATCGTTCCGCAGGCGAAGACAAACCCCTTGTCGTGGGCCATCTTCCACGCACGCATGAACCTTGAGCGCATAAGGTGATCTCTCATGCACCCAGGGTAAGGCTTGCGGCGTGCTCGGACAACCGCCCCGCTCACAGGAGGCTGCTGAACGGAGCGGTTGCCCTCACTCGCCGTGGGTGAACTCAGAGGTTACTGCGACGCGAACAAAGCTGCGGTGAACTCCTCGCGCTGTACCACCGCGCGCGTGTGTGTCCCCTGCAAGACACAGGAGCGCGAGTCCCAAGCTTGGACTCGGAAAGAGAATTTGCGGTCGGAGCACCGCTCGAGTGTTGCGGTGATTTTCACGTGATCTCCGAGCACGGTGGGCGCCAGGTGCGCCGAGTTGTGCGCGACCCCCAGCGACATCTCTCCTGGGCCGACGGCCTTTTCCATAAGCTGCTGGCAGGCTACTTCTCCCAACCAGAGCAGGACCGGGGTGGCAAGCACATCCAGCGCGTTTCCCCAGTTCGCGGCGGTGTCAGAAGGGGCAACCACGTGCTCGATGGTGTGTGAGGCGCCCGCGAGCGTGTCCGGGTCGGTGGGGGTGCTTCCGGAGGGGATGGCTTCGGGTCGGTCGGTCATGACACTCCTTCGGTCGTCAGGTGGTATTGAGGTACCGCTTCTCGAACAGTTCGAGAGTTGAGCGCAAACGGGTGACCAGTTCTTCAACCTCACCTTCGGTGATGGTCAGGGCTGGTGCTACCAGGACCGATTCGGTCGCGCTGTCTACCCCCGATGGATAGAGCAACAATCCCTCTTCTTGAGCCGCCTGGACCAGCCCGGCGGCGCTGGCTAGCGGAGTGCGTCCGCTGGTGCGCAGAGCGAGGCCCTGAAGCAGGCCGGCGCCGCGCACTCCTTCGAGGGTTGCCGGATGTTCGCCCAGCAGGCTCTTCAACCGGCTTCGTAGGAGTTCGCCCATCTCTTTGACGCGTACGGTGATGTCCTCGCGGCGGAGGTAGCGAACGACCGCCAATGATGTGGCGGCAGCGAGGGGATTGCCGGCCATGGTGTGGCCGAAGACGTAATCTTCGGCTGGGCTACGCAACTCACGTTCCAGGCCGGCCTGTACGAGTACGGCTGACATGGTGGCGTACCCGGCAGTCAATCCCTTGCCTACCGCGATCAGGTCGGCGACGGCACCACCAGCTGCCGAAGCGAACCAGGTGCCGGTACGTCCCAACCCTGTCATCACCTCGTCGGCGATAAGGAGGAATCCGTGCTGGTCGGCGAGCTCGCGCAGCGCAGGCAGTGTGTCGGCGTCGGGGACCGCAGCGCCAGTGGCCGCCCCGCCGACGGGTTCGACAATGACGGCAGCGATCCTTGAGGGGCCTGCTTCCTGGATAGCTCGGTTCCAGTCGTGTGCATCGGCGCGCTGACCGGGGGTCTTCGGCCGTACGCGCTGACCGGCCGATCCGTTGTCGAGTAGAGCTTCGATGCCCACCCGACGAAGGGGGTGACCGGACAGTGATAGTGCTCCGGCTGTCATGCCGTGGTAGCTCGGTTCCTCCGTGAGGACGAGTGTGCGTTCAGGTCGTCCTCGTTCGTGGTGGTAGGCGAGGGAGAGGCGTGCGGCGGTCTCTACCGCCTCGGATCCGGAATTGGCGTACAGCACCGAGGCGCACTCTCCTGGAGCCAAGGCACGGAGTTCGCGGCTCAACTCCGACAGCGCGGAGCTGCCGAACTGCCGGCGATAGGCCGAGCACACTCGGTCGATCTGCGCATGAATCGCCGTAGTGATCTCGGGGTGCCCGTGGCCGAGGTTGGCGTTGATCGCTCCCGAGCAGCCATCCAGGTAGATACGCCCCTCGGTGTCTACCATGTGCACGCCTTCGGCGTGATCGATCAGTGGTGTTTCCGGCATGGCAGCCCCTCTCAGTACCACGTCATCGTCATAGCACCGGCGGTCATGCCGCCACCCACGGCAGCCAGGAGGATTCGCTCTCCCCGTTGTAGGGGGCGCTCGATGTGCGATTGGTGCAGAGTGAGCGGGATGGAAGCGCCGGCGGTGTTTCCGAAGTCGGGCGCTGTCATGGGGGCTTTACTGCGATCGATGCCGATGAGTTCGAGGAGCTTATCGAGCATCTTCACGTTGGCCTGGTGGAAGATGACGCGGTCTACGTCATCGGTGGTCCACCCGTTCTTCTGTAATGCCTCGTCGACGAGCTTGGGTACGTTCGTCATGGCCCAGTCCTTGACCTGTGGGCCCTGCATTTGTAGCTTGTCCCGACCCTGTTCCAGGGCTTCGGGCGTGTTCGGGAGCGAGGTTCCCCCAGCGTCGACGCCGACGAAATCTGCGGTGTCCCCGTCTCCGATCAGAACGGTGGAGTGGATGCCGTAGCCTTCGGGGACTTTCCCGATCAGCACTGCTCCGGCCCCGTCACCGAACAGACTGACGGTCTTCTTGTCCGAACGGTCCATGATGGAGCTGAATTTGTCGGCGCCCACCACGACGGCGGTGGTGCCCCCGTTCGTCTCCAAAATTCCCTTGGCGGAGGTCAGTCCGCAGAGGAATCCGGTGCATACGGAATTGATGTCGAATCCGGCGGTGGGGCCGAGTCCGAGCCGCCGCTGAAGGTGCGAGGCGGTGGCGGGCTGCGGTTGGTCGGGGGTGCAGGTCGACACGACGATCAGGTCGATCTGTTCGGCCGTGTAGGGGTCATCGGCGAGCAGATCGCGCACAGCCTTTTCGGCCAGTTCAGAGGTCGGCGTCTTCGCATCCGCGTAGTACCGGGTGCGCACGCCTGTGCGCTCGGTCACCCAGTCGGGCGATGCACCGGTCCATTTGGCGATGTCCTCGTTGTCGATCGCAGTGTCGGGGATGTATGACCCGAGTTGCAGAATGCCTGTAGGCATAAGAGTCTCCTTTTCGGTTGTCATCCGTGCCGCGTATAGCTGGTGTTCTCAGGTGACCGCGGCTGCGGACGGCCGGTGAGTGGCCGACTTGACCAGGCTCAGAAGGTCTTCCAGCTCAAGAGTGGTCAGGTGGGGGTTGAGCAGGGTGAGTTTGAGCCAGACCTTCGGCGTGTGCTCCTGATCTGGCAGGGAGGCGCGGCCGAGTACAGCGTCGCCGTTGGCGAGTAGTGATCGACGGATCTCGGCGGTGATGTGGGAACCAGCGGGTTCGCCGGCCCGATCAGCGAGCGCTGGACGGAACAGCACCGTGCTGAGTTCGGGTGCTTCCATGAGGGTCAGTTCCGGGTCGGCGTCGATGAGGTGGGCGGCCGATCGAGCGATCTCGCAGCACCGGTCGACCGTGGCGCCCAAGCCCTCTCGGCCCAGCGCGAGCAGGGTGACAGCGAGTTTGAGCGCGTCGGGGCGACGGGAGGTGCGCAGGGACCGGCCGAGGAGATCGGGCAGTCCTGCTTCGGAATCGTCATCGGCGTTGAGGTAGTCGGCGCTCACAGAGAGCAGAGCGGTGTCCTCGCTGCGGGCGAAGGTGACCATGCCCGCGGCGAGTGGTTGCCCTCCAAACTTGTGGAAATCGAATGCGACACTGTCCGCCGTCTCCACCCCCGCCAACGCATGGGCATGATGATCGCTGAATAGGGCGCAACCGCCGTAGGCGGCGTCTACGTGGAAGCGGGCGCCGTGCTTTCGGCACAGGGATGCGACGCTCTCGAGGGGGTCCAGGCGGCCACGGTCAGTGGTGCCGGCTGTAGCGATGACCAAGCACGGACGGGATTCGGCCGCCAAAGCTGCATCCAGCGCCAGCGTGTCCATCCGGCCTTCAACGGTGGGAATGATCCTCGGTCGCTCCAGCTCCAGGATCCAGGCGGCACGCTGGGCGCTGTGGTGGGCACTTTCGGCGCAGAAGACCACCGGCATAGCGCCCTCGGACATGGACTTAGACCGCTCCCGGGCCACAAGCATGGCCACCAGGTTGGATTCGGTAGCCCCCGTCGTGACCAGGGCATCGGGGTCAGGTTCATCGGAATGCACGAGTTCCGCGATGGACCGGCAGAGCCGTGTTTCGACGTCGACCGACGCACCTGCCTGGTCCCAGGAGTCCAGGGATGGATTGAAGACGCCGGCCGCCAGGTCGGAAGCTACGGCCAGAGCGAAGGGTGGCGCGTGCAGATGCGCGACGCATCGCGGGTGCGAGGGATCCACGGCACCCGCCGCGACGGCCGGGAGCAGTGCGTCGATGGCCTTCTCTGCGCCGATGCCCCGTTGGGGAAGCGGATCCGGCCACTGACGGGCCAGTTCGCTCGAGGTGTCCCCCGGGCCGCCGACAGGAGCCGGACCGCTTCGACGTACCAAACCTGCACGGAGCGCGGTCAGGGTGTGTTCGGTCAGGTGGGATACCGCGGTGAGGGAGGGATCGTTTCCCGCTAGGGACAGGTCGAGTGATTCGGTTTTAAGTGGCGAGTGATGAGGGGGCTGATTGGACATGGGACCATTCCCATTCGATCGTCGATGGCCTCAGCAGTCGAACTTGCACGGAAGGGTCAGTTCCGGACAGTTTTCTTACGGGCGGTATAGGCGTTGGTACCGATGAGCACGGCCGCCAGAGCGGGCAGCACGGCCAGGCCTACCCACGTCATCGGGCTGTGCGTGCTCGCCGCTCCGAGGAAGAAACCGATGGCTCCACCAAGGGCCCAGAAGACGTCGTGTCCACCGAAGAAGGCCCCGGCGTCTTTCTCGTCGGCAAGTTCGGCGATGTAGATGTCGGCAGAGACGAAGACCAAGGTCTCGCCGATGCTGTAGAGCACCACGCACAGCAGCAGCCATAGCAGGGCCGGAACCAAGGCGATCGCTCCTATGGAGAGGGCGACCACCGTCATTCCAGTTGCGGACAACAGGAGTGCCGCACGCTTTTCGAACTGGTGGCGTAGAGCGAACACGGCCAGCACACCTGTGAGGCCGTTGACAGCGAGCACGGCACCGGCCATCTCATCCCAACCGGACAGTGCACTGGCATAGATCGGTAGTGACGTGGTGAGTTGGGAGTCGATGACCCAGAACAGCCCCATCGCGAGGCCGAACCGCAGGAACAACCCGTTTTTGAAGACACGCGTGAGCGATCCGGTGACCGTCTCCTGGGTCTGCTCGGTGCGCAGGGCGTGGCGGACACGGTAGACGGGCAGGGTGAACAGCACGGTCACGGCGCCACTGGCGATGAAGAGTAGATGGGCGTCGAGGGCGATGAGCAGGGCACCGATCCCCGGTCCGACAACGGCGCCGATGTTCTGGGCCTGGTTGAGGAAGGAGAATCCGCGTTTACGGATTTCTTCGTTCTGACCGGCCATGATGGCGCTGGCCGAGGGTTCGTACAGTGCGCCGCTGAGACCGACCATCGCCGAGCAGAAGAAGAACCAACCGAAGGAATCGCCCCCGGCGAAAGCCGCGAAGGCAGCACCTCGCAATCCCAGCCCCGTGAGCATCAGGACTACGTGCCGAGTTCGGTCGCCGATCATGCCACTGATCAGAGGCAAACAGCGAGCCGCCACCAAGTTCACCGCCAGGACGGCGCCGACCTCCCACGCGGAGAAGTCCAGGCCGAGCATGTGCAAGGCGAGGTAGGGCGCGATCGCGAACGTCCCGATGTTGAGGACGCCGGCAGCAAGGATGACGATGCGAATCTCGACGGGCAAACTGCCCAACCCTTTTCTGGGGCGTTTCCGAGAATCCTGGCTGATGTTCTGATTCGTGTCGTCGTCTGGTTCAGTCAAGGTCGGGCCTCCCTAGGCGGCGGATGGCCGATCGAGTTTAGATGGGTTCACGCGCGCAATCCGGCCAGTAGGCGCTCCGTCTGCTCCTCCAAGGCCCGAGCGTGCGCAGGAGTGTCGCCGACCACCATGTAGTCGATGACGCCGGAACGTTCGATGTCCTCGATGGGCAGGATGACGCCGGTTCGGTTCGAGTGCTCGAAGAGCAGATTCTCTGCTCGCAGTGCATCCACCAGCTCAGTGAAGTCGCGGACCTGAACCCAGTTGCGAGTCAGCACCGTATGGGTGATGCCGTAACGCTCGCCCACCAGTCGACGGGCCAGGTAGTCGAGGTGAGTGCAGTCGCCCATACGACCATTCACCTCGGTAAACAGCAGATCGCCCTCCACGGTGACAATGGAATCGATGTTCATGTAACCGCGGAACCCACGCCGCCCCGCCTCCGACGCGAGGGTCGTGCTGTGAGCGATCATGTCGGCCAGTTGGAACTCGCTGAGCCGCTTGGGAGGAATTTCCAAACCGATGAAGGTCGGTTCCATCCGCATCTCGCCGAAGTTGAGGACGCGGGGTGATTCACTGCCACCGGTGACGAAGACTTCGCTGTAGTACACCATGGTCGACGGATGGTAAACCTCGACGACAACACGGGTGTTGCGTTGCACAGCAACCTCGGGCCACAGCGAGGCTGCCAACTTATCGGAGTCGAATCCTTCCTTCACCGGAACCACACGGCTCGCGCCGGTCAACTCGTCTTCACCGTGCATGGTCACAGCGACATTTCCGGCTCCACCGGAGTTGGTGTCCTGCTTGACCATGACACGACCGTTGCGTGCGATGAGGTTCTCGACTGCGTGGGCGAGTTCAGCTGCACTGCCAGCGATCCGGCCTTCGGCGACCGGGGTGTTGCACACGTCGGCCAGTTGCCGAAAGAGGATCTTACTGTTGTAAGTCTCGGCTCCGCCGGACTGGAGAAAGTCGGGGTTGAGTTGATCGATGTCCAATTCCAGGGACCGGGCCAGCGTGACCGCGGCACGGTCGAGGAAATAGGCTTCCAGGCTCCATCCGTTGACCGAGCCAACCCGATCACGGATGCGGCGCTCGACCGTACCGTCGTTTAGGGAGTCGAAATTGAGGATGATCTGCTCGGACTCAGCGTTGCGCGGCAGGATGACGTTGTCCCTGGACAGGTTGCGGCCCAGCAACTCGTTCACGTAGTCGAGGAAGGCGTCCGAGACGCCATGCGGAAGGACTACGAGATCCTCATCCTCCGCCATGACGATGAGGCGGCAGCAGCACAGTGAGCTGAGGGCATGGATTTCGGGAGGCATGTCCGTCCCGCACATGGCGTCACTGTCGACGTTGGCTACAATAATCTTTGGCATTATGAATCCCTTTCAGTGGAGTGAATAATTCATGTCATGGTTCAGCGGAGGGCAACCATCTGGGTGAATGCATTCTTTTTCTGCATCTCTGCCGTGCCACCTGCAATGACAGCCCCCAGGGCGTCGCGCACCGAGCGGGAGACCCATCCCTCCTCATATCCGGAATGCCCGAATATGCGAAGCGCGTTCTCTGTGCCCGTCCGAAGGGATTCGGCGGCTTGGTATTTGGCGATCGAGCACAACAGGCTCGCGTCCGCTGATCCCGACATAACCGCCTCCATCGCACTGCGCGAGATCCCGCGCGTGCTTTCCACGGCGAACTTGATGTCAGTGATGCGGCCCTGGACGTACTGATGGTCAGCGAGCACGGCGTGGAACGCCCTGCGCTCGTGCACGAAGTTCAGGAGGTCATCGATCAACGGATCGAGGTAAGCCGTGGCCAGCATGCCGTAGAGCAACCGATCGAAGGCGATGATCTCGTGGATGAGGTGGAGCCCGTTGCCGGGCTCGCCGAGCACGTTGACGGGAGCGATCGGAACACCGTCGAAGTCGAGCCGGCCAGTGGGGCTCGTGTGGTTTCCCAACATCGTCTCGGCGGGGCCGCGAAGCAGCCTGGGATCTGAAGCATCGACCATGAACAACGTAGCGTTCGCCTTGGGCTCCAAATCGCCGCTGCGCCCGAGCACGAGGATCACGTCGGCGACAGGCGCATTGGTGATGTGGACCTTGGTGCCTGACAGTAGAGCGTCGTGTGGACCAGTCGTCACAGCCATTTTGCTGATGTCGGATCCGCCACTCTCCTCGGTCAGTGCCATGGAGCTGACCTGGCCGTTCAGAAGGCCGGGAAGCCAGGTTTTTTGCTGTTCGGGAGTGCCCTGTCTGACCAAGGCTCGGATAAGGCCCGCCTGGGCGACCATCGAGAGACAAAACCCGAGATCGCGTCCGCCTCGTGCTACACCCTGGAAAGCCGCGATGAAGTCCCACCAGGTGTTGTTCTCGCCACCGAGTTCTGCGGGAACCGCGATCCGCCAAATACCACGTTCACTCAGGTACCGCCAAGATTCGATATCGAATTCACGAAGGCTGTGCTGGCGGTCTGCACGTGAGCCAACCGATTCGCGCGCCCATGCTGCGAAGTCGTCTGAGATCTTCTGTTGAAATTGGGTGTTAGATTCCATATCTTTGCCTCATTGCATATTGGGGGGCGTGGACAGGAAAGATCATGGGATTTTGATCCGAATCAACCATCCTAGGTTCGGCCTAGGAAAGCACACTGGCTATCAGTGTGGCGTGCGAAGGGATGGCAGTTCAGGGTATGGCCGTTATCCAGCACACCGCAATAGCCCTAGCTGGACAAACGTCGTTCCAGTTTATCGCGGTCCGTTTTCACTTTGTGGGATCCGGCCTGCTTCTATCTGGAGACTTCCTGTTCCCTGTCCGTAAGAAGGGCACAGGGAGAGATCCTAGGAGCGCCCTTTTTGTCGGTCAAGATTGTGGCCGGATCCGGACAGGAAGTGAACTTGTGGTTATATATTCATGTCTGGTCGGCGTACATACTTTAATGCTGCGCAAAGTTTGGGTTTTCGCTGGTCAGCGTTGCCCTGTTCCAGTTGCCCGGTCAACGGTTATCGTTCCGCATTGCACACCCACGACGGCCTGACCACCGATTCCGCAACGGGCTAACTGAACGAGAGCGCACTCCCAACCTGCTATCTCCACGAGATGATCGCAGGAGTTCTGGCTGGTGTCGGCGCCAATGGAACCGCCTTCATACGCGGCGGCAACGAGTCGCCCGTTCAGTCAAACTCCGAGACCGGTACCCACGTCTTTGCTGGTTCCTGCGGGTGTGACTGCCGATGGCGGAGGCACTTGGCTGGGTCGAGCTGCTACTTCGAGAGCCTGTTCGACTGCTATGCCGTTGCCACCTGGCTCCGGGGCGGGTGGAATGGGTCCGGTGGTGAACCGGCTGCGGTGCCTGCGCGGGATCTCTACGGTTACCGCGTTCGGTTTGGCCACCGAGATCGGCGATTGGCAACGATTTACCGGTTCCAGCATCGGCGTGTATGTGGGGGTGCCCAGCGAACACCCGTCCGGAGCCCATCGGGGTTCAGGGGCCCATCACCAGGACGACACACGCATGTGCGCCGTCTGCTGGTCAAGGCCACCTGGCACCACCGCCGTGCTCACCGGCACGCCACCCGGGAGATGCGCCAACGGTGGGAGCGAGCTCCGGCCCGATCCGGTCCCGGGTCCGTGCATGTAACCACCGCCTGCACCGGCGCTGGGCCCGTTTCGATGCCCGCGGCAAGAAACCCTCGGTGACCATGGTGGCTGTAGCCGGGGAACTGGCCGGGTGGTGCTGGAGCCTGGCCGTGCTGGAGCCATGAGCCCCGGTTCCAAAAACCGACCGGTGGGAGGACGCCTACGGAGCCCGCGTGAGGAACGATCCGCGAGACACCTGTGAGCAGCCCTCCGTGCGGGCCACGCTCGATCTCTAGAGGCACGGCCTCGTTCCCGCCGAAGCAGTCCGTCCTGGGGTAGCCAACCCGCGTATATCAGTCTGAACGCGCGTCGCGCATGACACGCGAGCCGCACGGTCTTCTCCCGCCGGTCTTATACAGAACCTGTCGAGGGGTCTTCTCCGCCAGCCTAGTACTCCAGTTGTAGTTCCGGTTTGCTCTGGCCTGAACCCATATGTCTGAGATGGCAGCACGGCAAGCTGCTGATCTGGGGATTCACCGGACACACAGACGGCCACCGCGTGATCATCGATGGTTGTGAAGACAACGAAGAACCCGGCGGTGGCCGCTGAACTCAGCGTAGCGGCACGACGCTGGCCACACCGGCTGAACGACCTGATCCAGACCATCTCCCCCGGCCTGGCCCGACCCGAGCCCCGCCGCACCGTCGGCGACCTCCTACGCGGCCTGCTCGCCCCGCTGGCGCGTAAGAACTGCTGGACCCTGGCCGAACACGCCGGCCACACCAGCCCCTACCGCTTCCAACACCTGCTGGCACGGGCCAGAGTGGACGAAGAAGACCTGATCGCCGACCTACACACCTACGCCCGCACCCACCTGGGAGAACAGGATGCGGTCCTGGTCGTGGACGAGACCGGCGACCTGAAGAAAGGCACCACAACCATCGGTGTCCAACGCCAGTACACAGGAACCGCCGGCCGCATCGAGAACGCTCAGGTCGCCCTCTACCTCGCCTATGCCACCGGCGCAGGCCACGCCCTGATCGACCACCGCCTCTACCTGCCCCAGGCCTGGACCCAGGAGCCCCAGCGCCTCCAGGCGGCCGGGGTCCCCGACCACGTGGACTTCGCAACCAAACCCGAACTCGCCCAGCAGATGATCACCGCCGCCCAGGCCAACGGCACCCCAGCGACGTGGGTGACCGCTGATGAGGTCTACGGCCAAAATCCCCCTCTGCGCCAAGCCCTGGAGCAACAGCGGATCGGTTACGTGGTGGCCGTGCCGCGCACCGAGCGCATCCTGCTACCCCGCCGGCCGACCAGCGTCGGTGAGCTGGCGGTACTCCTGCCCCGCCAGTCCTGGCAGAAGCGCTCGGCCGGTAGCGGCGCCAAAGGCCAACGCTTCTACGAGTGGGCCCTCATTGAGGCCGAGCCCTGCCCCGAGGGGCACCGGTGGGTGTTGATACGCCGCAACCGCACCAGCGGTGAGCTGGCCTTCTACCGGTGCTACGCGCCCCAGGCGGTGCCTCTTCAACGTTTGGTGGCTGTTGCCGGGCGCCGGTGGGCGGTCGAGGAAGGCTTCCAGCAGGGCAAGGGGTTGGCCGGGTTGGACGAGCACCAGGTGCGCACCTGGTGCTCCTGGCACCGGTGGAGCCTGTTTTCGATGCTGGCCTATGCGTTCGTGGCGGCCATGGCCGCCGCCCAGGGACGCAAACAGAGCCCGTCTTCGAGTGCTTTGGTCGCGTTGACCTGCAATGAGATCGTTCATCTGCTCAACGCTCTGTCCGCCCAAGAGCCCGATACCGAGCACGTGCTGGGCTGGTCACTGTTCAGACGCTCGCACCAAGCCGTGGCCCGCCAGTGCCATTACCGCAGACAGGCCGCCCGAGAACCATGACAAACCGGATCTACAACTGGAGTACTAGGAGTGCCACGGTTTCACTGGGGTCAACGGTCGTTCGTTCCTCGCTGGCGATCGGGGCGCTCCATCCTGACCCTCGGATCAGCGCGGCGCGAGGCGGCAGCTGTCGAAGAAGGCCAGGGAATCCTCTCAGGGGCTAGTGATGGCATCTTGCCTATCACTGCAGGTCAGGGCTGCCCTCTTGATACACGAAACCTACATTTCAGGTGTGTCGTTCGGTCAGGTTGGTGACACGGACGGCTGGAGTCCGACCTCCGTACCCGGTGCGGGGCCGATGGTAGTTGTACCGATCCGGGACACCGGGATAGTTCGCCTGGCGCTGATCCTCACTGGTATAGAACCGGGCGTAGGCCCATTCCTCGAGCAAGGTGCGGTGAAACCGCTCGACCTTGCTCGAGGGCACACGCCACTTCCGACGGGATGCACGCAGGTTCGAAGCTACTTTCCGTCGGTGGATCTCATCTGAGCATCCAGGCCCGGACCGGAGACGCCGTATTCCAGGCCGAGCCACGCGGCCATCTCTTCAAGCTGCTTGATGAGCTGGGGCAACGTCTCGTCGGGAGCCTCGGGCTCGAGCGTGACGCGTTGGGCCAGCAGGACCCCCGCCCGACGGTCGGCTTTGAGGTCCACTCGGGCCACCAGATCCTCGCCGAGCAGGAACGGCAGCACGTAGTACCCGTGCACACGCTGGTGCGCGGGCACGTAGATCTCCAACCGATAGCGGAATCCGAACAAGTCCTTTGTGCGGCCGCGGGTCCACACCAGGGAGTCGAAGGGGCTCAGCAAGGCCCGTGCGTTCACCGAACGCGGTACCCGGGCGTCCCGGTGCAGGTAGGCGGGACGGTTCCAGCCCTGCACAGTGACTGGGGCGAGTTCGCCGGAGTCGACCAGATCGGCCACGGCCGGCTTGGACAGACGCGCGGGCAGCCGGAAGTAGTCGCGCAGGCACTGCTCTGTCGCCACGCCGTGGGAGCGGGCGGCGATTGCTGCGAGTTCGCGTGCGGCCTCCTGCGGGCCCAGTTGCGGGCTGTTCAGATGCTCGGCGGGCAGGACCCGCTCGGTCAGGTCGTAGCGGCGCTCGAACTGGGAATTGCGGCCGTTCGAGCACAGGTCACCGACCCGGAAGGCGTATTCCAGGGCTTTCTTGACCTCGGACCAGTTCCACCCCCAGTGCTCCTTGGTGCGAGGCGCGTCGTGGGAGAGCGCCTCCTCTACTTCCCGTGCCGTGGCCGGTCCGATGTGCTCGATCTCTGCTATGACTTTGTCGACGAGCCCGAAATCATGGGGATCCATCTCGAATTCCCGTTCCCGCTCTGCGTCCATGCGATAGCGCAACAGCTGGCGGGTGGCGGGTGGCACCAAGCTCGCCTCGTGCGCCCAAGTCTCGACGAGACGGGCTCGGCTCGAACCGGTGGCGGTGGTGGCGGCCCGGTCCAGCAGTGCCGGATCGTAGGCGCCCATACGCGCGAACACGGGCAAGTACTGGCTGCGCGTCAGAACGTTCACGCTGTCGATCTGGAGCAGGCCCGTTCGGCCCAAGACCCGTCCCAAGTGGGCGAGGTTGGGCGTGCCCGAGGGGGGTGGGTCCGTGAATCCTTGTGCGGCGATCGCGATCCGGCGCGCCTGGGGCGGGGAGAGGACGGAGTCGCGGCGGGGGTGTGGGTCAGCCATGCCGTCACTGTAACGTCGGAACCCCTCAGGCGTCAGAAATGTGGTGATATCCGATCTAGTCAATCCGGGCGCACCCGCGTTGCAGACACCGGTCCCGGCCACATTCGGCCCCGCAGGATGTCGCATCTTCATCATGGCTTGCGCCAGTTGGCAAGCAATCAGATCCTCAGTTCACCCACGGCCCGGCGAACGTAGGCAGCATTGCAACTGCTCGACAGGTGGCCCGCTCCCAACTCATACCCACAGGTGAAGTGTGCGCGGAACATTGACCGGTGGCGGATGTCTGCGACGGCTGCACTCCTTGGGCGGGTAGCCTGTGAGAGACCTTCTCGGTTGTCGCCGACAGTGGGCGTGGGTGTTCATCCGCGGTTCTTCGAGGACCTGCGTATCCGGCCCCGGCCACGGCGTGGGCGCCCGCCTCGAAGCTGGCCTCACCCTTGGGTGCGCTCCGGCGGCGTGGCCTGGACTTGGCCGGCCCTCCCGACGACGGGCAACAGCGTCCTGCGCGTGCGGCCCACCACGAAGATCGTCGTTGAGGGCCCGCAGCAGGCAAGGAACGGCGTCGCGACGAGCGGGGTCAGGCCTGCATCGATGAGCGAACTCACCCGGTAGCAGACCGAGGCACAGCAGGAGCCCCGGCAGACCTACATCAGGGACCGGGAATACGAGGCCCGAAAGCGATGCGGTTACCATCTCGTCGTGCTACCCGGCCTCCTCCAAACGGCGGAATATGCGGAAGAGGTCCTCAAAGCCAGCCCGACCATCAAGCCCGAACAGGTCCCCGAGGGGATTGCTCTGCGTATGCAGCGCCAACGGATCCTCTTCGAAGGGGGCCGAAACTTCGGCTTCGTCATCACGGAGAGTGCTCTGCGGCGTTCCTTCGGTTCACCTGCACTGATGGTGGCTCAGTACGAGCGGCTGCTTCACCTGTCCACGTACCGGACGATCGAGATCGCGATTCTGCCCGATGATGTGCCTTCGCCGGTTGTGCCGCACGAGTTCACGATCTTCGACGACTCTTTGGTGCACATCGGCACGGTCACCAAACCAGTGACGGTCTCCGAGACTCCCGATGTGCACAGCTACATCTCGTTGTACGACGAACTCCTGCAGCTCTCGCTGAAGGAGGAGGATGCGCGAGAGGTGATCAAGCGCCTGACCGAGGCGGACCACTGACCCTAATGGGGCGCGGTTCCCCGTGAACCCCCATGCCTAGGGATTCCGGGCCAAGCCCGTTCACTGCTGGCCTCCGTGAGCTCTCTGGGTGGGACGCATGGAGGTCGGCTATACGTCCTCCACGGCTGTCTCGACTATCAGGCTCACGGTCTCCTCGGCCGGCTGCCGTCCGCGGTCAAGGTCGGGGCGAGCAGCGAGGCCGGCACAAGTGGTGAACAGGGAAGAACCCAGCGAGCAAAACGTCCCGATCAGCTCGGCGACCTCGCCGTCGTCGCGGAACGGAGTTTTCCACAGCCCCGGATTCGGGGCGGAGTTGCGTCACTGCAGCGCCGCATCCTGGAACCTCACGACGAAGGGGATGGCCGTAGGCTGAGGGAATGAAGCACGATTGGTCTAGTCGGTCGGGGTTTGCTGCCGGTGCGCCACCAGGCCCAGGGCGTTGAGACCAGCCTCAATGGCAGGGTGCTGTGCGCTCCCGCGCCGCACGCAGGTGATGATGCTCGGGTTCGACCAGCTCCGGTACGCCCGCATCTGGGTCGCACGATCCCTCGAGAACCCCGCTTGGCAAGTCGTTAGGAATTGCGTCGGCGGCATGGCCGAAGAAAGCCGTATCCGCAGGCACCTCCGCACCGACGCCGACTGGCGTGACTCCGTCGTGCTCTCCTACGAGTGGAGCGCTTGAGAGCGGGCATCGATCAGCGTTCGCTCGCGAGGTGCCCGGCAGGCACAACCCTCTGTGTCAGGCTCGCCGACGCTCGCCTTGAGGAGGCAAGCCTGAGGCGTGCTTCGCTGATTTGCGCCGACATGCGAAGCGCTTTCGTAGCGGATGCTGATCTCTCGTCGGCTGACCTGTCTTCGACTCTGTTGGACGGCACAATGTTTCATCGATCAACGATGCATGGGACGAGCTTTCGGGGCGCGGAAGGGCTGCGTATGGCGTGCTTCGCCTTCGTCGACGCTTCCAAGGTCGTCGGCTTCACACGAGAGCGCTGGGCAACGGTATTCACCAACAGCAGTACACGCGATCCCGAGGTCTTCGACCTCGACTGACGATTCGCTGAGTGGAGCTCGGCGAAGCTTCAGAACCCATTTGCTAGGCAGGCAGAGCCTGCCTAGCAAGGAGGCGGCGCCGAGGCGAGACCAGGCGACGGTGTGGCCACATGCGGCCACGCTTAGCCAGACGTCCCCGGCAGGAGCTCTGCGATCGTGAAACGGCCGTGATCGGAACCCGTCTTCTGAGGAGATCGTGTGGAGCACGAACTGCGTCTCGCCGCTGCTGTCCAGACCCTGCGCTACGAACTCGACCAGGCGGCCCAACAGGCCCAGGGCCAGGACCTGACCTTCGAGGTCGGCCCGATCCAGATGGAGTTCGAGGTCCAGTTCCGAGCCGACGCCAAGGCCAAGGGCGGGTTCTCGGCCTGGATCGCCACTGGCGAGGCCGAGGTCGGAGCGGGGCGCACCAGCAGTCACAAGGTCGCCTTCACTCTCACCCCGCACAACGCCGCTCGCCCCGGCGGTGACGTGTCCATCAACAGCACCCGACGCGACACCGATCAGGACACCCCGCCCCCGTCATTCACCCGCTGAGATGCCCGCACCCGTCTGAGCCGTTGGTCCTGTGTCGGTAACCGGAGTACATGGTGGACACCGCCCCGCGTATCACCCGCATCACCACCCCCACCAGCAACGGTTCGGGGTACGTGATCGCCCCCCGCCTGGTACTGACCGGCGCCCATGTGGTCCCCGAAGTCGGTGGTCAGGTACGGGTGCGCACCGCTACCGACCACCGGCCCTATACCGGGGCAGTCATCTGGCGCGGAACCCCGAAGGGCCCTGACGACGCCGCTCTGGTCGAGGTCACTGACCCGGACTGGACCGAGCGTGCGGTGACCACTCGGTGGGGGCGGCTGGTCACCACCGCTCCCCGCACGCTCTGTGAGGTGTGGGGCTTTCCCGATCTGGTGCAACGCGACGGTCGGGCTGTGGAGACCGCGCAACTGGTGGGCACGGTCGCTCCGGGCAACCACTTCGTCAACCACCGGCACGTGATGGACCTGAGCGACCACCCGCCCAACCGGCACCAACACGGGTTCCGACAACAGGAGCAGGGCCGTTCGCTGTGGGCGGGGCTGTCCGGGGCAGCGATGCGCTGTGGCGACGGCCAAGTGCTGGTGGGTGTGGTGTCCGCCGACCTCGAGCACCGCGACCACGCCGCCCTGGAAATCGTTCCCGCCTACGTCCTGCATGACGACCCGGGGTTCCGGAAGGTGTTGGCCGAGCACGGTGTGTCCCAAGTGTTGGAGCCGGCCGAGCTCACCCATCTTGCCCACAGCCCGCGCCCACACCAGCGCCCTTCGCCGGCCTCCCTTTTGGAGGCGCACCGCCGGGTGGTGGACTTCCACGGCCGCGAACAGGTGATGGACACCTTGTCACAGTGGTGCGGTGACGATGGGGCGCTCTCGGCCATGGTGCTGTACGGTCCCGGCGGACAGGGCAAGACCCGACTGGGCCATGAACTCACCGCACGCCTGGCCCGCCCCGACGCCCAGGAGCGGCGGTGGGCCACCCTGTGGCTCAGGGACAACGCGACCACCGAAGAGCTCGACCGCATCAAGGACACCACGGCCCCTCTGCTGCTGGTGCTGGACTACGCCGAGACCCGCACCGCCCAACTGGTCCGTTTGCTCGAGCTGTGCGACCGGCCCCCGGGCAGTTCCCCCGTCCGCCTGCTGTTGTTGGTGCGCACGCTGGGCGAGTGGTGGGAGCAAGTCAACACCGCCACCGGTCACCTCCTGGCCGACATCACCCAACAACTGGCCCTGCCACCTATGGCGCCCCGCACCGTCGAGCGCGCCCGGGAGTACCGCACCGCCCTGCACCACTTGGCCCGCGCTCTACCGGCGGCCCGCACACCGGGGCCGGCCGACTGGGCCCAGATCGCGGCCGACTTGACGGAGCCGGACCTGTCGGGTTCCGAGTGGGGCACCGTGCTGAGTGTGCACATGCGCGCACTGGCCGACCTTCTGGATGCGACGCAAGCCAAGCCTCCACGAGTGTCACCGCCGACGGTGCAGTGGAGGGGCGGGTGCTGGCCCACGAGTACCGGTACTGGGACCAGACCGCCGCCGCCCACAGCCTGGGAGAGGCCGAGCTCGCACAACCGCTGCGGGACGTGCTGGCCCTGGCCTTCGCCCTCACGCCCACCAGCATCGAGGGAGCAGACCAGCTCCTAAAGGATGCGGCCGTCTTGGAGGGACAGACCACCGCCCGCAGACACCAGGTCCGCCGGTGGGTCACCGGCCTGTACCCCACGGACGGCCCTGGGGTGTGCGGACAGCTTCAGCCCGACCGGCTGTTGGAGTACTTCCTCGGCCAACGCCTCCAGCGCAACCCCGGGCTGTTCGACGCGCACCTGGACACCATCACCACGACGGACGCCGAACGTCTGGTGACCCTGTACGCCCGAGCGGCCGCACACTCCGCTCTGGCCTGCCTGAGTGGCTGCCTGACCGCTCTGTGCACACGACACATTCGCACGTTGGCCCCAGCGGTTATTGAGGTCAGCACCCAGTTAGAGAACCCTGGACCGCTCATCCGAGCGTTGGAGGAGATCACAGATAGCCTTGAGACCTCACTCGAGATCCTCATACAGCTCATCGATACTCTCCCCCGCTTCACTCAGCGCCTGGATGAGTGGGCAGAACGCCTGACTGCACGCGTAGTCGACGCACTTCGAGAACGAGCAGTCCGGAACCCTGGTTCCTATCTCCTCGCCTTCGCCAAATACTTGACAAATCACGGCACTCGCCTGGCGGCCCTGGGGCGATACGAAAAAGCACTCGAAGAATGCGACCGGGCACTCATCGTCCTTCGCATTATAGATAAAAACAACCCCGGAATTTGCCACCCCAGTCTCGCCGAGTGCCTGAACAATAAAGCCAGCCATTTAGTGGCACTTGGAAAGAATAAAAAAGCACTCGAATCCAGCACCGAGGCAGTCGGGATATTTCAAACCTTGGTCGAAATTGATCCCGATTCCCACTATCCCAATCTTGCCATAGCCCTACACAGCAAATCCATTAGCCTTGCGTCCCTGAAATGGGAAAAGCAAGCGCTCGATGTAAACGACCAAGCTCTCAGCATTCTCCACAGCTTGGCTAAACAAAACCCCAACACTCATCACCCCGATCTGGCGGCATCACTCAGCTACAGATCCAATCGCCTGTCCGCCCTTGGACGGCATGAAGAAGCACTTGGTGCAACCAAACAATCGCTTAGCATCCGCCGCAAGCTGGACCAACAAAACCCCGATGCATACCGCCCCGAGCTGGCCCATGCTCTGAACAGCCTAGCCGCCGACCTGGGACGCCTTGGCCGGTACGAAGAAGCGCTCGAAACAAGCGACCAAGCGGTACCCCTATACGAGGCGCTGGCCAAACATCGACCCACGGCCTACGGTTCTCTCCTCGCTTTAGCCCTACTCAATCAAGCCACTGGCCGAAGCGCCTTGGGGGATGCTGAGAGCGCTCTTGATGCCATAAACCACGCAGTCGGGATCCTCCGTACTCTGACGAAAGAAAACCCAGACTCCCATCAGTCCATTTTCTCCGCTGCCCTGCATAAACAAGCTGTGGCGTTGTCACATCTGGAACGAACCGAGGAAGCACTAAACTCCACAACTCAAGCTGTAGAGATCCGGATAATCCTGGCAGAGGAGCACCCCACCAACCAGGAAGACCTGGAGGAGTCTCGCCAACTGTTAGCGAAACTAAGAAATCCCGGGCCTGGTGGAATATAGAAGGGAAACACGGGAGGGTGTCCGACGAGTACCTCGCGAGGTGCCATTGGATACCGCCACCGGCCCGCGTGTGCTCCGTTGGTGCTCCGTGGCTACGTACCGAAACGACACCGGGCGGCATCGGGTGGCATCCGGCGACACCGCGGATCGGATGGATCGGCACGAAACGGTACGCGGTGACACGTGGCGGCACGTATCCAGGGAACTTTTAATCCGCGGGTTCGGGGTTCGATCCCCCGGGGCCCTACCAGGGAAAACCCCAGGTCAGAACGCGTTCCCACCCGTTCGGACCCGGGGTTTTCGTGCGTTCGGGTCCCTTGCCGTGCTCCGCGTGTGCTCCGCTGCCTCCCCGCTGCCTCCAGCACGCCGAGGACCTCACTCTGAGGACGCTTCGAGGCAGGGTTCGCCCGGCATCTGCTGAGGCTCGATTCGAGCAGCTCCGGCGTGCCCGCGTCTGAGGCGTACGTTCCCCCGAGAACCCGCCTCACAAGCCGTGATGAACCGCGCCGGCATAGCCGAGGAAGGCCGCATCCGCAGGCCCCCTCCGAACCGACACCGGCGGCGTGACTCCGTGGTCCACTCGATCCTTTCCGACGCGCGGATTCGATCAGGGTCCCACCCCGGCCCCAGCCAGTAAGTAGCCAGGTCAGAGCGCGTTCTCCCCGACTTGCACCCCGGGTCCTCGTGCGTCCGGGGCGTCCCGTTGCCCTGTCTTCAGGTCCTCGACGATGGGGGCGACGGCGGCCTCGGCGGCATGGCCCACGCCGAGCAGCGTGTCGGAGGCGGCACCGGTCCAGTCGCCGTAGCCGAGCAGGTGCAGGTACGGCTCCCGGAGGCAGCGGTTCCCGTCGAGGGGGACCCCGCCGTCGGGGTCGAACGGCTCCAGCGGGTCCAGGTGGCCCAGGGTCGGACGGAACCCCGTGCACCACAGGACCGCGTCGGCCGCCCACTCGCCGCCGTCGGCCCAGGCCACGCCGGTCCGGGTGAGCCGGTCGAACATCGGCCGCGCCTCGAGCACACCCCGGTCCCGTGCCCGGCGCACACCCGGCACCATCACGATGTCGTCCAGNGCCCCGGCCGGGCCGCGGCGGGTGGCCGTGTCGCACAGCACGCGACCGTACACGTCGTCCGTCATGAAGCGGGGAGGGCGCCGGGTGACCCACATGGTGTCCGCGACCTCCGAGAGCTCGGCCAGGAGCTGCGCCGCGGAGTTTCCGCTGCCCACGACCACCACCCGCTGCCCGGCGAACTCCTCCGGGCGGCGGTAGTCCACAGTGTGCAGCTGCCTGCCCTCGAACAGCTCCCGGCCGGGGTGGTCGGGTGTGTGGGGGCGCCGCCAGGTCCCGGTCGCGCTGACCACGTGCCGGGTCCGCCACGTCCCCGTGGAACCGACCACCTCCAGCGCACCGTCGGCCCGGCGCACCTCGTTCACGGTCACCGGACGGTGCACGGGCAGGTCGTGGCGGCGCTCGTACTCGGCCAGGTAGCCGGCGACGTGCTGTGCCGACGGGCGATCCTGCCCCGGTTCCTTCGGCATCGACCACCCCGGCAGGGAGCTGTGCTCGGCCGAGGAGAGCAGCCGCAGGGAGTCCCAGTAACCGTTCCAGTAGCCGTTCCAGAACCCGCCCGGGTCGCCCTGGCCGTCGAGGATGACGCAGTCCGCCCCTGCACGCCGGAGAAAGTACCCGGCTGCCAGCCCTGCCGGGCCGCCACCGATGACGGCGACGTCGACGGTGCGCACGGGCGTGCCCAAGATGTCCTCCCAAGGTCGCAGAAGCGACGGACAGTATCCCAGCCGGGGGTTTCCGGGTTCGCTCCCGGGTGCGCCCCCTGGGCCCCGGCACCGGCCACTTCCGGACGGACGGCGCCGGCCCCACCGCTGGGAAACCGGGCACAACACACACATTCCAGACGTGTCCCTTCTTCTCCGGAGCGTCCGGAACAGAGCGAACGAATCAGGCGGCGCCCCGGCTCCGACCTCCTACGATGCTGGTGGCCGTGCCTTGCGCGCGGCCGACCGCCCCCGGCCCGGGGGCGGAGCACGCGTGCGAGGAGGAACATGGTCCCGGACGAGGTCACCACCGCGATCGGCGAGCACTACGAGCTGCAGGGGTTGGAGCTCACCCCGATCGACGGGGGCGCGGACCTGGCGGCCTCCCTGTGGAAGGCGGTGGACGCCAGGGGTCGGCGGTTCGCGGTCAAGTGGAGCGGCAGCGGCTCCCCGGCGGGGATGGTGCTGCCGGCCGCACTCGACGCGATCCGGGCCGGGAGCGCCCCGCCCCCCGTGCCCACCCGGGGCCGGTCCCTGTGGGTCGACGTCGGTGACGCACGCCTGTCGGTCACACGCTGGGTCGACGGCGACAGCGCCTGGGACACTCCCCTCGGCCGTCCGGGATGGTACGCGTTCGGGCAACTGCTGTCGGCGCTGCACTCGCTTCCCGTCGTGGGCCAGGTGAACAAACGCGTACCGCGGGAGGACTTCGACCCGAGCCGCTGGGGCGACTACTTCGAGAAGGTCGACGCCGAGCTCGAAGGAGCGTCCTCCTCAGGGATCACTGCGCGCCTGACCGAGCTGTGGCAAGCCCACCGTCCCGCACTCAGAAAAGTGCACCGGCGCACGCTCGACCTCGGCGCGAGGCTGCGTACCCGGGCCGACCTGCCCCGTTCCGTACCGTGCCACGCGGACCCGCATCTCGGGAACATCGTGGTGGCCGAGGACGGACGCCCGGTGCTGTTGGACTTCGACGACGCCGTGCTCGCACCCGCCGAGCGCGACCTCATGTTCGTCCTGGGCGGCGGGGTGCTCGCGGACCGGCCCGTGACCGGGCGCCAGCAGGAGTGGTTCCTCGAGGGGTACGGGGCCTACTCTGTCGACCCGGACCTGCTCACGTACTACCGGGGCCTGCGGGTGCTGGAGGACGCCTCGGAACTGGCCGGGGTGGTGCTCGACCCGGCGGGCTCGGACGGCGACCGGCGTGAGGCGCTGGGCCACGTCGAGGGGGTCTTCTCCGACACCGGGCTGCTGGCGCAGGCGCGGGCGGTCGTGGCCCGGCGGTGACCCGTCGGCCCCGAGGAACGGGGCGGGACGCACCGCGGTGTCAGCCCCGTGGAACGTCGGGGCCCGGTGCGACACTGTGGGGCATGAACCCACGCCTGCACTCCGTGGTCCTCGACTGCCCCGACCCGGACGCCCTCGCGCGCTTCTACGCCGGTCTGCTCGGCAAGGAGGTCTCCCACCGTTCCGACGACTGGGTGTACGTGCTGGTCGGCGAGGGCTGGGGCCTGGCCTTCCAGCGCGCACCCGACCACCGGCCGCCGGAGTGGCCCGACCCGGAACGTCCCCAGCAGATCCATCTCGACGTCGAGGTCGACGACATCGAGGAGGCCGAACGGCTGGCCCTGGAGCTGGGTGCGCACCCGCTGCGCAAGGTCAAGGTCGAGGAGGACGCCGACGACCGGTTCCGGGTTTACACCGACCCGGCCGGCCACCCGTTCTGCCTGGAGTACTGAGGTCGGCATGGAACTCACCTACGACGCCGACGTACGTGACGCTGGGCCGCCCGATCGCGCCGGGCGAGGCCGCACAGCAGATCCACTCGATCGCGACCCCGGGCGGCCGGGGCGAGGTCACCCTCGACTTCGACGCCGAGGGGCGCCTGCTGGGTGTCGAGGTCCTCAACGCCTCCGAGGTGCTCGCGCCGGAGGTCCTCGACGGCGCCGCGCACCCCGGTCGGGGTCGAGCTCACCCCGGGCGCGTCAGGCGGGCAGCGCCGTGACGGTGAAGAGCGCGGAGACCCCGAGACCGCCGGCGACGGCCATCGTCGCGAGCGCGGTCGCTCCCGGGCGGGGTTCGACCTCACGCAGAAGCTGCGTGTAGGAGCGGGTGACCAGCACCGCTCCGCTCGCCCCGTAGGGGTGCCCGAGGGCGAGCGCTCCCCCGTCGGCGTTGGCGTGCGCGGGGTCGATGCCGAGTTCGTCCAGGCATGCCAGGGTCTGCGACGCGAATGCCTCGTTGAACTCGACCACGTCCGCGGTGGCGGGCTGCGTCCCCGGGTTCCGCCGCTGGAGTCTGTGTGTGGAGGCGACTGCGCCCATCCCGAGGAGGTTGGGGTCCACGCCCGCGGCGGCCGCACCGGTGAAGGCGAGCGCGTGCAGGTACCCGAGGGCGCGGGCGCGCTCGGCGGTCGTGACCAGGAGCATGCTCGCGCCGTCGTTGAGCGGGCACGAGTTGCCCGCGGTGACGGTGCCGCCCTCGACGAAGGCAGGACGCAGGCGGGCGAAGCGTTCTGCGGAGGCGCGCGGGCGCGGGCACTCGTCGCGGTCGGTGCCGGGGCCGAAGCGTCCGAGCCGGGCGATCTCGGCGTCGAAGGCGCCACGTTCACGTGCGGCGACGGCACGCTGGTGGCTGCGTGCGGCGAAGGCGTCCTGGCGTTCCCGGGTGATGCCGTGGGCGCGGGCGACGTTCTCGGCGGCCACCCCCATGTCGGGGTCGCCCACGCTGTCGGGGGAGAAGCGGGCGCGCTCGTGGAAGACCGGCGCGGACACCCGGTCGGCGGGGCGTGCGGCCCGCCAGGGTGCGGTGCTGACGCTCTCCACTCCCCCGGCGAGCACGGCGTCTGCGGCCCCGGAGGCGATCATCCGGCAGGCCTGGACGACGGCTTCGAGGCCGGCCCCGCACTGGCGGTCCACCGTGACGCCGGGCACGTGGAAGGGAAGACCGGCGGTGAGTGCGCCGAGGCGGGCGGGGTTGCCGCCGGGGCCCGCGGCGTTGCCGGCCACGACCTCGTCCACGCCGTTGGCGGGGAGGCCGCTCTCGTCGAGTACGGCGGTGATCGTCCCGGCGAGGAGCGCCTCTGCTGGGGTGTCGCGGAAGACCCCGCCCGCGCGGCCGATGGCNGGCGGGCGGCCACGATCACCGGGGTGCGGGGGCCGGGGTCAGGCGAGGCGGCGGACGCTGCCATCGTCGGCCTCCATCCGGTCGAGGATCTGCTGCGGGTCAACCTTGCCGCTGGTGGTGAGCG